>NZ_JABXYW010000002.1:0-545000 GCF_013394785.1 Capnocytophaga sp. oral taxon 903 | reverse complement strand
CAAGATGAGATTTCTTTTAAGGGTCGTGGGAGATGACCACGTTGATAGGTTACAGGTGTAACGGTGGTAACATCATAGCCGAGTAATACTAATCACCCGTAGACTTTTCGCGCAGCATTCTTTTTTATAGATAAGAGTTAAGAGATAAGAAGTAAGAAAGTGTAATACTACTTATGTTTTATCAATTATCAATCTCTTAAGAAGTTGTTAGTTAAAAATATGTTTTTTATCCCTATATGTTAAAAATATGATTAGGAATTGGTATTTTAGGTTAAGATACAAAAAGGAGTTTTAAAAAGCTCTTATCTTTTACCTCTTACCTCTTACCTAAAACGATTTAAGGTGGTTATAGTCAAAGGTCTCACCTCTTACCATTCCGAACAGAGCAGTTAAACCTTTTAGCGCAGATGGTACTACGGTCACGTGGGAGAGTATGTCGCCGCCTTCTTATAAAGAGCAATTCTGATAAAGAATTGCTCTTTTTTATTGTTTGAAGTTGTGGGACTGCTTGGAAGGGAAAGGACGATTTGGAGAGAAAGTAGGAGAATTAACAGGAGTGGACTAAAAAAACAATATCTTGATTGCTAATTGCTAATAGTTTTGTATCTTTGCCCCAAAATCAATTATACAATAATGTTGAAGATTAAATTACTTATTATATACTTACTTTTAGTTATCTCTCAGGCAGTAGCACAGGTGACTTCTCCTAATGCTACCTATAACAATGTGGATATCACTACTGTGAATGTGGATAACTTGAGTGATGCACAAATAAAAAATTATTGGGATCGCGCTCAAGCACAAGGTTATTCATTAGACCAATTCATTGCTTTGGCTCGTAGTCGCGGTATGCAAGAAACGCAAATAATGAAGCTCAGGCAGCGCATTATGCAACTCAACACTTCTTCTGATATTAAAAACAAACTTAAAGAAAACACAAAAACAGGTAGGCGTCCGGCTGAAGGTGATGATATTTTTGGTTATACTGGTAAAGAAAACAAAGATTCTATCACAACTAAACAGAAAAAGGATTCTATATTTGGAATGAGTTTCTTCAAGAATCCTAAAATATCTTTTACTCCTAACCTCAATATGGCAACTCCCGACAACTATCAAGTAGGTCCTGGTGATGAACTACTCGTGGAAGTTTGGGGGGCGACAGAAGGTTCTTTTAAGCAAAAAGTAGACGCTGAGGGGAATATATTCCTAAATGGTATCGGGCGTATTCACGTGGGAGGACTTTCGTTCAGTGAGGTGAAGGCTAAGATTAATTCACAGCTCAAGCGCATTTATTCTGGTATTTCGGCTCCTGAGGGTAGTTATGCGAAAATTTATACAGGGGTAACCATCAGTCAGGTGCGTACAGTAAAGGTGAATATCATAGGAGAGGTAACAGTTCCTGGGACTTATTCGCTTAGTTCGCTTTCAACAGTGCTTAACGCATTATATGCTTGTGGAGGCCCTTCGGAAAGCGGTTCGTTTAGAGAAATAAATATCTTTCGTGGAGGTAAAAAAGTTGCTACTTTTGACGTCTACAATTTTCTAATAAATGGTTCAGAAAAAGGCAATATAGGTCTTAAAGACCAAGATGTGATTATTGTACCCCCATATAAAAACCGTGTATGGGTGGACGGGAAAGTAAAGCGACGTGGTTTTTATGAGACTTTAGACAATGAGACGCTGGCGAACCTCATCACCTTCTTTGGAGGTTTTACCTCTGATGCTTTTACCAATACTTTGGTGTTGGAGCGCATTAAAGATGCTAAACGCGAAGTGAAAGAGATTCTTTTTGCTGATATTTCAAAAGTAAAAATGCAAAATGGAGACCGCCTAAATGTACACGCTATTACTGATGAATACCATAATAGGCTCAGTATAGGCGGAGCGGTATATCAGCCTGGTGTATACGAGTTTAAAGAGGGAATGACGGCTTACGACTTACTCAATAGAGCTAACGGTGTGAGAAAAGATGCTTCCTTGAATAGAGGTCTTATCTTCCGCACTGAAAACCGCGTGGATTACCAAACACTTAGTTTTTCGGTAAAAGACCTCATAGAAAAGAAAAATGATATTCCGCTAAAAGATAATGATAGTATTCATATTTTCTACAGAGATTCTCTTCAGTACAAACGCTTTGTAAAGGTAGAAGGAGCTGTAAATAAGCCTAAAGAATTACCTTTTATGGAGAATATGACAGTGGAAGACGTGATTTCGTTGGCAGGTGGTTTAGCTAATGGTGCAGACCCTTCGATGATTGAGGTATTTAGAGAAACTAACGATGGTAATTTTCAGAAACTAAGTCAAGCTTTTAAAGTATCGTCTAACCATCAGTTAGAGCCCCAAGGAGAACGACTTACCTTGCAACCTAACGATGTAGTATCGGTACGTTATATCAAAGGATTTACTCCTATGCAAACTGTAACGGTAATGGGAGAAGTGCTCTACCCAGGTGTTTATAGTATTCAATCTAAAGACGAACGTGTTTCGGATTTATTAGAGCGTGTGGGCGGTTTTACTCCCTTTGCCTATAAAGAAGGACTTACGCTTGTGAGAAAGAAGACAGATGAAGGAGATATTCAACAAGAAGATTTCTTAAAAGAACTCATTGAGATTGAGAACGACACGAGCAGTAGCACTTCGAATAAAACACTGAGAAGAGTAGCTAAAAAAAGCAATGAGTATCGCATAGGGCTTGATGTAAAAAAGATATTAAACCGAAAACACAGCAAATATGACCTCTTGCTCAATGACGGAGATATGTTATTAGTCCCTTCAGAAAAACAAACTGTGGAAATTAGAGGAGAAGTATTAGCGCCTTCATTAGTGCGTTATGAAAAAGGAGCTTCTATACATCAGTATGTCAGTAGTGCAGGAGGTTTTGCCAGCAGGGCGAAGAGGAGTGCTATTTATGTGATGTATGCCAATGGAGATATAAAGGCAACACGCACCTCTCTATTCTTTAAAAACTACCCAAAAATAGAGCCTGGGGCTATTATTATAGTACCTTCAAAACCCGAAAAACAACGTCTTACAACCGGAGAAACGGTGGGTATCATTTCGGCTATTACTACTATGGGGGTGTTAATTTACAGTGCTTTTAAAAAATAACTATGGAAAATAATCATCACAATACGATAAGAGAAGAAGATGAAATAGATTTGCTACAGTTTATTAATAAGCTTTGGAGAGCTAAGAAATCAATCGCTGTATTTACGTTGATATTTATGGTTATAGGGGTATTAGTAGCCTTATTTTCGGCTAAAGAATATACCGCTACCACTATTATGGTACCGCAAGCAACTGATAGCAAATCGACAGGAGGATTGGGAGGACTTGCTGCTATGGCAGGGATTAATTTAGGAGGGAACAATGCAGATGCTATTCCACTTACTACCTACTCCAAGATTATTGAAAGTGTTCCGTTTAAAAAGAAATTAGCACAGACGAAGCTTACATTTTCAGATATTCCTAATCCAATTACCTATGAGCAATATTGTAAAAGCTATGCGAAACCGAGCATTTGGAGCAGTGTGATGAGTATTTTCCGTTCAAATCCTTCTGAACCGTCTATTAAGATACAAGACACCACTCATATTACGAGTATTAGTAGAGAGGAGAGAGCTATCCTTAATAGTATCGATAATAATATTAAGTTGAATTTAAATGAAAAAGAGGGTTATATTACGCTATCGTATGCAATGCCCGAAGCACTTCCTGCGGCACAAATGTTGCAAAGTGCGCAACAGTTATTGCAAGAAACAGTAACTGAGTTTAAATTGCAAAAAGCAAAAGAAGAGTTCGACTTTGTACAACAACGTTTTATCGAAGCTGAAAAAGATTTTAAGGCAAAGCAATACGCTGTGGCAGGTTTCCAAGACCGCAATCGTGACCTTTTTAGCAATTTGCCTCAAACGCGTTTGCAACAACTACAAGCTGAGTATAATTTAGCTTTTAATGTATATACTGAATTAGCTAAGCAACTTGAAACCAAACGTATTAAGATGAAGGAAGACCAACCAATATTTACCATTATTGAGCCTGTGAGCGTACCTAACGAACGGTCTAAACCTAAACGAATGATGATTATTGCCATTTGGACGTTTGTAGGACTCATTATAGGAATAGGTAATGTTTTTCTAAAAGACTTTAGACGGCAACTCAAATCTAACGACTAATGACTAACAACTATATTATCTTTGATATGGACGGGGTGCTATTAGACAGTGAACCAATGCACCAAGAGATTATTTATGAGACTTTTCAGCTGAAAGGCATTCCGTTTGACAAGGCGTATATACAAACTCTCACAGGTATGTCGGCCTTCCCAATGTGGGAAAAGGTAAAACGCGATGCCCACCGAACAGAAAGTGTAGAGGAGCTAATGCAGTTTCACCGTGATTACTTTTTCAAACGATTACCCGAAGTGAAAGTTCCCTTAGTACCTCACGTAAAAGAAGTGTTAGAGAAGTTTAAGAATGAAGCAAAGCACTTATCATTAGCTTCCTCTTCCGGACGCAAACTCATCGATATTTTTACTCAGCAAACAAATATAGCACACTATTTTGAAGTAATGATGAGTGGAGATGATGTGCAGTACAGCAAACCTAATCCTGAGATATTCCTAAAAGTAGCCCAATGGTATGAATTGCCTGCTGGACGATTTACAGTGATAGAAGACAGTACCAATGGGGTAAAAGCAGCTAAAAGTGCGGGGATGCAGTGTATAGGCTTCCAGAATCCCCTTTCAGGCGGACAAGATTTAAGTCAAGCCGACCTACTTATCCATTCAATGCAAGAACTTTTATGACAAATAGTAACATACAACTCATAGAATGTGTAACGATAGCCAATGAGGATTATTTACAATCTTTATTGGCTGTTGGTTTTTATGCCCTTGCCCTCAAAGCCGAACTACACCCTTTAGTTAGTTATTTAGATTTTTCAAACACCCAAACAAAAATCTTGCTCTTAGACGACGAACTGCCTGCCATTGAAAAACAGGACATTACTATTAGCTGTTTGGCTACTGCCTACCAAGCCGGCACTACACGTTTTTATAGTGCTATCAAAGGTTATGGAGGCTATCTTCCTACTGAGAAACTCCTCACCTTCTTCCAAGCCCAACACATCCCTACGGGTATTAACCTGCTCGCTTTTGAGAGTGCTTATAACGAAGCGCTACATCAGGTAACAACTAATAGATAACGGGTAACAAGTAAAGCTGAATATGTGAGTAAGTCTAATGGCTTAATCAAAGTTTTTCTTACCTCTTACCTAAAATCGAAATCCCTATAGCACAATCTAAACAGCGTTTGGACTGGCAATAGTGTTTGTATTGTTGTAGAAGTACTTGGGTATCAAAAGCAGTGGTGACGGTGGCACCTAATTGTTGATATTGGGTGATAATGCTGTTGCTCTCGGCTGTCATTGTTTTGAGTTCTTCAATGAGAGATTCGCTCACATCCTTGCCTAAACTTTGGTAATAAGCATATTTGAGTGGGATGAATACATTAATCCAAATAAGTGTGATGAGAGTCGCACTGATAGGCTTTTTTACTTTTTTAGAAGTCTTTGTAAAGGTATAGTGGGTTTCCCAAAATTCGGAGACTCCTACAGCAAAGAGTTTTTGGATACTTTTGAAATCATTCACTTCGAGGATTTGTGAAAACAAACCTTGATTTAGCTCGTATAGCTGTGCGAGTTGCGAGAGCCGAATAGTAGGGAAACCTTGCGGACGCAAACCAGTGAAATATATTTTTATTACGGGTGCAGAGAGATTGTATTTCTGTTGTAGGTAGTGATAATTTTGCAATAGCTCACGAGGGTAAGTGAGTTCAGTTGCTTCGGGGAGTAAGCCTGCTTGCCCCAGTAGTAGTGCTTCTAAATGCAAGGGGTGTGAGCGTTCTTTGCGGATAATACTAAGGTCGAGATGTTTGCCCAATTGCAGGAAGGCTTCGCCGTTTACAGTGCCTCCAAAAGACTTGAGAAGCATACAAAAAAGTACTTTCTCCCAATCGAAATTGGCAGCTTCCCACAACTCGTTTACCGCAGTGGCTTTTTCTTCTAAACGTTCCACTAACAGACGTTCATTCCACGAAAGCAAAGTAATGGTAGGTATAGTGGTATATTCTTTTTCACAAGGAATAAACTGGTAGTGTGAGGCTACAGTCGTATTGTACCGCTCTAAGAGTTCAGAGGAGATAAGACCTCGGAGTTCTAAAGTGGGAATAGGTTGGTTGTTAGCATCGAATACTTCTATATCGTGTTCCCAAACTACGTGCAGAATCACATTGCGATAGGTAGGATCACTCTCGTGACCGTGAACGTACCAATGCGATGATTTGAGATGCATTTCTACATTACCTGCCCATTGTTGCTCACCTATAAGCAGTTGGGCACTTTGGAAATCGGGACCTGAAAGGGAATTGTAGTCGCCAAATGAGAGAATTTGCAAGCGCTCTCCCGTAGTAAGTACAGTGTTGAGAGGTACTTTTTTGTATTTCCATAGGTAGTGTAAGAAATCTTCTTTCATTTTGTTTAGGTAAGAGATAAGAGGTAAGAAATAATGCGAGCTTATTCAATTAGTAAAGGTTGTAACAATGCAAATTATTCTTGAGTTGGGATTTTTAATCTTTTTTCTGTATATAGAAAAAGAAAATAATAAAGGGTTGCTAAGAGAATACCGAAAATCCAACCTACGAGTACATCACCAGGAAAATGCACGCCTAAATAAATACGGCTATAACTTACAATAATTGACCAGCATAGCAATAGAGTAACGATATATCGGGCGTTTTTCCTAAGTAAGTAACTAAAAAATACGGCTATTGCCATTGTATTGGCGGCGTGTGCTGAAAAGAACCCATACTTACCACCACAAATCACCATTCGCATTTGCCCGATAAGACTCTCATCGTGACAAGGGCGCAAGCGCTGGAATCCGTATTTGAAAACGTTCGCCAACTGGTCGGTAGTGGTGATGAGAAGGGCGATGAATACCAAGATGAGCAATACTCGTTTCCAATGGAAATACTTGAAGCACAAGTATAACAAAAAAGCATAGAGGGGGATAGACGAGAGTTCATTGGTGATTACTAACCAAAGGCTATCGGCTTCGGGCGTCCCCCAACTATTGAGGGAACAGAGCAGTTGCTTATCTGTTTCTATAAGGTATTCTAACATTATTTACGTTTTTTCTTCTTTTTAAAAGCCTGTTGGAGGGCTTCAGCAGTCTTTTGTTTACGACTTTCTCTTTGTCCTTTTTTGCGATTTCTACCTTCATCGTTGCCGTGTTTTCTACCGTCATCATTTCCGCGTTTGCGTCCGCCACGGTCTCTGCCAGCTCCTTTGGTAGAGAGTTCTACATTGATGAAGCGACCGTCCATTTGGAAGTCGGTAAAGGTGCTCATCACCAAATCGGAGAGGTCGGCATCGGTATTGAAGAAAGAGAAACTGTTCTTTACATCTACTTTGAAAACATCATCACGACCTAAATTAAGGGTGGCTTTGAGGAAATCTTTGAGCGATTTCCAGTCATAGCCATCGCGTTCACCTATGTTGATGAAATAGCGTACTTCATCACTACTTCCTCCGCTGCGGCTTTCGCGATCGTTCTCTACCGATAAGTTTTCGGCATTTTTATAATAATTGAAGAAACGCGTAAACTCTACTGAGAATATTTTTTGATCAACTCATCACGATCTACATTTTTCAGTTCTTTATAGATAGCCGGTAAATAATCGTCGATGGCAGGGTTTACTTCTGTATTTTTGAGGTTGTTAGCCAAGTGATAGAGCTGTATCTCGCAGATTTCCATACCCGATGGCAATTGTTTCTGCTCAAAAGGTTGCCCTATCATCTTTTCGATAGTTTTGATTTTCTTTACCTCGCTTTTTGGCAAAATTACCATCGAAATTCCCGATTTACCAGCACGACCTGTACGTCCACTGCGGTGGTTGTAGGTTTCTATTTCATCGGGTAATTGGTAGTGAATTACGTGAGTGATATCGTCTACATCAATACCGCGGGCAGCGACATCGGTAGCGACAAGCATTTGTATTTGGCGTGCGCGGAAGGATTTCATCACCAAATCACGTTGATTCTGACTCAAATCGCCGTGAAGGGCAGCGGCATTGTAACCGTCTTCAATTAGTTTTTCGGCTACTGCCTGTGTATCACGTTTGGTTCGGCAAAATACTACCGAGAAGATATCGGGGTTGGCATCGGCGAGGCGTTTTAGAGCTTGGTATCTATGGCGACCGCTCACTATATAGTACTCGTGTTGCACGGTGCTAGTAGCCTGATTGCGAGTTCCTACTGTTATTTCGATAGGCTTGCGCATAAACTTACGCGCTATCTTAGCCACCTCGTTAGGCATAGTAGCCGAAAAGAGCCAAGTGCTTTTTTCTTGAGGGGTATGCGATAGAATAGCGGTAATATCTTCATAGAAGCCCATATTGAGCATTTCGTCGGCTTCGTCGAGCACACAATAGTTGATATGACTGATATCTACGAAGTTACGGCGTATCATATCTTGCATACGCCCAGGAGTAGCCACGATAATTTGTGCGCCTTTTTTGAGACTACGCGCTTGTTCCTCAATACTTGCGCCGCCATATACCGCCACTACGTTCACCTTAGGGAGGTACTTAGCATAATTGCGGAGTTCAGAAGCGATTTGCAAGCAGAGTTCGCGTGTAGGTGAAAGGATAAGACCTTGAGTTACACGGCTATCAGTATCGATAAGTTGGAGGAGAGGAAAGCCAAAAGCGGCTGTTTTACCAGTACCTGTTTGGGCTAAAGCTACCATATCAGCACCATTTGCCAAAAGAGTAGGAATGGCTTTTTGCTGAATTTCAGAAGGAGTTTCAAAGCCCATATCGCTGATGGCTTTGAGGATAGGTTCATTAAGACCTAATTGTTCAAATAAATTCATTAATACAATTTGTAAATTAGCAAATTTGCCAATTTGCTAATGTATTCTAAAGCGCAAAGGTACAACAATATTTTCAATTGACAATTGATAATTGACAATTAAGAAGAAAAAACTTTGCCAAAAGTGCGAGCCACACGGGCAGGAAACTTTGGCAAAGTATAATAAATAATTTATATTGTGTTTCTGCTTATTTTTTTATGAAAAAGGAAACAATAAAGAGAATTATTGCAATGGACATTATTGCGAATCCTGCTATGCGAAACCCCTTACAAAAAAACGTTTTATCTTTATCGTCTACTATTTGGTGTTCACTGGGAGTTTCGGGCAAATAAGCTACTGTAATACTCTCGCCTGCTCGATAATTGGTTTGACGGCTACCACTATGAGCCCCAAAATAGGTTACACAAAAAGTATGAGCCGAATTAGCATATTTCAAGTTTATAGGGGCGTTTGAGTTCAGAACAAGAGGTTTTACAATATAAGTATTTTCTCCTACAGTATACTTATAGACTACATAAGTCCTATTATTAAAACCAATACCTCCTACACCTTGACTGCCTGATTTGACAATTTCTAATACCTCTCCTTGTGCTTTCCCTTGATATAGTTTTTTGTTCTTTTCGGTAATTCTTTTGTTAATCTCAGCAGTAACCAAGAATACAAGCGCAAACAGAAAGAATATGCCAGAGCTTACCAACATTCCCATTTGGTTGTTCATTTGGTTGTCCATTACCTTAGTGATTTATTTATTGGATACTAAAATCCATTCTCCGCTATTTATTAGGGGGTCAGCTTGTTTGAACTTGAGCTCTTTGCGTTCACCGGTGCGGATGTTTTGAATTACTACCTTGTCGTTACGACCAATTTTAGGTTGTTCGCGTACGATGGTTTCTACTACCGAACGGCGCTGTGAGGCTTGTTGCCCTACTTCACGGGCGCGTTGCGCCATTTCATCGCTGTTGAGGGCTTCTTCCTTATTGGTTTGATAGCGTTCACGAGTGCGTTGTGGCGCGTGGGCTTCCTGTACGGGTGGATTTTGAGTAGGTAACTCGGCTTTGAACAAGAAAGAAATAATCTCTTTGTTTACCTTATCGACCATAGCTTTGAACAACTGATAGGCTTCAAACTTATAGATGAGTAGTGGGTCTTTCTGTTCGTGCACCGCTAATTGTACAGATTGTTTGAGTTCGTCCATACGGCGGAGATGCGTTTTCCACTCTTCGTCGATGATGCCAAGCGTAATATTCTTCTCGAAATCGCTTACGAGTTTCTTACCTTGGGTTTCGTACGCCTCTTTGAGGTCGGTTACGATGTTGAGCATCTTTTCGCCATCGGTGAAAGGCACGACGATGCGCTCGTAAGTATTATTAGGATTTTCGTATACCTCTTTAATCACTGGGAAGGCTTGAGCGGCACTGCGTTCAGCTTTTTCTTGATAGTGTTTGAGCGCTTCGTGATACAAGGTGAAAGTAAGGTCGTTTGGCGATTGTTTAGCAAATTCGGCTTCTGAAATTTGTGTTTTCAGTGAGAAATATTTGATGAGCTCGAAAGTGAAATTCTTGTAGTTATTTCCACCTTTGTTGTTTTCTACTATATTCTCGCAAGTATCAAATATCATATTTGCCAAATCCACTTTTAGGCGTTCACCTTCAAGAGCGTGGCGACGGCGTTTATAAATTTGCTTACGTTGTGCGTTCATCACGTCGTCGTACTCTAACAGACGTTTACGCATACCGAAGTTGTTTTCTTCTACCTTTTTCTGAGCTGCCTCGATGCGTTTGGTCATCATAGAGTGCTGAATTACATCACCTTCTTTATGACCTAAGCTGTCCATTAGTCGGGCGATACGTTCAGAACCGAAGAGACGCATTAGGTTATCTTCGAGAGAAACGAAGAAGAGTGAGCTACCAGGGTCACCTTGACGACCAGAACGACCGCGCAACTGACGATCGACACGGCGAGAGTCGTGGCGTTCGGTACCTATAATTGCCAAACCTCCTGCAGCTTTTACTTCGGGGGTTAACTTGATATCGGTACCACGTCCCGCCATATTGGTTGCAATGGTTACCACACCACTATGTCCGGCTTCGGCTACGATTTCAGCTTCTTTTTTATGTAATTTCGCGTTCAACACATTGTGTTTCACCTTACGCATTGTAAGCATACGGCTGAGGAGTTCGGATACTTCCACAGAAGTAGTACCTATCAACACTGGGCGACCTGCTTCGGATAGTTTTACTACCTCATCGATTACGGCGTTGTATTTCTCGCGTTTGGTTTTATAGATAAGGTCGTTGTGGTCTTTACGAGCTATAGGACGGTTGGTAGGGATTTCCATTACATCGAGTTTATAGATTTCCCAGAACTCACCCGCTTCAGTGATAGCAGTACCCGTCATACCCGCTAACTTGCTATACATACGGAAGTAGTTTTGCAAGGTAATAGTCGCGTAGGTTTGGGTAGCTGCCTCAATTTTCACATTCTCTTTGGCTTCAATCGCTTGGTGCAAACCATCGGAATAACGACGACCGTCCATAATACGACCTGTTTGTTCATCGACGATGAGCACTTTGTTATCAATTACTACATACTCTATATCTTTTTCAAAGAGAGTGTAGGCTTTGAGCAATTGGTTAAGGGTGTGAATGCGTTCGCTTTTTACGCTAAAATCTTGGAATAATTTATCTTTTAGTTTAGCTTCTTCTTCAATAGGGAGTCCTTGGTTCTCGATATTGGCAATTTCTACCCCAATATCAGGTAAAACAAAGAAATCTTTATCACCATCGTAGGCAATATCAGCAAACCCTTTATCGGTAAGCTCGATTTGGTTGTTTTTCT
Organism: Capnocytophaga sp. oral taxon 903; assembly: GCF_013394785.1. Classification (NCBI taxonomy): domain Bacteria; kingdom Pseudomonadati; phylum Bacteroidota; class Flavobacteriia; order Flavobacteriales; family Flavobacteriaceae; genus Capnocytophaga; species Capnocytophaga sp. oral taxon 903. Next base: position 533,227 of record NZ_JABXYW010000002.1, on the reverse strand, counting down.
CATCAATCACGAAATACAATTCGGCATCTACCTTTGGCATTTCGCGATTGTTATCCTGCATATAGTAATTTTCAGTTTTTTGGAGCAGTTGTTTTACCCCTTCTTCGCTGAGGAACTTGATGAGCGCTTTATTTTTAGGCAAACCACGATACACGCGCAAGAGTTGGAATCCTCCTTCTTTGGTATCCCCTTCGGCAATAAGTTTGCGGGCATCGGCTAATACTTTGGTGAGGTAAGTACGTTGTTTGTTTACCAAATTTTCTACCAAAGGTTTCAGTTCGTTGAACTCGTGCAATTCACCTTTAGGGGTAGGACCTGAGATGATGAGCGGTGTACGAGCATCGTCTATCAATACAGAGTCGACCTCATCGACAATTGCATAGTTGTGAGCGCGTTGTACCAAATCTTCGGGTGTGTGCGCCATATTGTCGCGGAGATAGTCGAAACCAAATTCGTTGTTAGTTCCGTAGGTAATATCGGCGTTGTAGGCACGGCGACGCGCTTCGGAGTTAGGTTGGTGATTGTCGATACAATCCACACGCAAACCGTGGAACTCAAATAAAGGTCCCATCCACGCACTATCTCGGCGTGCCAAATAGTCGTTCACGGTTACGAGGTGCACCCCATTCCCCGTTAGAGCATTGAGGTAGACAGGCAAGGTAGCCACGAGGGTTTTACCTTCCCCTGTTTGCATTTCGGCAATCTTACCTTGGTGAAGGGCAATACCTCCAATGAGCTGTACATCGTAGTGTACCATATCCCAAGTAACATCTTTACCAGCGGCGTCCCAGTGGTTTTTCCACACGGCTTTATCACCCTCAATAGTTACATAGTCATGGGTAGCCGATAGTTCGCGGTCGTGCTCTGTAGCAGTTACGGTAATAGTTTCGTTATTAGCAAAACGACGGGTAGTTTCCTTCATTGTTGCGAAGGCTTCGGGAAGAATCTCGTTCAATACCTTTTCGGAGACTTGATAGGCTTCGCCGTTGAGTTTATCTACTTCTGCATAGAGGTCTTCTTTAGCGTCGATATCGTCGGTAGCGTTTGCTTGTGCTTCGAGTTCGGCTATTTTAGTATCGAACTGGGCGCGAGCGTCTTTTATTCTTTGCTTAAACTCAATAGTTTTTGCACGCAACTCATCATTAGAGATATTTTCTAACTGAGAGGCGTAAGTTTTTATTTTTTCAACGATAGGTTGGATAGCTTTTAGGTCGTTTTTGGCTTTGTCGCCAACGAAAATTTTAATAAGGGAATTGATAATGCTCATTATAATGATTAATGATTAATGATTAATGATTAATGATTAACTTTGCCAAAGGTCGTAGCACGACAAGCAATTTAGAACCTTGACAAAGGTCATACTGTAAGTTTGTCAATAAATATACCAAAAGGCGAGAACTGACAATTTGTCACTATATTGATTTGCTAATCTGCTACTTTGCTGATTTGCAAATTAAAAAAAGTCTCCTCAGAGAGACTTTTTATTTTTGTTTTTAATATTCATCTTCATTCCATAGGTAATCTTCCTCCGACGGGTAATCAGGCCAGATTTCGTCGATAGATTCATACATATCCCCTTCGTCTTCTATTTCTTGAAGGTTTTCCACCACTTCCATAGGAGCGCCTGTACGGATAGCATAATCGATAAGCTCGTCTTTAGTAGCAGGCCAAGGAGCATCACTTAAATAAGATGCAAGTTCTAACGTCCAATACATAAACTAATAGAATTTTATAAATTTTGCGCAAAAGTAATACTTTTTATTTATTATACAAAATAATTTGCTAATTTGTCACGGTGTGTATAGCCTTTCTTCATTTTGTGCTACTCACAAAATATCAGAGCAGGTTCTTTCAGATATACATTTAGCACTACCGAATCTTTCTCTTTCATCTTTATATTATTTATATACACACCTTTATACCCTGAAAAAGTAGTGACTTGCACATCGTATTTTCTATTAGGAAGAAGATAAAAATTAGCTTCTTTATAATTTGAAATAATAGGCAGTCCATTAATATGTAAATACAAATTACTAGTTGACAAAGAGCCGTCTCCTTCAAAAATTTTAATATTTAAAATACTTTTAACCGACGCCCTTTTACTTTTATAATAAGACAATGAGTAATCATCGCCTTTCTTGCCAATTTTCTCTTGATAAGGATCTATTTGCCTTTTCATAGAATTGCAACTACTAAGAAATATTAGAAGACTAATTACAAAGATTGTTAGGATTTGCTTCACGTTCATATTTTGCTATTTTAAATATTTCTTCTTTCTCTTCGTCAGATAGTTTTTGATATTCTTCTGTTCCTTCTAATTTACTAATTTGCTAATTTGTTAACTTTTTCATTATTCTTAAGAGTCTTAGATATCACATTATAAGGTCCTGTGATAATCTCTTCATCTTTAGCTACACCTGAAAGGATTTCGATATTCACATTGTCTTGAATGCCAGTAGTTACCGCACGGAGTTCGGCTTTACCGTCTTTGAGCACAAACACCGCTTCCTGCTTTTTGTCGGCTTCTTCCTTAGGAGTTTTAGGGTCGATTTCTGATTTCTTTTTTACAATAATGGCACTGATAGGAACTGCAACTACGTCTTTTTTGGTTTGGGTGATAATATCTACCGTTGCGGTCATACCTGGACGGAAGGGCGAATAGCCAACCGGTTTGTTTTCTGAGAGGTCTTTATACGATGCTTCTTCGATGTGTATCTTGACTTTGAAGTTCGTTACTTGGTCTGCGCTGGTGGTGGCATTGGCGGTATTGGCGATATTGGTAACAGTACCTTTGAACACGCGTTTCAGGTAAGCATCTACTTCGACATTCACCGAGTCGCCTACGCTTATTTTTACGATATCGTTCTCATTTACATCTACTTCCACTTCCATATTATGAAGATTTGCCACACGCATAATCTCGGTACCCGTCATTTGCATTGTACCTACCACGCGCTCGCCCAACTCTACGCTGAGCTTAGAAATGGTGCCATCGGTAGGAGAATAAATAATCGTTTTTTTGAGGTTGTCTTGGGCTTCGGAAACACTTGCCATTGCACTCTGTACATTAAAACGAGCTGACTCGCGAGAGGCTTTGGCTACCTCGTAGGCTGAAACAGCTTTATCCCAATCGGATTTTGAGATTACGCCCTTATCGAACAACACTTTGTTGCGCTTATAGCTCTCTTCGGCTTCTTTGAGGGTAGCACTGGACTGTTGTAAGCTGGCGCGTACGGTTTCTAAACTTGCAGCACTACGCTTTACTACCGATTGGTAAATATCGGGGTTGATGCGCACCAAAAGGTCGCCTTTTTTTACCATTTGCCCTTCTTTTACGGGGAGTTCTATAATTTCGCCTGATACTTCCGACGATAGCTTGATTTCTAATTCGGGTTGTATTTTTCCTGTAGCCGACACTTTTTGGATGATTGTTGTAGGAATTACTTTTTGAGTTTCGACGTTTATGGCAGAATTTTCTTCGCCAAACCAACCTGCTTTTTTACCAATAATCAAAATGATAATTAGCAATATAACAGCTAAAATAATGAGAACGGTTTTTCTTTTCATAATAGTGAAGTTGTTTTCAGGTGCAAAAGTATAAAACAATTAGTAAATTAGCAAATTTGAAAATGAGAAAATTTGGAAATGGGGAGGAGTGAGGCCATAGGCCATAGGCATTAGGGGGGAGCGACGGTCATTATTGTTGTATGAACACCTCCTTTTTCACATACTCCGCTCTCGCGGTGCACATACCCAGCTGTTGCTGGCTATCTTCAAAAGGGGTAACATTCCCCTAGCCCGCCTCAAGGAGGGAATGTAGTGACGAAAAATCGACGGGTGATTAACTTTGTCAAAGGTGCGAGCCACACAGGTAGCCGTAGCACGGCAGGCGAGAAAAAATTAGCAAATGGAAGCGTTGAGGAGAATGAGGAAATAAGAGAATATAGTCAGTTTATTCAACTTTGGCAAAGCTTTAAACTTTGCCAAAGTTTGAGATGAAAAAGTGATGTTTTAGGACTGTTAGAACTATTCGGAAGGAAACGGAAAGGTTCGGAAGAGGAGAGGGAGAGATTTTGATGAAAAAAGGCTGTGAGGAGGGTGGGGTTAGCTTATAGAGAGCTTATAGGAAGCTTATACGAATCTTGGACGATTGGTATAGAAAGGGTATATAAATGATTGATTAACACTGTAATACAACAAGGCTAAAAATGTTAAAAACGGGGTTTCGGAGAGAAAGAAAGAGAATCCTCACCCCAATCACATACTCTCCTATTCGGAGACTTCTCCCAAGGAGAGGGGGTGTAGTGACGAGGAGCGAATGACGAATGACGGAGGTAATAGGGGGGAAGTATGACGGAAAGGGGAAGAGAATTAGCAAATTAGAAAATGAGAAAATGGGGTGGTGTTGGGGTCTTAGTCCATAGGCACTAGGGGGGAAGTGTGACAGAAAAGATAATTGTTATATATCAAACAGACATCTATTTATCTGTCGCCTACAACAAAGTGTTCCCACACAATGGATTTCTTTTGGTAATAATCAGTGATAAGCTGAGAAGGACGCTTCTTTTTAAAGAAGTGAAATCTTTTATAGAAATGGAGATGTGCCTTCACAATTGCCCACAAAAAGCACGGTTTGCCCTGCAAAAGGAAACGCATTCCTGCAATGCCGTCCAACACCATACGGAGGAAAAGCGTAGTGTAAAGACTTTTGGGAGGGAGGTTTTTCAGTAACATAAAAAGGCTGTTGCGAAAGTTGAGGTAGGTTTTCTTAGGGTTAGTAGCCGTGAGTGTTGCCCCTCCCACGTGATAGACAGTACTCTCGGCGCAATACACTACCTGCTTGCCGAAGTGATGTACCCGCCAACACAAGTCGACTTCTTCTTGATGTGCGAAGAAATCTTCGTCGAAGCCACCTAATAGATGGAATACTTCTGCGCGAATAAAAAAGCACGCCCCCGATGCCCAAAAGATAGGGGAGGGGGAAGGGGTGTTGTACTGACCTTTATCTTCTTCTACGTGCTCAAATACTCTCCCCCTGCAATACGGAAACCCGTACTTGTCGATAAAGCCCCCAGCTGCTCCTGCGTACTCGAAATAAGAGGGGCGTTTTTCATCTTTTATCTTGGGTTGTACTACGGCAATACGTTCGTCTTCAAAAGTGCGTAAGATGGGAGTGAGCCAGCCTTCGGTTACTCGTACATCGGAGTTGAGCAGACAGAAGATATCAGCTTCAATGTGTTGTAAAGCGTGATTATACCCCCCTGCATACCCACTATTAGTAGGGTTTTCTAGGATAGTTACTTCGGGGAAGTGTGAGCGTAGAAAAGCGATGGAATCGTCCGTAGAAGCATTGTCAATCACATAGATTTGCCCTTCGGAAGCATATTGTACTACCGAGGGGAGGAATTGTTGCAACAGTGTTTTGCCGTTCCAGTTGAGTATTACGATGGCGAGAGTCATAGTGTGAGGTCGTTATAATGAGGAAGGTCTGCTAAGAATATATATTTGTATTGGTTATAGTCTGTTTGGCAATAATAATGAGTAATGCCGTTAGTGACCATTAGGTATTGAGCATTAAGGCTGAGGTTATAGCGTGCAATCTGATCGAATGTTTGTTGGGTGATAGTCACGTTAGGCGCTTTGCATTCCACTACCAAGAGCACTACTCCTTTTTTGGAATAGACTACCACGTCGTAACGCTTAGCGAGTCCGTTTACAGAGAGCTTTTTCTCGACATTGATAAGCGATTTTGGATAACCTTTTTCTTCTATGAGGAAATGTACTACGTGTTGGCGCACCCATTCTTCGGGTTGTAGTACCACGTACTTGCGACGAATAAGGTCGAATATCCACAACTTATCGTCAGCTTTTTTCAGGCGAAAAGAGTAGTTTTTGAAATTTAGAGCTTCCATACTGCAAAAGTAGAATATTTTTTGTATTTTTGCACTATGAATGAAGTAAAAACTATTGTAGCTAACATAAAAAAAGGAATTATAGCCCCTATCTACTTCCTGATGGGGGAAGAACCTTATTTCATAGATATTGTCTCTGATTACATCGAAGACCACGTATTACAAGAAGACCAAAAGGGATTTGACCAGATAGTGCTCTATGGTCAGGACGTGAGTGTGCCGGCTATTATCGACTATGCACGTCGGTTCCCGATGATGAGCGACCACCAAGTAATTATCGTAAAAGAGGCGCAAAACCTCAAAAGCACTATCGACCAACTCGTGCCTTATGTAGAGAACCCTACGCCTACGACCGTATTGGTGTTCTGTTACAAATACGAGAAGTTGGACGCTCGCAAGAAATTGCTGAAAACCTTGCAAAAGAATAAGGATTGCGTGCTCTTGGAAAGTAAAAAACTCTACGAAAATCAGATAGCTACGTGGCTACCTGATGTGTTGAAGAAGAAACATCTCAGTATTCAGCCTAAAGCGATACAGATGTTAGTAGATTTCTTGGGTACCGACTTGAGTAGGATACAAAACGAGGTAAACAAATTGGCGCTCATCGTCCCCGAAAATACAGAAATAACGCCTGATATTATAGAGAAGAATATAGGGATTAGCAAGGAGTTTAATAATTATGAACTCAAGAATGCTATTGCAGTTCACGATATGTACAAGATAACGCGTATCTTGAAACACTTCGCCGATAATCCTAAGGACAACCCTTTGGTGATGACACTTACGGTGCTTTACGGTTATTTCCAACAGCTCTTAGGCTTTCACGGTCTCACCGACCAAAGTGAAAAGAATGTAATGGCGACCCTAAAAGTACCTATCTTTGGCATCAAAGACCTTCGTTCAGGTGCTCAACATTACCCAATGAAGCGCGTAAGCGCCATCATAGCTGCCTTACGTGAAATAGACCTAAAAAGCAAAGGATTAGGTGCTACTAATAACCTCACAGAAGCTGACCTCCGCAAAGAACTTATTATAATGCTTAGTGCTCAATGATAAAAGGTTACTGTGGGGTACACCAGTAATTTGTACATATAAAAAAGGCTGTCGAACAAACTTATCTGTTCAACAGCCTTTTTATTCTATGTCACACTGTGACTGCCTGCCACGCTATGGCCTACCAACGGATGATAGCACTTGCCCAAGTAAAGCCACTACCAAAGGCAGCAAGTACTACGAGGTCTCCGTCCTTGATTTTTCCTTTTTGAACTGCTTCGGTAAGGGCGATAGGTATAGAAGCTGCGGTAGTGTTACCGTACTTCATTATATTGTTGAATATTTGTTCATCGGTGAGTTTGAATTGGTGTTGTACAAACTGTGAGATACGCAAATTAGCTTGGTGAGGAATCAACATATTAATATCTTTGTGAGAAAGACCATTGCTTTTCAATCCCTCTTCTATCACTTCCGCAAAGCGAACCACAGCATTTTTAAATACAAACTGACCGTTCATATTAGGGTAATAACTCACATCATCAGGGTCGTTTTCTGCCAATAATTCGGTTACCCATTTGGTACCTACCCCTGGGGTAATCATTGCTAATTGTTCGGCATATTCACCTTGGCTATGCAAGTGAGTGGAGAGAATACCGCGCTCGGGGTCATCGGAGCGAGAGACAATAGCAGCGCCTGCACCATCGCCAAAGAGCACTGCCATATTGCGACCGCGAGTGGTCATATCCAGTGCGGGCGATTGGGTTTCAGCACCTATCACAAGGATATTTTTGTACATACCCGTTTTGATATACTGGTCGGCTACTGAAAGGGCATAGATAAAGCCCGAACATTGGTTGCGAATATCAAGAGCTCCCACAGTAGGCAAACCTAATTCTTTTTGTACCAATACCCCACAACCTGGAAAAAAGAAGTCGGGACTAAGTGTAGCAAACACAATAAAGTCGATTTCTTCTTTATTGATATTAGCGGCTTCAATAGCTTTCAAACTTGCTTTTACCCCCATTGAGGTAGTAGTGTCACTACCTCTTAGTGCGTGACGACGCTGCTGAATACCGGTGCGCTCTTGAATCCATTCATCGCTAGTATCCATTAGTTTGGATAGGTCGTCGTTAGTAACTACATTTTCAGGGACGTAAAATCCTAATCCCTTAATTCTTGAACGATATAACATATTTTTAGTTTTTAGTTGTCTAAATATATACTTCCAATAAATCCATTCCTTTGGTTTTTACCTCTAATTGGTGGCAAGAAGCAGGGAAAAGCACTGTTTCACCTTGCTTGATAGGCAATTCGGTAGTGCCATCACCGATGGTTCCTTCGCCTTTTACGCATATATAGATATGGAAAGAATCGTCTTGTGAAAGTTGTTTTTCATAATCGGCGGTAAGCGGTAGCAAATTGGTAATAAAATAAGGACAATTCACCACTTTGTTTACCGTGTTAGAGTCTTTGGTATAAGCCACTTTAAAGTCGTCTTTCTTCTCGTAGTCGATAGCATCAAGAGCGAGTTCAGTGTGGAGTTCGCGCAGGTTACCATTTTTATCGCGACGGTTGAAATCGTACACGCGGTAGGTGATGTCGCTGGTTTGTTGTATTTCGGCAATGATAATTCCCTTACCTATGGCGTGTACTTTGCCCGTATTGATAAAGAAAGTATCGCCATCTTTTACTTTTTCGTAGTTGAGAATATCGGTGAGTGTACCACTATTGAGGTGCTGTTGATACTCCTCTTTGGTTACTGTTTTGTTGAAACCTACAATCAGTTCAGCTCCTGCATCGGCGTGAAGCACATACCACATTTCGGTTTTACCAAAAGAGTTGTGGCGTTCTTTTGCCAATTTATCGTTAGGGTGCACTTGTATAGAGAGGTCTTCGCGTGCATCTATAAACTTAATAAGGATAGGGAAATCGTGACCAAAACGCTCGTGCACGTGTTTGCCAAGCAGTTCATTAGGGTATAAATCTATGAGTTCTTGGAGACTTTTACCTTCAAGAGCTCCGTTGGCTACTACTGAGATATCACCAGGTACGCCTGATACTTCCCAGCTTTCGCCTGTAATATCGCTTTCAATAGGTTTGTTGAATAATGTTTTTAGTTTAGTACCTCCCCAAAGGCGTTCTTTGAGGATAGGTTTAAATTTTATTGGATACATTTTTATTAAGGTTGTTAGTTAAAGTGCAAAGATATGAATATTTTTTTAATTAGCCAATCAGTTGTTAGCACATTTACTAATCATTTTAAGTTTTTCAGCATAAATTGTGTCATCATCTCTGCTGCTTGCGCTTCTTTCGACGTAAACAAATGGTCTCCCTTTTCAATGAGACTTACTTTACAATGTTTATAGAAATAAGGCAGATTTTCACTGTAAGTATAAGAAAGCATTCTATCGCCCGTACCGTGAATTACCAATACATTGCCTTTATATGCTCTCGCTTTCTGAATGAGTTTGCACCGTTGTGCTGAGAGGATATAGTCCTTCCCTACAGTTACTTTCCCTCCAAAAAAGGAAAGCTCCTCAGGTACATTCAATGGGTCGAAAGTGGCATCGAATAGTACCCCTTGTGATAGTATGTCGTGAATTGTAGAAGCAGGTGCTAACAAGCCTAATGCTTTAACGTTTTTCTTTCCTAATTCTGCACTCAAAAGCATCGCTATAGCCCCTCCTTGCGAGTGTCCTATTAAGCCTATTTTTCCTACGAAAGGGAGTCTTTTAGTAAATGCCATTATGCGCCGTGCATCTTCTAACTCATTATCTAACGACATTTTCTTAAAATCTCCTTCACTTTCCCCGTGTGCGTTAAAGTCAAAGCGTGCTGAGGCAATACCGTGTGCCACTAAGCTATCTGCCAAAGTAGCATATAGCTTTTTGTCTTTATTGCTAGTCAGTGCGTGAAAGATAATCACGGTAGGGATTTTCTGAGACTTTTTCACAGTATCAGGAGTGGTTACCACTCCGCGAAGTGTTCCTACAGCTCCCTGAATAGTTACAGGTTCAGTTTTGGCATTTACCAAGTTAATAGTAACTAAAAAAGTAAAAATTATGTTCCTAAGTTTCATATATTTGAATTATTAAACAGTTATTAGTATCTAATCATTATTCATTAACCATTAATCATTATGTCTGTACACTTCCTCAAACGGCAATCTAAACCTTTCGCCCCAGATACCGCGCTGTTCACGAAGTCCACAAGTAATCACCATATTCACTTCTGCCCCGCAAGGCAAGTGTAACAACTTCTTAATGCGTCTGCTATCGTAACCCTCTAACGGACAAGTATCATAACCCTCCTCTGCCATTGCTAGCATAAAGGTCTGTGCTACGAGTCCACAGCTTTTGTGTACACTTACGCGAATATCGCCTTCCGAGAGCTGTTGCATCATAGGTCGAAACCAACTGGTAACCACCCCAAACGCTTTGCGGAAGAGCCCTAGCAACCCAAAAAATCTACTATACACAAAAGGCATCAGCTTACTGTAATACGCCTCTTTATCTTTAATACGCTTGGCTTGCCTTTCGGGCGGACTGTTCCGCTGTACATTGCCACGTTCAAACTCCAAGATAGCACGAGCGTGGACGCGGTGTTTGTCCTGACGAGTAACGAATACCACCATTTGTTGTGCCGTGGTAGCCGTACGCTGGTCGAGGCAGGCGTGTGCTAATTTCTCTAACAAAGCCTTATCGGTGATGTGGTAGAGCTCGTACAACTGCATATTAGAGCTGGTAGGTGCCAGTGTGGCAAGTTTAAGACATTCGCGCACCTTCTCCTCACTTATGGGCGTAGGCGCATAATAACGCACCGCTCTCCTAAAGTCAATATATCTTTTAACATAGTTCGTTAGTTTTTAGTCATCGTAAGGGCGAAAGGCAATTCGCTCACATATAATTAGTTCGCCAAAGACAAACCCTTCTGAATCGTTCACCTTGCCCGATTTGACTCTATTACTAAAATACAAAAGTACAACTTTTCCTCAATATAAACAATAGTAATATTTCTTCCATATTATTTCACATACATACTATCTATTATTGTCTTTGCCTTTTCTCTTTTACCTCCTTTTCCCAACTCCTCCGATTTTCTCCGAAAGTACGCGACCAAACGCCTCCCCATTTTACAAGGCGCAGCCTCATTTCTCTAACTCAAGCTCGCACCCCCATTTTCTAATTCTCTCATCTTCTAATTTGCTAATTAATCTGTCTATGTGGTTTTCACCTTTTACCTAACAAAAAAGAGACCACCTTCTTGGCAGTCTCTCTTTGTTTATTAAGTAAAATAATAACCTATGAAAACATTTCTTTTACTTTCTCAAAAAACGATTTCTCGTTCTTGTCGGGTTTAGGAGCGAAGTTCTCGTCTTCTTGCATTTCCTTAAAGAAAGCTTTTTGCTTGTCGGTGAGCTTTTTAGGCGTCCATACATTCACGTGAATGATAAGGTCACCGGCACCCCGTCCTTGCAAGTTAGGTACACCTTTACCACGCAAGCGCAATATCTTCCCTGACTGTATTCCCTCGTCTAGTTTAATGCGCACCTTTCCTGTAACCGTTTCAATCTCTTTAGAAGCACCTAAAACCGCTTCAGGAAAACTAATATAAAGATCGTAATGCAAGTTGTCGCCTTCGCGTTTTAAGGTTTCGTGTTCTTGTTCTTCGATGAGCACAAGCAAATCACCCGCTACACCATTCTTCGTAGGCGCTTCATTACCCTTGTTGTTTATCTTTAACTGAATACCATCTATCACTCCTGCGGGAATTGTGATAGGAATAGTCTCTTCTATGGTTTTTAATCCTTGCGAATCGCTGTCAGCACCACGTTTGTCAATCACTTCGCCCGAGCCTCCACAAGCAGTACAAGTAGTAGCCGTTTGCATTACGCCTAACATCGTATTCATTTGGCGTACTACCTGCCCGCGTCCGTGACAAGTAGGACAAGTTTTATAAGTAGTATCTTCAGCTTTTACCTTACGGCGTACTTTTACTTTCTTCTCAGTGCCTTTTACGATATCTTCAAGCGTAACTTTCACCCGTATACGCAAGTTTTCTCCTTTTACGTACACTTGTTGCTGACCGCTTCCTCCTCCGAAACCACTAAAACCACTAAAGCCCGAGAAATGTCCACCAAAAATATCTCCAAACTGACTGAATATATCGTCCATCGAGAAGCCTCCGCCACCCATACCTTCTTCAAAGGCAGCGTGACCAAAGCGGTCGTACTGGGCGCGTTTGTTATCATCGCTGAGCACTTCATAGGCTTCGGCAGCCAATTTAAAGTTCTCTTCAGCTTGTTTATCACCAGGGTTCTTGTCTGGGTGATATTTCAAGGCTTGCTTCCGATACGCTTTTTTTATTTCAGCAGCGGTAGCCGTTCTCTGTACTTCTAATATTTCGTAGTAATCTTTCTTCATTCCTTCCTCCTTATTGTGCTACCACTACTTTAGGGAAACGTATTACTTTATCGCCTAATTTGTAGCCTGTTTGCACAACATCTACAATTTTGCCTTTGTCTTCAGGAGTAGGAGCAGGAATTTGGGTAACTGCATCGTGATGTTCACTGTCAAAAGTGTCGTTAGGGGCAACTTCTATTTTCTCTAATCCTTTTGATTTGAGAGTGTTTATTAGTTTATTATAGATGAGTTCCACCCCTTTAAGAGTATGTTCATCAGCCGATTTAGCCAATTCTACCAAAGCACGGTCAAAATCGTCTATTATAGGTAACAAGGCTGACAAAATGTCTTGTCCAGCAGTTTTAAAGAGCTCTGCACGTTCCTTCGCAGTGCGCTTCTTATAGTTTTCGAACTCAGCAAACAAACGCAAAAACTTGTCCTTCTCTTTTGCAAGAAGGTCTTCTGAAGTTTCTTTAACGGGCTCTTCGGTATTTTCAACAGAAGTAGGTTCTTCAACTTCTTCCGAAGGAGTGTTATCAGTTGCCTCTTGTTCAAGTTCTAAGTCATCGTTTTTAATATCTTCGGTAATCATAATGATTCATTTTTAGTTTATTTCGTTAGTAGGTAGCAAATAATTTGCCAAAGGCTAAAAAGGTGACAATTTGACAGAAGCCCCCCAATGCCCCTCTCTTCATTCCCGCTTTGAAGGTAGCCAGCGATAGCTGGGTATGTGCCCCGCGACAGCTGGGTATGTGTAAAGGGGAATGTTACCTCCTTAGTGCCTATGGCCTAAGGCCTATTGCCTATTCTTTTTCTTTCGCCTCGAAACCCTGTTTTTAACATTTTTAACGTTGTTGTATGATATTATGAATCAACTATTTATACACCCTTTCTATAACAATCGTCCATCATTCGTTCATCATTCCTATATCCTTTCTATATCCTAACCCCACCCATCTTACAGCCTTTTTTTACCAAAATCTCTCCCTCTCCTCTTCCGAATTACTCCGTTTCCTTCCGAATCCTACAACCTATCCTCTGACCTGTCCGACCCTTCTGAAAAGTCCGACCCGTCCATTCCCCTTGTTAGTATTATTGGCATTTCTGGTATTTCTGGTATTATTGGCATTTACCCCATTTTCTCATTTTCTAATTTTCTAATTATCCTATTTTCTTACCTGGCTCACCACTATCGCTCCCGCCATTGCCACATTTAAACTTTCCGTCTGTTGCAGTTTGCCAAAACGCGGAATGGTGATAATGCCATCAGCCAAAGCGCGTACTTCGGGACTAATACCGTTAGCTTCGTTGCCTAAGATTAACACACAATCTTCGGGAAATTCGGTAGTGTAGAGGTTCTCACCGTCCAAATCCATTGCGTATAAAGGTAGCGCACAAGTTGCCAAGAATCCTGCTAAATCCACGTAATGCACGGCAACCCTTGTGAGAGAACCCATAGTGGCTTGTACTACTTTCGGGTTGTAACAATCCACCGTTTGGCTATTGCAGATAAGCGTTTCGATACCAAACCAATCGCAGAGGCGGATAAGCGTACCCAAATTACCAGGGTCTTGCACATTGTCTAAGGCGAGGATTACACCCTCTTGCAAGATGCCCTTATGTTGGCGTTGGTGGAAAATCGCCAAGCCCTCATCGGGATTTTTGAGGCTACTCACCTTCCGCAGTTCCTCCTTGCTCACTAAGGTAATAGGCTGACCGTTCAGCGCTGTGGCGAACACTTCGGTAGCAATAAGTAACTCTAAACGGTAACCCGCTTGCAGAAATTCCACAATGCTCTTTTTCCCCTCTACTATAAAGAGATTCAGCTCATTGCGGTATTTCTTCTGTTGTAATTTCTGAATTAATTTTACTTGATTTTTGCTAAGCATAAAATAATTGTGTATTTTTGAGCCCTAAAAACAAAAACTTGTGAGAAAATCTCTTTCCCAACTAAGCGTTATCAGTCTGTTATTCGTGTTAGCCATTGCTCTCTTTTCGTGCGATGCTACCAAGCGTGTCCCTAACGACCGCCATTTGCTCCGTGAAAACCTCGTATATGTGAATGGTACTAAGACCGACGATGCAAAGATAAACAATTTTGTATTACAAAAGCCCAATTCGTATGTTTTAGGAATGCCTATCAGTCTATATATCTACAATTTAGGAAACCCTAATGCCGAAAAGGATTTTGTTCAATGGCTCGATACACACCCTCGTTGGCATAGGTTTTTAGATGGTTTTCTCTCTAAAAAACAAGTAGGTCGCTTACAGAAGTCGTTTTTCGTTTCAGGCATCGATCACCAGTTGCAGAAGATAGGAGAAGCCCCATCGGTATTAGATACAGCACGCGTACACAAATCCACCAAGCAGTTGGGAGCTTATTTCAGAAGTATAGGCTATTTCAATAACAAAGTAACTGATAGCATCTTCATTCTTCCTAATGAAGAAAAACAACAAGCCAAAGTGGGCTATTATATCACTACCGGCGAGCGCTATTATATCGATAGCTTAAAGACCCATATCACTTCCCCTGAAATAGATTCAGTTTACCAGCAAAACAAGGCAAAAACGTTCCTAAAATCAGGAGCACCTTACCAGCTTACCGATTTTAGCAATGAACGTTCACGCCTCTACGAACTCTTTCGCAACAACGGTTTTTATACTTTTCAGCAAAGCTCCATCAACTTCCAAATCGAGCGCGATACGGTTACAACTCAAAAAGACAACAAACTGCAAGTAACTACTGATATAGGCGACCTTATAGAACGCGATGGCGATGTGATTACCGCCAAGAAGTATAAGATGCACTACATCAATAAAGTACGTCTATATACCGATTACGACAACAAGGTAGATAAGAGCTCTTTAGATTCTTTGGAGTATCGCAATATGATTATTTATTACAAGGACAAGTTGCGTTATCGTCCACGTGTGTTGTATCACGCTACAAGCCTCAAAAAAGGACAAATCTACTCCGATTTAGAGCGCGGAAATACTTACCGACAGTTCAACAACCTGCGCGTGTTCCGCTACCCAAATATGGACTTCAAATACGCTACCAATGACACTTTGCAAAACAAACTCGATGCGAATATCTACCTTTCGTCCTTAGATAAGTTTTCATTGCGACTTACCAATGAGGTAAAGCGTTCTGAGATTGAGGCGATAGGTTTTGGGGTAGGAACTTCGTTTGCAGCACGCAATGTCTTTCGTGGAGCAGAAACCTTAGAACTGAACTTACAAGGTACTTTTGCCTCGCAACCTACGCTTAAAGATACACGCTTTTTCAATACCTCAGAAGTCAGTGGCGATATACGTTTCATCTTTCCTTCTATCGTTTTCCCGCTGAATACGCGCAAGCTCATCCCCTATTATATGACCCCACAAACTATCTTGCAAACGGGTATGAGCTACCAAACAAATATAGGGCTCGACAAACGTACCACTTCGGGTTTGTTGCGCTATGTATGGAATCCGCGTAAGCAGAAGAACAAAGTCATTTTCGATTTGATAAACGTACAATACGTAAACAATATCAACCCAGGTAATTTCTTCAATATTTACCAAAGTACTTATGAAAGGCTGAACGATATTGCTAAAAAATACAGTTTAGGTAGCCGATATGTAGACGACAAAGGCAATCTTACCCCTACTGAGGGGACTTTTAACTTTATAAATGATGTATTCGAAAGGAATTTGGTAGTTCAAGGCGAAGATATTTTGCCTATATATGCTATTTCTGAACGCTATCGTCGTATTACAAATAATGACTTTATTGTATCAAGTAGTTTTACTTATATCATCAATAGCAAATCACAGTTTTTTGAACGCAACTTCTCACAATTGCGTTTCAAGATAGAAGGAGCGGGGAGTTTGCTCAATGCTTTAACAGCTACTTACAAAGTGGTCAATACCGAAGGTAGTACTAAGAATAAGATTTTTGGGGTAGAATACGCTCAATATGCCAAAGCTGAAGTCGATTTTATCAAGCACTTCCCCATAGCCAAACAGAGTTCATTAGCATTCCGTTCCTTCTTAGGGATAGCTATCCCTTATGGCAACTCCGATAATATTCCGTTTTCACAAAGCTACTTTGCCGGAGGTACTACCGATAACCGTGGTTTTAAAGCCTATCGTTTAGGACCTGGTTCAAGTGGTTCGATTTTAGATTACAACGAAGCCAATATGAAGATTACGCTCAATCTCGAATATCGTTTCCCTATCTTAGGGGCACTCAAAGGCGCCCTCTTCACCGATGTGGGAAATATCTGGAACGTAGCCGATAATACTCGTTTTGATGAATACAAGTTTAAAGACCTTTCTTCATTAAAAGATGTGGGGTTAAGTACCGGATTTGGGTTGCGTTACGACTTCAACTTCTTTGTAATTCGCCTCGATATGGGTATACCTACATATGACCCTGCCGAAGAAATGAGCAACCGCTGGATAAAGAAATTCAGAATTAAAGAAACCGTGTTCAACTTCGGTATCAACTATCCGTTTTAAGTGTAGTATGAGTACAAGCTGAGTAAAGAGTGTCCAAAAAGTCTAAAAATCGTCACATACCCAGCTACAAGTATTCGCTGGCTTTGCATCGCAAACTTTGCCAAAGTTTTAAATTTTGGCAAAGTTGAAAACTAACTTAATCAATCATATTTTCGTTACATTCGTAGGGGAATTTTGTAAAGACTCTTCAAAGCAAAACTTTCCGAACAAGCTCTTTTTACCTTTTAAGAGAGTCCTGTGATAACTCCCTCGTCATCTATATCCATACCTTCGGCGGCAGGCACACTAGGGAGTCCCGGCATACGCACAGTATCGCCCAAGATTGGGATTACAAAGCCCGCCCCTGAGGCAAACTCAAACTCTCGCACGGTTACCTCAAAATCGGTAGGACGGGCGAGTTTCTTCTCGTCATCACTGAGCGATTTAGGCGTCTTCACTATACAAATAGGCATTTTATCAAAGCCTAATGTTTTGATTTGTTTCAACTGACTTACGGCTTTACTGTTGTAATTCACCTTGCTCGCTCCGTAAATCTTAGTAGCTACTGCTGTTATTTTCTCTTCTATACTCGCTTCATTGCTGTATAGCGGACTAAAATGACTCTCACCACTTTGGGCTATAGCCACGACAGCGCGAGCAAGTTCCTCGGTACCTTTACCTCCTTCACTAAACCCTTTACTTACAATAGCTTCTACCCCTTTTTGAGCACATATTTCTTTTACATAGGCTATCTCTTCTTCACTATCGTTGGGAAAATAGTTAATCGCTACCACTGCTTTGAGACCAAAAAGTTGCACATTCTCGATATGTTTTTCCAAATTAGCAATACCGAGTTTCACTTTTTGCAAGGAAGGAGTGTTGTACTCTTCTTTTTTAGCCCCTCCGTGATGACGCAAGGCGCGAATCGTTGCTACAATCACCACTGCATCGGGAGCTAATCCTGCTGAAGTACATTTGATATTGAGGAATTTCTCAGCCCCAAGGTCAGCGCCAAAACCTGCTTCGGTAATCACGTAGTCACCCAACGATAGTCCCATTTTGGTAGCCAATACAGTGTTCGTACCTTGTGCAATGCTGGCAAACGGACCGCCGTGCAAGATAGCGGGATTGTTTTCAAGGGTTTGCACGAGGTTAGGCTTGATGGCTTCTTTGAGCAAAAGTGCCATAGCCCCTACCACCTTCAAGTCGCGCGCAAATACAGGGGTGCCGTCAAACTTCTTGCCTACATAGATATTACCAATACGTTTTTTCAGGTCAGAAAAACTTTCGGCAAGACATAGTATCGCCATAATCTCAGAAGCAGGAGTGATGTTAAAACCGTCTTCGCGGGGTACGCCGTGAGTAGTGCCTCCTAAGCCTACTACTATATGGCGTAGCGCACGGTCGTTCATATCCATCACGCGCTTCCAAACTACGGTGCGTGGGTCAATGCCAATAGAGTGTGTTTTACTTTGGATATTATTATCAATGACTGCTGCCAATAGGTTGTTAGCCTTCTCAATAGCCGAAAAGTCTCCTGTAAAGTGCAAGTTGATGTCCTCCATAGGCACCACTTGTGAGTATCCTCCACCAGCTGCCCCTCCTTTGATACCAAAAACAGGACCTAACGACGGTTCACGCAATACGGCAATTGCTTTTTTGCCTATTTTGTTAAGTCCTTCCGTCAGACCAATGCTCACCGTGGTCTTGCCCTCACCCGCAGGGGTAGGGGTAATAGCCGTAACAAGCACTAACTTACTGTTTTTCATCTTCTCAGCGTCGATGAGGTACAACGGTAGTTTAGCCTTGTATTTTCCATAAGGATCGAGGTTATCTTCGTTGATGTTTAGTTTTTTAGCTACCTCTCTGATAGGGAGCATCTGTGCCTTTTGGGCGATTTCTAAGTCGGTCATAAACAATTGATAATTAATAGTGTGACAAAAGTACTGATTTTAGTTCGGTGAGGCAAATACCACACAGGTAGGTTTATCTACACTGATACTAAACGACGTATCGGAGAGCTTACCAGTTGCTTCGTCCCGCCGAAACACTTGTATCTTATTATCATCTCGGCAAGCTACTAAAAGATATTTACCATTGGGAGTAATCGCAAAATTACGGGGGTGAATACCTGTGAGTTGGTATCCTACTTTCGTGAGAGTACCTTTCTTAGGGTCGATAGCAAAGATAGCAATGCCGTCTTTCTTTAATCTGTGTGAGGTATATAAAAAACGCCCATCCGGGCTGATATGTATATCGGCACTGCCTCGTCCGCCGCCTTCATCAGCCATTAAGCGTTGCACTTCTTTCAGTTTCCCCTTGTGATAGCCGAGCACTACACACTCTCCACCCAATTCGCCTATCAAATAAGCAAAACGTCCATCTTTACTAAACGTAAGATGACGAGGGCCTTGTCCGTCGCTCACCTCATAAACTACTCGCTGAGCGGTCAGTACCTTAGCGTTTTTACCTGCTTTCTTGTTGTAACGAAAACGATACACGCGGTCGTTGCCCAAATCAGTTGCTAATATATACTTTTTATCAGGGGTGGGAATAATGCAGTGGATATGTGCCACGCGCTTGGGTGTCTTTCCTACAAAAGCAATATGTTGTGTCTCTGCTTTTAATTTACCTTCTGCATCCAGCGGGAAAACACTGATGTCGCCCCCTGTATAATTAGCCGTAATTACATAGTTCCCGTCAGTAACAATATGACAAGGGTCGGCACCCGCCTGTTTCGGCTCTTCCTTAGAACTCTCCTTAGGGACGGTGGATTGAAAAACGGGATGACTCAAATGCACTTTATCTTGGCTCATATCAAACGAATAAGCTCCTTGTTGCCCGTCGTTATATTCGCTTACTGCGTACAGACGTTTTCCATCGGGAGATAACGTCAAGAAAGAAGGATTAGCAGCGGTGGCACTGCTCAGCAGTTCGAAAGTTCCATTCTCCTGATTAAAACGATAGGTATAAATACCTTTAGAATAGCCTCCTTCGGTATAAGTGCCTACAAACATCGTCAAGTTATTAGGTTTTTCGCCTTGTGCAAATATATGAAAGACAAACATCGATAATACCAAAGAAAGAACAGTTTGTAATTTCAGCATAACTTTTAATAATTAAAAATTGAACAATTTCGCCCCAAAGATATGAATTAATTATCAATTATTCATCGTTCATTTCAAAAAACCTTATTGTGTGTTCTATTTGCTTCTTGAGGGTAGTTACTTCCTCTTCTGCCATAAAAGAGAGATATTCCTTAAATAAAGCTGAATGATGCTCAAATTGTTTCTTTTTCCACAGTGAAGTAGCCAAAATGAGTTCAATAGCCAATATTTCTTCTATATTCTTCACTACTTGCTCGCATTTAATAGCCGAACTGCCACCCATTCCTTTAATATCTATTGTTTTTTCAAATAAAATTGGACTCTCGATGCTCGCAGGAGTGGAAAGACGACGATTTTCGTTCAATATCCCTTCTATGATACGTTGGAAAATAGGATAATCTATTTCATTTTCTATCTCTTTACCGATATTAGAAAGCAAGTAGAACACGCGTCGCTCGCTGATATTGCCCAAGCTGGTGAGGGTAATCGCCAAAAAGTCCATTGCCAATGAGAGAGGCAGAGTATGTGAGTTACCTCCGAAGATAACTTCTTGAGTTTCGGGGAAGAGAATAGGATTATCGGTAACTGAGTTCATCTCAGTTTTAATTACCTTACGAATAGCCGCAATCGACTCTCGGACGGCTCCGTGTATTTGAGGGATAGAGCAAAAGGCTTCGGGCATAGAAGAGAAGGCTTGTGGGTGCTCAGAGAGGACACTGTCCATCAGAAGCATACGAAGGTGTTCGGCAGTTTCTACAAGTCCTTTGTGCGGACGTACCACTTGCATTGCTTCCGAGAATGCCGAGAGGTTGCCTCCAAATACTTGGGTAGAAACCGATGCTACAAAGTCTGCCCACTGAATAAGTTTGAGCGATTTGCTAAGGTTGTAGATGCCATAAGCGGTGGTGAGCTGGGTTCCATTTAGCAGGGCATCGGCTTCGCGTCCTTCTGACGATAGAGGTTGCCAACCGTATTTACCTTCTAACTCTTGAGCCGAATAAACTTTGTGCTGTATGCACACTTCGCCTTCACCAAATAGAGGCAAGGCAAGGTGTGCTAAGGCAATGCGTTCGTCGGGGATATCTTTGGAATAAACTACAGGGAAGACCCCTTGATTATAAAAGTCGATGAGACGTTGTACCAACGCTAATCGCACCCCACTATAGCCGTAGGAGAAGGATTGTATTTTTAGGAAAAGCATCAGCTTGACAATCTCGTTAGGAATGCGCTCACCTATGCCACAAGCATAATGGCGCAAGAGTGACATAGAGTCTACCGAGAGCTTGTTCAGAGCTTGGGGGTCTTTTTGGAGATAATCACTGAGAAAACGGTGACAAGTTTCAATATTAATTACCGCTTCTTCTGAGAGTTTCAGTTGTGTATCGCCTTCTATGATAGCTGTTAGTTGCTCAAGCAGAAGGACTTCGTTTGAAATGTAGTGTTCCATACGATTTACTTGTTAGTTTTTTAGTCGTTAGAAAAGTGATGCAAATAGAGGTATTCAACTTTGCCAAATTTTTTAATTGCCCGTCGTGCTACGACCTTTTTTCACGTTTCCTCAATACCGCATACAAGAAAACAAAAAACGCCAAGAAATACGCAATGCGAGCGATATAGTCGCCCATTTGAACGTAAAATGTGAGTTCGTCGTTTAAGGCGATGGTACCTTTCAAACTACCTCGGGTGTCGTAAGGAAGGGTTTTGAGTATGTCTCCCCTACCATTGATAAAAGCCGAAATACCTGTATTAGCACTGCGGGCTACGCTGCGACGGGTTTCAATCGCACGCAAGCGGGTATAACTGAGTAGCTGTTTGTAACCCTGCGTATCGCGCCACCACGCATCGTTGGTGAGAATTGCCAAGAAGTTAGCCCCTTTCTTAATATAACCTGTTACAAACTCACCATAGATAGTCTCATAGCAAATGATAGGTGCTGCCTTGCCCTCGGTGTCTACTCCTGCAAAGGCAGTGCGTTCAGGCTGGGTAGTTTTCAGGGCTACCGTACCGCCAAGGTTGATAAGGGTTTCGCCTAAAATAGGTTTTAACACCTGCTGATAAGGAAAATTCTCCACTGCTACCACCAGTTTGCTCTTGTGATACAGTGGTACTTCTGCATTGCGATTGAGTAAGAAAGCTGAATTGTAATCGTTGTACCAAAAACCATAGTTGGGTAAGTAGTTGCTTTGTGAGGTTGTCTGGGCTTTGTCTCTTACAAACTCAATCATAGAAGCTCCTGCTATCCAGTTTACATTAGGATAGTGACTGAGTAAAGTACGCAAAATAGATACTTCCCACGAAATAGGTAAATCTTGTAACTTAATGTTCTCAGCAAAAACCGTTTCGGGAGTGATGATAAAATTCACTTTTTCGTCTATATTTTCAATGGCAAGTCGTACCAAGAGCCTACCTACTTCTTGATTGGAAAGTGCGTATTTTTCTTGATAAGGATCAATATTAGGTTGTAAAACAATAACATCGACTGTTTTTTTGCCTGCTTCGCTATAATTGATGTATTGAAAATACGAAATTACCACAGGAACAGCAAAAAAGAGCATTGCCAATCCTACTTTTTGGGCGAGTATCTTGTGGTTTTTAGTTGTGAGGTAGTTTTCAACAGCTAAATACAAGATGGTATTCACTAACCACACCCATAGTGAGCCTCCAAAAGTACCCGTATATTCGTACCACTGTATCCACGTAACTTGTTCGGAAAAGACGTTGCCCAAATTGAGCCAAGGCCAAGAAACATCCCACGTGAGGTGGAATTTCTCAAAAGAGAGCCATATAGCTACTAAGAAAACGAGCGACACTTTGCGGTTCATACGTTTCGCTACGATATGATAGAGAAAGAAAGTGAGTGTCATTAAGAGAGTGTTTGCCAAAATAGCAAAAACTGCCCCTATTTGGGTAGAGTACCATATCCACCAGGTGGTGGGGATATTCCAAGTGAGAAAAGCCAAATAAGAGAGTGCAAACACCTTGCGTTTGGTATGTTGGTAATCACGCCTAATACGCGCTTCCATTAGTAAAAGAGGCACTAAGGCAATGAATATAAGAGCAGTAATGCCATAAGTTACCCACGCACAAGCGAGTAAAGCCCCTGAAAGTAGGGCGAGGAGTATGTTTTTCTTCATTATAGACACTTAATAATGTGGCAAAGATAAAAAACAATTGCGAATGATAAATGATAAATGATGAAAAAATGTTGTCACCAATTCAACTTTGGCAAAATGTCTCAAGCTCTTTTAAGCAAAAAAGCTTGAAGTCCACAAGACTTCAAGCTTTTCTCATATGAAAAGTAAAAAATATTTATTCTAAGGTGAAATCTACTGTGCTTTTAATGTCGCCAGAAGAGGTGCCTACTAAGGCTTTAAAAGTTCCTTTTTCGGCTACCCAAGCGTGTTGCTCAGGGTCGAAGAAGGAGAGGTCTTGCTTGGTGATGTGGAAGG
The DNA here is from genome assembly GCF_013394785.1 of Capnocytophaga sp. oral taxon 903. Classification (NCBI taxonomy): domain Bacteria; kingdom Pseudomonadati; phylum Bacteroidota; class Flavobacteriia; order Flavobacteriales; family Flavobacteriaceae; genus Capnocytophaga; species Capnocytophaga sp. oral taxon 903. Next base: position 509,879 of record NZ_JABXYW010000002.1, on the reverse strand, counting down.
TTACGGTTTTGGTTTCTCCTGCCTTCAAGAATACTTTCTCAAATCCTTTGAGCTCCTTGTACGGGCGTAATACAGAGGCTTCTTCGTCGTGCAAATAGAGTTGTACTACTTCGGCACCATCGCGTTTGCCGGTGTTCTGTACTGTTACCGAGAAGCTGATATCGCCGTTGGTGGTTTTCTTATTGACAGTGAGTTTGCCGTATTTGAAAGTGGTGTAAGAGAGTCCGTGACCGAAAGGGAATAGCGGTTTTACGCCTTTAGTATCGGCGTAGCGGTAGCCTACCAAAATGCCTTCATTGTAGGCAACCTCTTTGTCCCCTGGGTATTCACCTAAGGCTATGGCTGCATTGTCCTCCAAACGCACTGGGAAAGTGAAAGGCAATTTCCCCGAAGGGTTCACATCACCGAAGAGTACATCGGCGAGGGAGTTGCCTGCTTCGGAGCCTAAATACCAATCTTGTACGATAGCGGGCACACTTTTGACCCAAGGCATTGCCATTGCATTACCCGAAATAAGCACTACTGCTAAGTTTTTATTAGCTTTTGCCAAAGCCTCAATCACAGCATCTTGTCCGTAAGGCAAGCCGTATTGTTTGCGGTCGTTGCCTTCGCAATCCTGACCGTCGTGTTTGTTGAGTCCGCCTATAAAGATAACTACATCAGCTTGTTTAGCGGTTTTAACAGCTTCGGCAAGGAGTTCTTGTGCCGGACGTTTATCGGTGATGTCGTTAGCAGCAAGCCCGTCTTGGTCTTTGTAATCGTCGCTGGCATAGCCACGTGCATAGAGCACTTTGGCTGTATTGCCTACACGGTTTTTAATTCCGTCTAAGGGAAGTATCTCGTGAACGGCTTTCAGTGAGGAACTTCCTCCACCTACGGTCATCATTTTGATAGCATTCTCGCCTATTACGGCTATGGTTTTTGCCTTTTTAATGTCGATAGGCAATACATTTTTATCGTTTTTGAGTAGTACGATGCCTTCTTGCCCTATCTTGCGAGCTACGGCAAAGTGTTCTGGTGAAGCGAATGACCCAAAGGGTCGATTGGTCGCCATATTGGTGCGGAATACGAGTCGGAGGATATTGCGCACCTTTTCATTCACTACTTCTTCTTTTATTTCTCCTGATTTCAGTTTCTCAAGAAAAGGTTGAGCAAGGAAGTAATGGTCGTAAGCATTCGAGCGGTTTTCGACCATTCCATCAGTCCAAGTTCCAAATTCCATATCCAATCCGTGGAGAGCAGCGCCATCAGTGTTGTTCACTCCACCCCAATCGGATACTACGGCGCCGTCAAAACCCCATTCTTTGCGCAAGATGTCTTGCAATAGGTATTGGTTTTGGCAAGCCCATTGGTCTTTGTATTTGTTATAAGCTCCCATTATGCTCCACGCTTTTCCTTCTTGTACAGCAGCTTTGAAAGCAGGGAGGTAAATCTCATACAGGGCACGGTCGTCTACCTTTACATTCACGGTATGACGGTTGATTTCTTGATTGTTGAGGGCATAATGCTTCACACAAGCAGCCACACCATTGGCTTGCACGCCTTGTACATAAGGCACGACCATTTTGGATGCCAAATAAGGGTCTTCACCCATATACTCGAAATTGCGCCCGTTGAGAGGAATGCGGTAGATGTTCACCCCAGGGCCTAAGAGTACGTTTTTGTTGCGATAGCGGGCTTCTTCGCCTATAGCTTTCCCGTAGGCTTTGCTGAGAGCAGGATTCCACGTAGCAGCAAGGCAAGTGAGGGCGGGGAAAGCGGTACATTTATCATTTGTCCATCCTGCTTGAATCCACTCGTCCCAGAGTACTTCGGGGCGTATGCCGTGAGGGCCATCGGTCATCCAGTTTTCGGGGATACCCAAGCGGGGCACGCCAGGTGAACTGAACTTAGATTGAGCGTGGCACATAGCTACTTTTTCCTCTAAGGTCATTCGCGAGAGAGCATCGTCTATACGCTTCTCAATGGGTTGCGAAGTGTCTAAATAAACTGGCATTTGCTGGGCTGAGAGCGTACCTACGGCACAGCAAAGCAATAAAGTTTTTATATTTTTCATATTAGTCATTTTTAGTTGTTAGTGTTCTTAGAATTGAGCAAATAGAAATACTACCTATCAATAAAACAAATTTCATTTTTTTTAGAGATAATATTTTTGCGTTTTTTTCGTCAAAAACTCATTTTTAACATATTTTTTTCAGATTTTCATACCCTTTTTTAGCCAATTGATTTTCAGTTTAGTAACACCTTATCTTCGGTTTAGCTTCGCCTTACCTTCGCCTTAGGTTCGCTTTAGCTTCGTCCAAAGTGGCTGAAAAGTAAAACATAAAAAGTAATGTAATAAAATGATTATTAGTATTTTAGTTATTTAAGGTAAAAAATGAGTACCTCCTAAAAAAGTTTGTGTTTTTCTTGTCCTTTTAGCATACTTTAACATTTTTTCAGCAATATAAAAGTTCTATATCACCTAACATACGTCTCATACTTCATTTACAAATCTGCTTATTTGCTTATTTGTTAATCTATTCTCCTCTTATACTTTTGAGCAGAAGTGGTTTGAGAATGGCTGTCCAGAGCTTATAACCTTCGGCATTCATATGTAGGTTGTCTTCTTTAAAGATATCAGTGCGAAGATTACCCGCTTCATCGTACATTACTTTGGTAATATCTACATAAGTATAGCCTTGTGTTGTCGCGTTTTCTTCCAACAAAGCATTTACCAAGAGTTGGTCTTTCAGCTGGTCGGCTTTGTGTTGTGAGGGTTTTAGCGATACCACAATCAGAGGCGTATTAGGGTAGTCTTTTTTGAGCTTGTCGATAAATATACGGAACAGGTCAAAACACTTCACGGCATTTACACCTTCCTTATGATTGCCCAAATCGTTTTCCACGTATAGCAAAATGCTCTTAGGAGTATAGCCTTTGGCAATAGTGTTGTAATTGTAAATCATATCACGCAAAGTAGCCCCTCCATAAGAACGACGAATGAGTTTCAGTGGGGCGAAATCTTCATAGATAGTATCCCACAGATTGATAGATGAACTCCCCAGAAAGAGTACATCGCAAGAGAGGTCTTTTAAGCGTTTATTCTCCTTTTGATAACGATTGATATCGCCTTGATAACGGGTAATCCAAGAAGTTTCGTCGCGTTGTTCAAATGGAATAACGGTTTTGATAAGGGTTGTAGGGGTTGCGGTTTGCGCTTTGGCAAATGCTACAGAAGCAATTGCGAATAGTGACAATAATATTCTTTTCATTTGCGTAATTTAATTATTTTAAGCCCCCGTCCCCCGAAGGGGGACAATCCGTAGAAGAGGAGCTATTCTACTCTATTTGATTTGACTTTGAGAAAGTTTGTAATTTCTATTTATATTTTGGGTATCAAAAAGGATACCACGCTGTTAGCAGGCACTTCATAAGAGAAATAATGCTTGCCGGTGCTTAGGGTCAGATAGGTTGCTTCTTTCTTTTTATTCAGTAGCACACAAGCCAAAGAGCCATCGGGATTCTCGAATGCCGTACATTGCACATTGTCATCAGTGGTTTTCTCAACGCCTATACGGGTCGCACCCTGCTTGATGACCGCCGAAAGATGACTTATGACATAGTAGTGCGAATTGCGTTGCATCGTCTTATAATCGGATGTTTGGATATCGACCGCACCAAAACAAGTTTTGCAACCGCCTTCACGATTGGGAGCTCCGTGCTCGTCGAGCATTAAATTCCACACTATCACTGCCTTGCAATGATTGTTGAGAGTTTTGATACCAAGCTCTTGCATATCTTCGGTGAGACGGCGTTCAAGGTTGTGACCGTCGTTCCAAGTACCTATGGAAGTTTCGGTGAAAATGAGTTCTTTATTAGGATATTGGTTATGAATGTTGCTCAATTCGTTAGGATTCCCCCCGTAGTTATGGTAAGCAGCCCCCGCAACGTACTGAGAGGCATCGGCATCTTTATAGATATGCAAGGGGTATTGCTGTTGTGAAGGCTTATTATCGTAGTTGTAGTTATGGTCGAAGAGGTAGATTTTAACCTCAGCAAAGCCTTTGTCGCGCAGGGTTTTTCCTAAGGCGTTTTTGATAAAGGCTAGTTGCTCGTCCCATCCCATATACATAGAAGCCGAGTTGCCCCTGTTGAGAGGTTCATTTTGTATAGTGATAGCATTGACATTCAAGCCATTGTCTTTCATCGCTTGCAACCATTTGGCGAAGTACAACGCGTAATCCTGATAGTGAGCAGGGTTCAGCTGACCGCTTGTCCATTGGTTATGAGGTTGCAAATCGGTAAGGTTATTGACCTTCATCCAGCGGGGAGGTGTCCAAGGAGAGCCTATGATTTGCACTTTGGGGTTGATAGCGAGAATCTCTTTGAGTATAGGAATCACGTATTGCGTTTCCTCTTTGGTGAGGGCAAAATGCTCTATTCCCTTGGTATCGCAAAGGGTGTATTCACTTAGGGAAAAGTCGGAACAGCCAATAGAAACCCTCACATAACTTTGCCCAAAGCCTTCGGTTTCAGAGAAAGTTTGGGTGAGAAAGTTCTTTCTATCAGCAGAGGACATCTGCATCAAGTTATAGCAGGTAGAACCTGTAATGGCAGAGCCGAATCCATAGATACTTTGGAATTTTTCAGTAGGTTTTAGGGTGATACTATAAGATGCGTTAGGGTTTTTGATGAGCTTTAGGTCGGTTTGCTCTTTGTAGAATTCTTTTTGGCGATTGGCTGTAGTCAGCAATACGCTCACTTTTCCTACCGATGGCTCAACAACAGGGGGAGGAGTAGGTTCCTCCCCTGTATTGGATTTTTTCTGACAGCTGCAAGAAGCGATGCTCCAGAGTATTACAAGTAAAAAAGACGGGAATAATTTCATTAGTAACCAGGGTTTTGGGTGAGTTTTTTGTTGTTTTCTAATTCTGTTTGAGGTATAGGATAAAGCACTGTATTCTCATTGAGAGGGTAGGTTTGTTTTAGTCTACCAGTATCTCTTGCATTGAGAGAATTCATTGTTTCAATAGCTTTATCATTGCGCAACAAATCGAACCAACGGAAGCCCTCAAAAGCCAATTCAAGGCGACGTTCTTTAAGCACGGCTGCTTTCATTTGTTCTTGTGAAAGAGAGGAGGAAATAGCGGCAAGTCCTACCCTTGCGCGTACTTGATTTACTAAGGCAGCCGCCTGAGCGGTTTGACCTAAAGCAGCATAGGCTTCAGCTTTTAGCAAGAGGATATCGGCTAAACGCAACTTAATGATACTACTGCCTCCTGAACGTATTTTATACATAAAAGGATAGTGTTTAGAAGGGTAATAATTTTCCCAAGAGGGTTGCCCGTAAACGATAGCTTGGTTTTTGCGCACAGTATCGCCCTCAGCATCAAAAGCAGCTATGAGGTCGCGTGAAGGGGTTACCCATTTTGCCCAGTTGTAAGTGCTATTGGGGTTGGTGTAGTTTAAGCCGAAGAGCCCTGGTAACCACGTTTGTCCACCTTGAGAGTAGGTAATCTCAAAAATAGACTCAGCAGAATTACGCACTTTTACATCGGTTTTAGCATCATTGATTTGAAATAAATCGGCGTAATTGGGCAATAGAGAAAAACCATCGGCTTCTACGGCTGTGCAATACTGAATGGTTTTGTTGTAGTCGCGTATAGGTTTTTCGGCATATACGTGAGCTAAGAGCGCATTAGCAACCGCACGACTAAAAAAGAACTTATCGTTAGCCTTCACAGCAGGAGCATCGACGAGAGCCTCCTCGAGGTTGGTGCGAATGATGTTGTACACCTCGGCAACAGAAGTGCGTTCAGGAAAGAGCAATTTGTAGGTTTCTTCTACATTCTCAGAAGATATTTCAGGGACTTCAATAGGAGGAATAGGTACTGCTCCCCAAAAGCGCACCATATCAAATAAAAGCCACGATTTGAGTATTTTAGCTTCGGCTTTCCACTGTTTTCGTTCAGTTGTTGTAAGCGAGGCATCGGGTACTTTATCTACATTGGCAATTACTACATTGGCTAAGTTGATGCCTTCTAAGTATTTTTGCCAATCACGTTTGATATTTCCGTTAGATGCATCTTGGCTATTCTGTTCAATAGAAGTAATAGCAACACCAGAAGTACCTGCATAAGCGTTGTCGGCACGAGTTTCGGTATTTTGTAGGAAGTCTAACGTCCAGAACTCTTGTGCAGAACCTCGTACAAAAGCATAGATAGCATCGTAGCGGGTTTGCATTTGTGCTTTGGTTTCTATGGCAGAAGAGCTTTTGCCCTCGGCAGTTGTGTTTTTCTCGTTGAACTCCGAAATAGGGTCTTTATCTAAACTGCACGCCGTTAGCGTTGCTAACGAGAGTGCAAGGAATATGTATCTTTTCATTTTTGTACAGGTATTAAAAATCAATATTTAAGCCAAAGATAAAGGTTTTGGTTTGAGGATAAGTACCCCAATCAATACCCATCGTAGGACCTGAAAGCCCTTGGTTTACTTCGGGGTCAAAACCTTTGTAGTTAGTGAGTGTCCAAAGGTTTTGAGCGGTGAAATAAGGCTGTATCTTGCGGATACCGTATCTCAACAACTCGTCATTGGAGAGGTTATAAGCTAAAGTAAGCGTTTTGAGACGCAAATACGAACCATCTTCTACCCAACGCGAAGAAGCTTTGATGTTATCGGTACTTCTTACAGCACGAGGGATGTCGGTAATATCACCAGGTTTTCTCCAGCGGTTGAGTACCGCTGTTGATTGGTTTTTACCATCGTACATACCTTCAGTTTCTATACGAGAAGCGTTGTAGATATCATTACCATAAGAACCTTGGAAGAAAACACTCAAAGTAAAGTTCTTATAAGTGAAGTCATTGGTAAGCCCAAAGGTAAAATCAGGGTTAGGGTCGCCTATATAAGTTTTATCGGAAACTGAGATTTTACCATCGCCATTGAGGTCTTTGTATTTGATATCGCCTGTCTTAGGATCTACTCCTTCACTTATAAATCCCCAGAACTTGCCCAAAGGCTGCCCTTCGGTAATACGCACCACTTGTTCAGTAATAGCTTCGGAAGTGCTGGCGTAGTAATACACTTTTTGAAGGGTAAGTTTAGTTAGCTCATTGCGGTTGAACGAGATATTGAAATTAGTATTCCAAGTAAAATCTCCTGTGAGGTTACGCGTATCAAGCGCAAATTCAATCCCTTTATTGGTCATTTCGCCCTCATTGCGATAGATAGAGGGCACTGGTGAAGTAGCAGGAAGAGGCACATCCATTAGCAAATCGGTAGTCTTTTTAAGGTAAGCATCTACCGCTAAAGAGATACGGTTTTTGAAAAGTGAAAGGTCGAGCCCTATATTGCTTTGAGTGGTGGTTTCCCAAGTGAGGTTAGGGTTAGAGAATGAATTAGGGCGCAAGGTTACCATTGCATCACCTTTGCCAGCCTCCCACCAGTTTTGACGGGTGATAGAAAAGCGTTGCAAGTAGCCATAATCGGATATACCCGCTTGGTTACCTGTTTGCCCCCAGCCTCCACGCAATTTGAGTTCGCTAAGCCAATCTACTTCTTTCAAGAAGTTTTCTTGTGAAAGTCTCCACCCTACAGATACTGAAGGGAAGTAGCCCCAGCGTTTTCCTGGTGCTAATTTTGAAGAACCATCGGCACGGAAATTAGCTGTAAGAAGATATTTACTATCGTAGTTATAAGAAATACGACCTAAATAGGACATAATCGCCCATTCGGCAGCATTCGAACCACTACCTTGTTCTATCTTATTGGCAGCGTTGAGGGTTTTGATGTCGGGTGTAAGGAAGTGAGAGGCGTACAAATAGCTTTCGTTCCATTTAGATACCGTTCCTGAAGTACCTGCCAAAGCAGAAAGGTTGTGCTTGCCGAAACTCTTATCGAAGGTAAGCAAATTGTCGTAAGTCATCACAGTGTTGTTAGTACGAATATCGTCGGCAGTACCGAAGATCTTACGTCCATATTCGGTGAGTTTAGGGTCAGTCCAATGAGTTTGAGTGCGTCCTAAACGGTCGATACCTACTGTAGATTTGAACTTCAAGCTCGGCAAGAAAGTTACAATAGCCGATACACTTCCTACCAAGCGATTGCTCTTAGAGGTATTGTCAGCATTACGAGAGATATTCTCTACAGGGTGAGTGAGGTTTGCTCCATAGAAATTGTAGTAATACCAACCTTCTTCACCGGGTTTATCACTCCATATAGGGGCGTATTTAGGCGTATTGATTACCGAAAGCACTACCCCTGCACGGTTAGAACCTGTACCAGTGATAATTCCATTAGACGAGTAATCGGAATAGGATAGATTAGTTTCAAAAGTGAGCCATTTGCGCATTTTGGTTTCTAAGTTGAGGCGCACATTATAACGCTCGAAAAAAGAAGAGCGAATAACCCCTTCATCTTTAGAGTTCCCTGCTGAAATGTAATACTTGGTATTTTCAGTTGCATTTGAGATAGAAAGCTGTGTATTGCGGATAATACTCTTACGGAAGGTTTCATCAAACCAATCAGTTTTATCGGTAAGTCCTGAAGGAAGAGTAACAGCACCTGTTTCTTTCATCAGTTCGTTGTATTGAGCCGTATTTAAGGATTCTATGCGTTTGGCTACTTGCGAGATACCCACATAAGTATTAACAGATACTTTAGGCTCGTTGCGTTTTCCGTGTTTGGTAGTGATAAGCACTACGCCATTAGCAGCACGTGAACCGTAGATAGCTGCTGAGGAAGCGTCTTTAAGTACTTGCATATTCTCGATATCGGTAGGGGCAATCCCACTGATGTCTTGCACAGGGATACCATCAACCACATATAGAGGGTCGTTGGAAGCGCTGATAGAGGTGTTCCCGCGAATGCGCACTGCCAAGCCTGCGCCTGGAGCACCACTAGGTTGTACTACTTGGATACCCGCAGCACGCCCTTGAATAGCTTGAGCTGCTGAAGTTACAGGACGTTGGTCGAGGTCTTGGGTCTTTACTGAGGTGATAGCAGTGGTTACATCACCACGTTTTTGAGTACCATAGCCCACTACTACTATCTCATCGAGGTCTTGGGCAACTTCAGAAAGTTTAACATTGAGCTGTTCACCTGTTACTTTTAAATCGAGGGTTTTGTAGCCTACAGAAGAAAACTCTAAAACAGCTCCTCGAGCTACTTCAGTAAGTGTATACTTACCGTCGAAATCAGTAGCTACGCCTTTGTTAGTACCTTTTATTACTACAGAAACACCAGGAAGAGGTGCTCCTTTGTCATCGGTTACGGTACCTGTTACTCTGCTGTATTGTGCTTGGGCAAGTCCTATCACACCGAGCAACAGTACCACTGTTAGCATTAAATGTTCTTTGAGTACTTTCATAAAATAAAAACATTACGTTTGTTTAGTCGCTCCAAAAGTACAGCAAAAAAACACTTGTGCGCAATCGGGTATTAGAAAAGTACTGCTTTCAAAAAATATCGAATTGAATATTAGCTAATTGAATTGTGAAAAAGGCTTAAAAAAGTACTGAAATTTCACCTATTAATTACGTATTTTCTTCACTTTTTCTTCGAAAGTATCGCGTTCTCCTTTCGCTTTATTCCGTACTTTGGTGCGATAGTTGTACACTGTACGAAGAGAATAGCGCAAGAATTCGGCTATCTTATTACTATCGGTGATGCCTAAACGGATGAGGGCAAAAATACGCAATTCGGTATTCAGTAGTTCACCTTTTTTAGGGAAGATTTGCTCTCCTTCTTCTAAAAGAGCGTTGAAGTGGGTTACAAAATGCGGGTATATATTGAGGAAGATAGTATCAAAATTCTTGTAGAGAGCCTCTAATTCTTCTTCTACTACGGAGGTAGATTTTAGCACCTTGGTAAGGTCGTCAAACTGATGTTTAGAAGCCTTTTTGTAGAGTAGTTTCCGATAGTTCTCAATCTTATCAATATACGCTGAACAAAGGTTGAAGAAACGTGCAATGTACTCTTCTTTGATAAGGTTTGCCTCTTCGAGGTTGAGGTTTGCCTCTTCGAGGGTTTGGTTCATCTGTTGCAGGTCGGTGTTGAGCTTTTCGAGTTGCTGATTGTTATGTGAGAGCTCTCTACGCATTTTTATCAGTCGCTTAACTTGTTTGTACACATATACCAAAGCGATAATCAAGGCTACTGATAACACACTGATGAGTACCAAATACAGTTGTAATTCTTTCTTTTGTTTGGCTTCTTTCTCTTGATAGGCGGTGTTTATGATAGAATAGAAAGAGGCACCTTCTTCGGCGCGGTGTCGCACATTGCAGAAGGCAGCATCATCTATTGCCATTTTGATAAACTGATAGGCTTTGCTTATATTCCCTCGTTTGTAGTAAGTAAGCGCTAAGCTCTGCAAGGAAGCGTTATCTTTGATTGCATTTTTGATGTCGGCGATAGCAGAAAGGGCAAAATAGTACTCTTGAAGGTCGTCATTTCCTTTTTCTCGTTCTACAAGACCTAAATAATAAGCTATTATAGCACGTTCAGGTTCCTCTTCGGTAGTTTGAGGCAATAGTTGCTGAAACTGTTGCATAGCACGGTTTTTGTCTCCTGTAAAGAACTCATCGATAGCACTGTTTACTTTAAAAGTAAGCGACTGTTTGTCTATGCACAATAATAAGGAATCGCGGTAGCGGTTGGAGGCACTTAAATAAGCACTATTGTTGATACTTTGCCCATAATGACTGCACAAGGCATAACACGAATCGTAATATTCACACAGAGATTTCTTGGGTAATCTGTGTTTATCGATAGCTTTTAGTAGTTGCAACGCTTCTACGTACATTCCTTTTACCGAGTAGAGTTTAGAAAGTAAAATATGGGTTTCGTCTTGCTTTTCAGCATCGTTTAAAGCTATTGCTATTTGTTCGTTTTTCAGCAAATAGGCTACTGCCGAATCGACCTTAAATTTTCGGTATTCGGTATACAATTGTTTGTGCAGGTCGTATTTTTCTGTTGGTTGAGAGGCTTTTTTAAGAGCCTTTTTCAAAGAAGTAATACGCTGTTCTTTGGCTTGTATATAAGTGGCACTCTGCTCAATGGTTTGGTTGAGCCGGTGGAGTACAGCTTCTTTACTCTCTTGTGCCACCGCTACATTCCTACCCAACAACAATATGACAAAGAGTGTGATATAGTTTTTCATAAGGTTTGCTTTTTTATTTTGCTTAATCAACTTTGCCAAAGGTCGTAGCATGACGAGGAATTAAAAACTTTGGCAAAGTGTAGCGACGCAAAAGCGACTTGATTATTTTCTTACCTCTTATCTCTTACCTAATTAAAATTCTAATTCTGTTTGGGTGCCGTCGCTATCATTTTCAGACGAAGGAGGTACGATTTCTTCATCGCCGAGGTCTTCTACGGGTTCCTCTTCTTGAGGTTCTTCGTAGGGGAGAGATTCAAGCGTGTTGACAGTTTTCACCTTGTCGGTGGTGAGCTGGTTGCCCAAGGCTTTGATGCCTTTTACACTGATGAACTCTTCTAAATTCACCGTGAGGTTCTCTTTCTCCTTGCCTTTTTCTTTGGTGAAGACCACCTCAGCCATAGGTCGCCAATCGGCAGAGACAAAGAGCAATTGCGATTTAGGATGTTCGGTAATGACTAACTCTTCGCGGTTTTCGTTCTCTACCACAAAGCGTTTTACAAACACGCGTTCTTTTTCGCCATCGTAGTAAATTACTGAAATAGGTTTCTCGGGCACCCATTTCTCCATTACGGCGATATTGTTCTCGAAATGCAGACTCAATTCGGGGATAATGGTCTTCACGACGCCCTCTTTGGTAATGAGAAGCATACGGTCATCGCCTTTGAAAGCCCCGAGTAGCGTGCCACGTTCTTCGGTGTTGAGGCGTTTTACAATATCGTCGAACCATATCTTGCGCGGTTTGAGGGTTGATACGCCTTTTTCTTTTAGCTCGATGCGCTTGATAGCGTATTTGCTCACGAGGTTTCCTTTCACGCCACGCCCTTTGATGAGGGTATCGGCAAAATCGATATCCCATCGCAGTTTGCGCAAAGTGCCTAACTGACGCAAGTTCACGGTTACCACTTCGGCTTCACCATTAGGGTTGGCTGTGAAATAGAGCACACGCGACTCTTTGTGTTGAGGAATGAGCTCGTATTTCTTATCGCGGGTAATACCCGTAACGTTGAAGCGCTTGATATAAGAGAAGCCCGTTTGTCCGTCCTTATAAATCATATTGTACACAGTGCGCTTGTCGTCTTTCTTAAAGACCGCTACGTGTATGATGTTTTTCTCTATATATTGTTTCTCAGCTACTTTGGTAACGTACATTGCACCGCTTTCGGTAAATACAATCACATCGTCGATATCACTGCAATCACCTACATACTCGTCTTTGCGCAAGCCTGTACCTATAAAACCTTCTGCTTTGTTCACATAGAGTTTGGTATTACGCACCACTACTTTGGTCGCCTCGATGGTATCGAATACGCGCATTTCGGTTTTCCGTTCGCGCCCCTTACCATAAGTCTTTTTGAGTCGTTCGAAATGGGAAATCGCATAATCGATAAGGTTTGCGAGGTGGTTTTTCACTTCCTCGATATCGGCTTCTATTTTGAGGATATTTTCATCAGCCTTATAAGAGTCGAAGCGGGTGATACGAATCATTGGTATTTGAGTGAGTTTAGCCAAATCGTCATCGGTAATCTCACGGATCAAATCTTTTTTGAAAGGTTCAAAACGCTGGTACAAGTACTCGTACAAACTCTCTCTATCGGTGTAGTTCTTGAAGTCGATATACATCTCTTCTCTGATGAAAATCTTTTCGAGCGAGGCACTGTGCCATTGCATTTCGAGTTCAGAAAGTTCAATTTCGAGCTCTTGTTTTAGCAGACTTACTGTGCGGTCGGTACTGCGGCGCAACACTTCTGAAACGGTGAGGAAATGCGGTTTGTTGTCCTCAATCACACAAGTAATGGGCGAAATAGCCGTTTCGCAGGCAGTGAAGGCGTAGAGTGCATCGATAGTCTTATCGGGCGACGTGCCGTTGGGCAAGTGCACTAATATCTCTACATTGGCAGCTGTGTTATCGTCTACCTTTTTGATTTTTATCTTGCCTTTTTCGTTGGCTTTTAGTATAGAGTCGATGAGCGAGGTAGTGGTGGTAGTAAACGGAATTTCGGTGATGCAAAGCGTACTCTTGTCGAGTTGCGAAATCTTAGCACGCACCCGCACACGTCCGCCTCTTGCCCCATCGTTATAGCCACTTACGTCCATAATACCCGCAGTAGGGAAATCGGGGTATAATTCAAAAGGTTTATTTTTGAGGTAAGCAATGGAAGCCTCGATAAGCTCGATGAAGTTGTGGGGCAATATCTTAGTAGAAAGACCCACGGCTATCCCCTCGGTGCCTTGTGCCAAGAGGAGCGGGAACTTCACCGGCAAACTGATAGGCTCTTTCTTACGACCGTCATAGCTGGATTGCCATTCGGTTACCTTAGGGCTAAACACCACATCGAGGGCGAACTTAGAAAGGCGTGCCTCGATATAACGAGGGGCTGCGGCATCATCACCTGTGAGGATATTCCCCCAGTTACCTTGCGTATCGATGAGCAAGTCCTTCTGACCGATTTGCACAATAGCATCGCCTATACTCGCATCGCCGTGAGGGTGATACTGCATTGTATTCCCCACCACGTTAGCCACCTTGTTGTAACGACCATCGTCTAATTCTTTAAGCGAGTGCATAATACGGCGTTGTACGGGCTTAAAGCCATCTTCGATTGCTGGTACAGCGCGTTCGAGGATTACGTACGAAGCATAATCCAAGAACCAATCTTGGTACATACCCGTGATTTTAATGATGCTATCTCCTTGATGAGTAGTGTTTTGAGGTGTATTGTCTTCCATCGGAACAGATTCTTTTTAAAATGCAAAAATAGAAAATAATTAGCAAATGACAAAAAATAGGTTTTAGGTAAAAGGTAAAAGGTAAAAGGTAAAAAAAGAAATGACGAGTGACGAATGACGAGTGACGAATGACGAATGACGAATGACGAATGACGAAGGTAAAGCGGAGGGGATTTCAACTTTGGCAAAGTATGTAGCGATGGAAAGACAAAGGTAAGGCGAACGATGAGTGGCTCTACAGTGGGTCTACAACGAACAAAAGACGAAGGAATGATGAACAGAAAACGAACCTACGATGAAGGTAAGGCGAATTTAAGATAGAGATAGAAAGAAGGTTATTAGTGGACTTCAACTTTGGCAATGTTTGAAACTTTGGCAAAGTTTACACAAAAGACGGTGCAAGCCGCACGAACAGATGAAGAATAAACGAAAGAAAAAGGGAAATAGAAGGGAGAATAAAAGAAAAAGTATTGATATTACATCGCTCCAAAAAAGATAGATACTTTTTTGGAGCGAATATCATTATTGATTGTTAAAGCGCTATTTTCTGTTTTTAATATTGTGGAGCATTGTTTTGAGTCTGGAGAGCTCTTCGGGATGGTCTTTTGCTACATTGTAGAGCTCCATTATGTCTTCTTTAAGGTCGTACAATCGGAGCTCAGGATAGTTGCCCAGATGTGTGCGAGTGAGGAGTTGATAAGAAGGGTTATCGCTGGGGACTACATATTTCCAACGACCATCGGTGATGGAGAGCGCTCCCCCAGAGGCTATTACATAAGGGCGACCTTTCTTGTCCTTGCCTAAGAAGGCTTTGAGGTAATCTTCGCTATCGGTGGCTGCTCCTGCGGGTATCTCAGCACCAATAAATTTACTCAAAGAGGCAAAGAGGTCGATATGTGAAAGCAAAGCGTCGGAAGTACCTTTTTTCACTATCTTAGGATAGCGTAAGATAAAGGGCACACGCGTACCCGCTTCGTAATTGCTGTACTTGCCTCCGTGGTTGTGAAAAGCTCCCCACGGACGATGTTTGCCTAAGAGTTCTTCGGCTTGATCTTGATAACCATCGTCTATCACAGGACCATTGTCGCTGGTGATGATGATGAGCGTATTATCGTATAGCTTATTAGCTTTGAGGGCTTTTACGATTTCACCCACAGTCCAGTCGAATTGGAGAATTGCATCACCGCGATAACCCATACCACTTTTGCCTACAAAACGCGGATTGGGGTAGCGAGGTACGTGTATATCATTAGTACCCACATAGAGAAAGAAAGGTTGAGATTTGTGATTTTCGATGTATTTTACTGTTTTGGCTACAATGGTATCGGCGAGATGTTCGTCCGTCCAGAGCGCTTTGCCACCTCCTTTCATATAGCCGATACGCGAAATGCCGTTCACTATGGCTTGGTCGTGACCGTGGTGTAAGGAAGGTTTGAGCTTAGTGAGCAGTTCGGGGTTGTTCTTACCCGTAGGTTCACCTTCAAAAGGCTTGCTATAGCTCACTTCGATGGGTGCTGAGGGGTCGTAATTGGCTACGCGTTGGTTTTCTATCCACACGCAAGGCACACGGTCGGCTGTGGCAGCCATTATGCAGGAATATTCGAAGCCTATATCGGAAGGTCCAGGGGTGATAAAGCCGTTCCAATCCTGTTTACCACGTTCGCCTCCTAAGCCCAAGTGCCATTTGCCAATAGCGCCAGTAGTATAGCCTGCTGCTTTGAACACATCGGCAATGGTGGTTTGCTCAGGACGAATGACCATAGCAGCATCACCAGGAGCAATACCAGTGTCATTGCGTCGCCAATTGTACAATCCCGTGAAGAGTGAATAGCGCGAAGGTGTGCAAGTGGCAGCGGTGGAATGTACGTTCGTAAAGACCATTCCTTGTTTGGCGAGTGAAGCTACCTGCGGGGTATGAATTGTCTTTTCGCCATAGCAACTTAGGTCGCCATAGCCTAAATCATCGGCTACAATGATGATGACATTAGGTTTTTGAGCATAAGTAGCGAAAATAAAGCTATAAAGGAGAAAAAAGATACAATGTTTCATAATTATAGGGTAGTGGTTTTTGTAAAATAAAAATACCTTGCAAAAGTACGAAAATAATTATACTTCCCAAAATATAATTATACCTATATAAAGAAAATCTATCATTAAAGTATCTCAACCAATTAGATTTTATAGTACTTTTGCTAAAAATTTAAAAAGAAAATACTATGTTTACATTACCTAAATTACCGTATGCTTACAATGCGCTTGAACCTTACATCGATGCGCGTACAATGGAAATACACTATACTAAGCACCACAACGCTTATACTACGAACCTGAATACGGCTTTGGCTCCAGCAGGGGTAGAAGGCAAAACTATTGAGGAAATTCTTACCTCACTTGATATGGACAATGCTGCTCTTCGCAATAACGCTGGTGGTTTTTACAATCACAATCTTTTTTGGGAAGTGATGAGTCCTAATGGCGGAGGTAAACCTACGGGAGAATTGGCTAAAGCAATTGATGAGGCTTTTGGAAGTTTTGAAGCTTTTAAAGAAGCTTTTAGCAAGGCTGCGGCTACTCGTTTCGGTTCTGGTTGGGCGTGGCTTTGTGTACACAAAGGAGGTAAGCTTGAGATTTGCTCTACTGCAAACCAAGATAACCCGCTAATGCCTAACACTGGTTGTGGTGGTTTTCCTATCTTGGGATTAGATGTGTGGGAACACGCTTATTACTTGCACTATCAGAACCGTCGTCCTGATTATATTGAGGCGTTTTTTAACGTGATTAATTGGGAGAAAGTTGCCGAGCTTTACAACGCTCATAAATAGGTCGTAGCAGTCGTAGCAGTCGTAGCACGACAGGCATTTTAAATGCTAATGACTTATATGAATAACAAGCAAATATGAAAAAAGCCGTATGAGAATTTCTCACACGGCTTTTCATTGTATTATATAAATTTCTATTTGCTAAGTTTTGTTTTAGTAATTTTAGCGGCTAAGATTACTGCATTTTTAGCATTTACAATAGTACCTGTAGTAGAAAGGTCGGCGAAGTTCATTTCTTTGCGTTTTTTACCTTCATCATCTTCACCTACGAGTACTTTCATATCTACTTTTACACCAGACTCCATAATGATTTTCTTCACTTCGGCAGCACTGAGACTTGGGAAGTAAGAGCGCAACAAGGCTGCAACTCCGGCAACTATAGGAGAAGCCATTGAGGTTCCTTGCAAGAACTCGTATTTATTCTCAGGAGTGGTAGAATAGATTTTTACCCCAGGGGCAAATACATCGACATTGCGTTTACCATAGTTTGAGAAAGAGGCTACTAAATTCTTGTTATATTCATAGTTTAAAGCCCCTACGGTAAGGAAGTTATCAGAGATTTCTTTCTTGTTTACTTCGTCGTTAGGATAAGTATCTTTCACGTCGATATCTTGAGAGTCGTTACCCGCAGCGTTCACGATAAGAACATCTTTAGAAGCTGCGTATTTGATAGCGTCATACACCCATTCTTTGTGAGGAGAAAATGCTTTACCAAAGCTAGTGTTTATTACTTTGGCTCCGTTATCTACTGCATAACGCAAAGCAAGGGCGACATCTTTGTCGTACTCATCACCATCGGGGACAGCGCGTACTGCCATAATGAGCACATTATCGGCAACCCCATTTATACCGATTCCGTTATTGCGTTCAGCTCCAATAATACCTGCCACGTGTGTGCCGTGTAGGGCATCTTTGATATTAGGACCTATTACGTTATTATTGCCGTAATACTTTTTGGTAAAGTCGTTTTCATTATCTTTTAAGATAGTTTTACGAGGCGAAAAATCGGGGTTGAGGTGATATTTCAGTTTTGTATCGAAATACTCAATAGCGTCGTTGAGTTCTTTTTTGATATCACCAGAATTAGAGGCGCCTGCTAATAGCTGTTTCATAAACTGAATCATCTCGGTAGTAGGGGCATCGAAAGTTTTGCCTTTGGTAGCAGCATCGATGTCCTCAGAGGTATACACTTCTTTACCTGTGATTTTACGCAAGTTGTTATCGGCAAATTCAGTTATTTGGATAAGTTGCTCATAATAGCCTTTGCGCTTTTTAGTCTCAGCAGTTTCTTTATCGAATTCTTTTTTAGCATTGGCATAATCAGGATTTTTCTTATCCTTAGTTTTGTAAATACGAGTCATCTCGGTATTTTCTTGAGCGATATTACCGAGGAAGTTCCAGCCGTGTACGTCGTCTACATAACCGTTTTTGTCGTCGTCAATTCCGTTGTCAGGAATTTCTTTAGTGTTTACCCACACTACGTTTTTAAGGTCTTCGTGGTTGATATCCACACCGGAATCTACCACTGCTACGATTACTTTTTTAGGGGTAAGACCTTTGAGTAGGGCATAGGCTTCTTGCAAGTTCAGTCCAGGGAAGTTTTGTTTAAAACCTTCGTGAGGCCAACCTTTGAGGGTAGCATCATTGTAAGTTTTCTGAGCTAAAGGTGTTGCGGGAGCTTTGTCCATATCGGCACTAACTTTAGTAGCCCGACAGCCCACAAATAGGAAAGTTGCTAAGGCAACCCAGATAAATGATTTTTTCATTCTATTAGTTAATTACGTATTTAAATTCTATAGATTTTCATCTTATAACAAAAACCGTGCAAAAGTACGAAATAATTGCGAATTACAAATTACGAATGACAAAAAAATTACATTAATCTCTTTTTACTTCCTTACCTTTGGGTACAAATAGAGTGATTTGCAGGCGTTGTGCGCGATAGAAATCTCCTTTTGCTATTTGATAGGTTTCAGGGATAGTGATTTGGTTATCTTTCACTCGTAAGGTATAATGGATATTTTTAGTATACTGTTCGGCTTGACCTATGTTCCTGCCTCTTGAATGGGTAGAAACTTCAATATAGGGCTGTGCGTCTTTGGGTAATTCATTAACATTGAAATTGCAATCGGCAACCACAAGACTATCGTTTTTGATACCCATAAGACTCATCTTGTGAGTATAGTTACGGTGTACTACCAAAGTATCGGAAGTGGTAACAACGGGTATTTTTTCTTGTATAACGGTTTCGGAGGTAAAGTCTCTTAAAACAGTTCCTAAGACTGTGAAACCTCCTATGATACCTACGGTTAAGCTCAACACATTGAACACTATCCAGCTTTTGGGCGTATGAAAATCCTTTACAAAAAGTTTGAAGCAAAGCAGTAAAATAACTGAAACAGGAAACAAGAGTAATAATACTGCTGAAAGGTACAACAAAGAGCGTTGCCAAGTTGCCGTCACTATAAAAGGGAGAAAATCGTTAAGAGCAAGCAGACTAATGCTTCCGAATACGGTTATACCAAATAAGGAGAGCACTATGGCTACTAAGGATATAAACAATGGCAATAGTAATAGAATTGCGATAAAGTAGAGTATTACTTTCAGTAAGATAGGGAAGCCATTCCTTTGAGGTTTTAGGGTTTCTTTACCCGTAAAAGAGAAGTTGGAAAGGGTATCGATGGTTACGGCTTCACCTTTCATTTCTAACTTCTGAGCGGCTGTGCGTGCGGGAGGTACCACAGCCCAAAACGCAATATACAAAAGCAACAGAGCAGAGGTAAAAAAGTGAAGAATGAAGATATTTACCAGTAAGACTAATAGAAAGAAGATGCGTACCCAAGTAACGTCGTATTGAAGGTAATGGGCTATGCCTGAGAGTACGCCACCGATTTTCTTATCATCGATATCGCGGTATAACTTTCGCCCTTTCAAAGAAGAAAAGGTAAATTTGGTTTCAGCAGAAGAGGTTTCTTCACTCTCAACGTATTGTTCGGGACGGCCTAATACTTCTATAAGATATTGCACGTCTTGACCGATTACTACTTCGCGCTCTTTAAGACGAACTTTGAGTAGTTCAGCCATACGTTGCTCTACATCGTAGAGAATTTCTTCTCTATCGGTATTTTGGTTCAAATGATTACGCACCTCATTGAGATAGTTATTGAGGGCATTGTAGGCGGTCTCTTCGATGATAAAAGAAAAACCACCCAAACTGATGTTTTTTATTTTGTCCATAATTTAAATAATTTTATCAATCATTGTTTGTAAATCACGCCAGGCTTTTACGGTTTCGTTTAAGAAGCGTCTGCCTGATTCGGTTAGTATGTAGTATTTACGAGGAGGACCCGAAGTAGATTCTTTCCATTGATAGGTAAGTAGCCCGCTGTTTTTCAATCGGGTAAGCAAAGGGTATAACGTTCCTTCGACCACTATCATATCAGCTGTTTTGAGCGCCTCAATCAGGTCGGAAACATAAGCTTCTTTGTTTTTGTCAATAATGGAAAGAATACACATTTCTAAGATGCCTTTGCGCATTTGTGTTCTTGTTTTTTCGACATTAAATTCTTCCATAGTTTTGATGTTTTTAAATTCGGGGCAAAGATACGACAAAAATAAGTATTATGCAATGCATAGTACCAGAAATAATCAATATTTTTGTATTAGAAATACTTAAGTCGCTGATTTATTGATAGAAAGAAAAGGTAAGAAAAAGATATATTTTTTTGGTGGTAGAGATGTATTTTGGGTATGGGGAGCTTATAGAGAGCTTATAGGAAGCTTGGACGATTGGTATAGGAAGAGTGTATAATGCACTATGTATGAGAGAGGTAGAGAGTGAAGAAAAACGACATTAAAAATAAGTTTAGTAGGGCGATAAAAGGTAAAAAGCTAAAAAAGGAATTGCTTTTGAAGAAAGTGTAATAAAAAATTGCCAAAGGTGTGAGCCGCATAGGCGGTTAACATCTTTGGCAAAGTTATGATTATTTGTAATTAAATTAGGCTTGTCCGGTTACACCAAAGAGAGGAATGGCGTGACGGTCGTCGCTATTGGTGATAGTGCCATTGGCTTGTTCAAACTTCTGGATATTATCATCTAAGGCGAATAGCAGGCGTTTGGCGTGCTCAGGGGTAAGGATAATGCGACTGCGCACCTTCCCTTTGGGCATCCCTGGCATTACACTCACAAAATCGACTACAAACTCGGTAGACGAGTGGTTGATAATTGCTAAGTTAGAGTATACTCCCTTGGCAACCTTGTCGTCGAGCTCAATGCTCAACTGTCCTTCTTTTTCTTCTACTTCGTCCATTGGTTATCTCGATTTTTTCTTTTCTACCACAGGTTCTAAATCGGCTTTAGAGCCTACGATGATTTTCTCGTATTCTTTAAGTCCAGTACCTGCTGGTATACGGTGACCTACGATTACATTTTCTTTCAAACCGTCGAGGAAGTCTACCTTACCACTTACCGCTGCTTCATTTAATACCTTCGTAGTTTCTTGGAAAGAAGCTGCTGAGATAAACGATTTGGTTTGTAGCGATGCACGAGTGATACCTTGTAGCACTGGCATAGCAGTAGCAGGAATCACATCGCGAGCGATTACCAAGTTCTTATCGGAGCGTTTGAGCAGAGAGTTCTCATCGCGCAATTCACGTAAGCTCACTATCTGTCCGGCTTTTAAGTTTTCAGAATCTCCGGCATCTTCTACTACTTTCTTACCAAACAAGCGGTCGTTTTCTTCGATAAAGTCGTCTTTGTGAACCAACTGACCTTCGAGGTAAAGAGTATCACCTGGGTCTTGGATTTCCACTTTACGCATCATCTGGCGGACGATAACCTCAAAGTGTTTATCGTTAATTTTCACCCCTTGCAAGCGATATACCTCTTGTACTTCGTTTACTAAATACTGTTGTACTGCCGATGGTCCTTTAATACGCAAGATATCATCAGGTGTTACAGAGCCGTCGGAAAGTGGTTTACCTGCACGTACAAAGTCGTTTTCTTGTACCAAGATTTGACTCGATAATTTCACCAAGTATTTGCGTTCTTCGCCCGAGCGTGAGGTAACGATTACCTCTTTATTACCGCGTTTGATTTTACCGAACGATACTACCCCGTCTATTTCGGATACGATGGCAGGGTTCGATGGGTTACGTGCTTCGAAGAGCTCGGTAACACGAGGAAGACCTCCTGTAATATCCCCAGCTTTGGCAGAGCTACGCGGTATTTTAACAAGCACCTTACCTTCTTCAATCTTGCTGTTGTTGTCCACCATAATGTGAGCACCCACAGGCAAGTTGTAAGAGCGGAGCGTCTCACCATTCTTATCAGTGATGAGCAAGGTAGGAATCAACTTCTTGTTACGCGATTCTACAATCACTTTTTCTTGGAAGCCTGTTTGCTCGTCTATTTCCACTTGGTAAGTAACTCCCTGTTCGATATCTTCATAAGCGATTTTACCAGAGTATTCCGAGATGATTACCGCATTATAGGGATCCCACTGGAAGAGTAAAGTTCCTTTTTTCACCTCTTCTTTGTCTTTTACAAAGATATGCGCTCCATAAGGGATATCGTGTGTTTGAAGTACCATTTTGGTAGTAGGGTCAAGCACGCGGAGCTCAGATGAACGCACTACTACGTCCACAGGGTTTTGTTCGTTGTCTTTACCACGAACTACGCGTAAGTCTTCTATCTCTAATACACCGTCAAAACGGGCTTCAGTTTTATTTTCTTCTGATACGTTACCCGCAACCCCACCTGCGTGGAAGGTACGCAAGGTAAGCTGGGTACCTGGTTCACCGATAGACTGGGCAGCAACTACCCCTACGGCTTCCCCTTTCTGTACCATACGTCCGGTAGAAAGGTTGCGACCGTAACATTTTGCACAAATACCGTGTTTTGCTTCACAGGTAAGTGCCGAGCGTACTTCTATCATATCGATAGGAGCAGCTTCTATTTTATCTACTATTTTTTCAGTAATTTCTTCACCAGCACCCACAATAAGTTCTTCGGTGAGAGGATTGTATACATCGTGGAGCGACACACGTCCTAAAACGCGCTCGCCAAGAGTTTCTACTACTTCCTCGTTCTTTTTGAGCGCACGCACTTCCACCCCACGCAAGGTTCCACAGTCTTCTGTATTAATAATCACGTCTTGCGAAACGTCTACCAAACGACGAGTTAAGTAACCCGCATCGGCTGTTTTCAAAGCAGTATCGGCAAGACCTTTACGGGCACCGTGGGTAGAGATAAAGTATTCAAGGATAGATAGACCTTCTTTAAAGTTTGACAAGATAGGATTCTCGATAATTTCACCACCCCCTACGCTCGATTTCTTAGGTTTTGCCATCAAACCACGCATACCGGTAAGCTGACGAATTTGCTCCTTAGAACCACGCGCTCCCGAGTCGAGCATCATATACACTGAGTTGAACCCTTGTTGGTCTGTACTGATGCGTTTCATCGCCAATTCAGTAAGTTGCGCATTGGTAGATGTCCACACGTCAATCACCTGATTATAACGTTCGTTGTTGGTGATGAGCCCCATATTATAGTTCATCATAATACCATCTACGAGTCCGTTAGCTTCGGCTATCATATCAGCTTTTTCTTGCGGAATGATGATATCCCCTAAACTGAACGACAATCCGCCTTTAAAGGCAAAACGGTATCCCATATTCTTGATTTTGTCAAGGAAGTCTCCCGTTACAGGAATGCTAGTAGCTTTGAGGATACGACCGATGATATCACGCAATGATTTTTTGGTAAGTACCTCGTTGATGTAGCCTACTTCCAAAGGCACAAGCTCATTGAAGAGCACACGTCCAGTGGTTGTTTCTACTACGGGGTAATACACATTGCCATTTTCGTCGAGGTCACGCACTTTCACTTTAATAAAGGCGTTTAAGCTGAGCTTTCCTTCGTTATAAGCGATATTCACTTCTTCTGCTGAATAAAAAACTGAGCCTTCCCCTTTAATAGGATGTTCAGGGGTAGACTTACGACCTTTGGTGATGTAGTAAAGCCCCAAGACCATATCTTGTGAAGGTACAGTAATAGGCGAACCATTCGCAGGGTTGAGGATATTGTGTGAAGCCAACATCAAGAGTTGTGCCTCTAAGATAGCCTCAGGACCTAATGGCAAGTGCACCGCCATTTGGTCACCGTCAAAGTCGGCATTGAACGCTGTACATACAAGTGGGTGCAACTGTATTGCTTTCCCTTCGATAAGCTTAGGTTGGAATGCCTGAATACCCAAACGGTGCAAAGTAGGAGCACGGTTCAGTAGTACAGGGTGACCTTTAATTACATTCTCCAAGATATCCCATACTACGGGCTCTTTCTTGTCAATGATTTTCTTAGCTGATTTCACCGTTTTCACAATACCGCGCTCAATGAGCTTACGTATTACAAACGGCTTATAGAGTTCGGCTGCCATATTCTTTGGCAAACCACATTCGTACATTTTGAGTTCAGGACCTACCACAATTACCGAACGTGCTGAATAGTCTACACGTTTACCGAGGAGGTTCTGACGGAAGCGCCCTTGCTTACCTTTCAATGAATCAGAAAGTGATTTAAGCGGACGATTAGACTCTGTTTTTACAGCTGATGATTTACGTGTGTTGTCGAAAAGTGAATCTACCGACTCTTGAAGCATACGTTTCTCATTGCGCAAAATCACATCAGGCGCTTTGATTTCCATCAAGCGTTTTAGACGGTTATTGCGAATAATCACACGTCTGTAAAGATCGTTAAGGTCGGAAGTCGCAAAACGTCCCCCATCGAGTGGTACTAACGGGCGCAATTCAGGCGGAATCACAGGAATCACCTTCATTATCATCCATTCAGGTTTGTTCTCGCGGTTTCTTTGAGATTCGCGGAACGCCTCTACCACTTGTAAGCGTTTAAGAGCTTCAGTTTTGCGTTGTTTAGAACTTTCGTTATTAGCTTTGTGACGCAAGTCGTAAGAAAGAGCGTCTAAATCCAAACGTTCTAAGAGTTCAAGAAGACACTCAGCCCCCATTTTAGCGATAAACTTATTAGGGTCAGTATCTTCTAAATATTGGTTATCAGCAGGAAGACTCTCAGTAATAGCGAGATATTCTTCTTCTGAAAGGAAGTCTAAGTATTGTAAATCTTCACCTTCTGGTCCTTTGGCAATACCTGGTTGGATAACTACATAGCGCTCGTAGTAGATAATCATATCCAACTTTTTCGAAGGAAGCCCTAACAAATAACCTATTTTGTTAGGTAATGAGCGGAAATACCAAATGTGAGCGATAGGCACCACAAGGTTGATATGTCCTACTCTTTCGCGGCGTACTTTTTTCTCGGTTACTTCCACGCCACAACGGTCGCAGACGATGCCTTTATAACGAATGCGTTTGTATTTACCACAAGCACATTCATAGTCCTTTACAGGACCAAAAATACGCTCACAAAACAACCCGTCGCGTTCAGGTTTGTGAGTACGATAGTTGATAGTTTCAGGTTTAGTAACCTCACCGCGTGAAACGGCTAAGATAGATTCAGGAGAGGCCAAACCAATCGAAATCTTATCAAATTTAGGAACAGCTGTATTTTTTTCTCTTGCCATATTATTTATGGTGAATATAATAAATTTATCGGGCTTCATAGAGGTCTCCCCACGAAGCCTATTTACAAAATATCGTGCAAAAGTACAACTATTTTTTAAAATAGCAATTATTTTTTCGTAATATTTTTAGAAGAATATTTTAAGAGGTTGATAGTTAGTAGCATAAACTTTCTCAAAGTCTTAAACTTTTACACTTTCAAAGTTTCTGCACGTCTGTCCTGCTACAGCCTTTGCCAAAGTTTCTAATTTGCTTGTCGTGCTATGCCCTTTCTCAAAGTTGAAATCTCCTTCGTATTACCTTCGTCATTCGTCCCTGGTCACTCGTCGTTTCTTCTCTTTTCAGCCGCCACATTCCCCTTTTTTCGTCCCTCTTCCCTCGTCATTCGTCATTCGTCTCTCGTCATTACTTCCTCTTTCTTTCGCCTCGAAACCCCATTTTTGGTATTTTTGGCATTGTTGTATTACATTATGAATCAATTACTTATATACCCTTCCTATATCAATCGTCCAAGATTCGTATAAGCTTCCTATAAGCTCTCTATAAGCTAACCACACCCTACTTACAGCCTTTTTTCATCAAAAACCCTTCCTCCCCTCTTCCGAACTTTTCCGTTTCCTTCCGAATCTCTCAATCTTCTTCGATAAAATCTTCAATTGTTAATAATTTGTGTTTAAACTTTAAGCAACAAAAATAGAAAATAATTAACACATTTGCTAATTAATAAAAATCTAAAATATTATTGATTTACATTATTTTATAAAAGATACTTAAAAAAATAATGTTAAAAACTTGCATAGTACAAAAATTTGCTGTAACTATACACCAAAATTAGATAACCAAGAATAATTTAAAGACATAAGAAATATTAGCGTTTTGCGTTACATTTTCCTATCATAAAAATATGATGATAAAGATAAACTTGTCAAAGAAACTTTAAAAGGGTTTTATTATTCTGAAGGTGGAGACTTTGAGATAGAAAAGATACCTATAGATATAGTACGTACTTATAACTACAAATATGAAAATGGGAATCTAATAGAAGAAAACTCTTCAGATGGTGAAATGAAAAAATATGATTCACAAGGTAGAATAGTAGAAGAAAGAAGATTGGGTGATATAGATTACTTTTATAACTATGATGACAGTAATAATTTGATTAAGAAAATCCAAGTCTACCATACAAATTCTGTGTTAGAAAGAACAGAAGCTATCTACAAGTACAATGAGAGTAATAATCTTGTAGAACAAACAACCTCAGATGGTAACAAAACTTTTTATAAGTATGACCATAAGGACAATCTTATAGAAGAAGTTTCTAATGGAGGAGATAAAATTACTTATAAATACGACGAAAAAGGTAATTGGGTAGAAAAGTGTCAAAATAAAATTCTCATCGAAAGAAGCATAGAATATTATTAAAAAATTATATGAAAATGGAAAAAAACAGAATGCCCCAAACAAAATCGTTCTTTATGCACGATGAGAAAAATACAAGCAAAAAAGAAAGTTTGGTAGACTTCTTTTTATCTTGGACACTTCGTTGCATTACTAACAAAGAAAGAGATTATCGTAACCCTAAAATGGAAGAATACTGCAAAAGTATAACTTCTGTACTGCTTTTTGGTGATGCTGAGAAACTAAATAACTACAAAGTTGAACAAGTAAAAACTTGGTTGCAATGGAAAAACATAGACCTCCGTGCAGAGTTTTATTTGTTTAACAACGAAGCACAAAAGGAAGAAAAGTACGCACTCCTTCTTGAAAATAAAGTTTATACTTCTATTCATAACAACCAATTGCATAACTATAAAGAAACTTTTGAGCAATACTATAAAGATACAGAATTCAACTGTGAATACGTATTTTTTTCTTGCAAAGGTGAACTGAGCGATTGGGAAAAAGAAGAATGTATCTCAGCAAGCTATAGAGCTTATACTATGGATGAGGTATTTAACTCAGCAAGAAAGGGGAAAGAATGGGATTGGACAGATAATGCCCTTTTTGATGAATTTTGGTTAAGTACTTGGGGATAATCATCCCTTTTCCCTAACTCCTATAAAAACAAAAATTCCAAACTACTGAATATTCAATAGTTTGGAATTTTATTATAATTTCAACAATTAATTATTAACCATTAACCGTTAATAATTAATCATTATTCTTCAAGTCTAATATCCAATCCAAGACCTTTAAGCTCGTGCATCAATACGTTGAACGATTCTGGTAAGCCTGGTTCTGGCATTGTCTCACCTTTTACAATCGCTTCGTAAGTTTTTGCACGACCTACTACGTCGTCGGATTTTACAGTTAAGATTTCGCGTAAGGTACTAGAAGCTCCATAAGCCTCCAATGCCCATACCTCCATCTCTCCAAAACGCTGACCACCAAATTGGGCTTTACCTCCCAATGGTTGTTGGGTGATGAGTGAGTACGGACCGATAGAACGTGCGTGCATCTTATCGTCAATCATATGTCCGAGCTTAATCATATAAATCACACCTACGGTTGCTTTTTGGTCGAAACGTTCGCCGGTACCACCATCGTATAGGTAAGTATGACCGAAACGCGGTACGCCTGCTTCATCGGTAAGCTCGTTGATTTGCTCAAGCGATGCTCCATCGAAGATAGGAGTTGCAAACTTCTTGCCGAGTTTTTGTCCTGCCCAACCCAATACAGTTTCGTATATCTGACCGATGTTCATACGTGAAGGTACCCCAAGTGGGTTCAACACGATGTCTACCGGAGTTCCGTCTTCAAGGAAAGGCATATCCTCATCGCGAACGATACGTGCTACGATACCCTTGTTACCGTGACGACCTGCCATCTTATCCCCTACTTTTAGCTTACGTTTCTTAGCCACATAAATCTTAGCTAATTTGAGGATACCTGCAGGCAATTCGTCACCAACAGCAATAGTGAATTTATCGCGACGTAATCCTCCTTGTAGGTCATTTTCACGAATGCGATAGTTGTGCAAAAGGTCGTCTATAAGACCGTTGATGTGCTTATCGTCAGTCCAACCTGCAGAAGTAAGGTGTGCATAATCCTCAATGCCTTCAAGCACTTTCTTAGTATATTTCTTACCTTTAGGCACTATTTCTTCACCGAGGTCGTTCACTACTCCTTCCGAAGTCTTTTCAGCTACCAAGCTATATAATTTTTCCAATAATTTAGAGCGAAGAGCTTCAAACTTAGCGTTGTAATCAGCTTCTAATTGTGCTACGTCTTCTTTATCTTTACTGCGTTTGCGCTTGTCTTTTACCGCACGTGAGAACAATTTCTTGTCGATAACCACCCCGTAAAGTGAAGGTGAAGCTTTTAGAGAAGCGTCTTTCACATCGCCCGCTTTATCACCAAAGATAGCACGGAGGAGTTTCTCTTCAGGGGTAGGGTCTGATTCTCCTTTAGGAGTAATCTTACCGATAAGAATATCCCCTGGGCGTACTTCTGCTCCAATGCGAATCATACCGTATTCGTCCAAATCTTTGGTCGCATCTTCCGATACGTTAGGGATATCATTGGTAAGCTCTTCAGCTCCCAATTTAGTATCACGCACTTCCAAAGCGTATTCATCAATATGGATAGAAGTAAATAAATCCTCGCGTACAGCGCGTTCCGAAATCACAATCGCGTCCTCAAAGTTATAACCTTTCCAAGGCATAAACGCTACCTTCATATTACGACCGAGTGCTAACTCTCCGTTTTCAGTAGCATAACCTTCACACAGCACCTGACCTTTTTTCACTCTCTCACCTTTTTCAACTATCGGTTTTAGGTTGATACAAGTGCCTTGGTTTGTTTTTTGGAATTTGATAAGGTTATATACTGTTTCATCAGCATCAAAGCTTACCAATTTTTGTTCATCAGTACGGTCATAAGTGATAATGATTTTATCAGCATCTACATAATCAACGGTACCATCACCCTCTGCGTTCATAAGCACACGGGCATCTGAAGCTACACGGCGTTCCAAACCTGTTCCTACGATAGGCGCTTCAGGTCTTAACAAAGGTACTGCTTGACGCATCATATTCGAGCCCATTAACGCACGGTTCGCGTCGTCGTGTTCCAAGAACGGAATAAGGGAAGCCGAAATAGAAGCGATTTGGTTAGGAGCAACGTCTATATATTGCACCTCATTAGGTTCAATTACAGGGAAGTCACCATCTTCTTTTACAACCACTTTTTCCTCAGTAATATTAGCTTTATCGTCTAATGCGATATTAGCCATACCAATTTTGAGTCCTTCTTCGTCTTCGGCAGTGAGGTAGGTCATATCTTTAAGATCTACCTTACCATTAGTAACTTTGTGATAAGGGGTTTCTATAAAGCCCATACCGTTTACCTTCGAGAATACCGCCAACGAAGATATCAAACCGATATTTGGTCCTTCTGGGGTTTCAATAGGACACAAACGCCCGTAGTGAGTATAGTGTACGTCTCGCACCTCAAATCCCGCACGCTCACGTGACAAACCTCCAGGTCCTAAGGCAGACAAACGGCGTTTGTGGGTAATCTCAGCCAATGGATTCGTTTGATCCATAAACTGAGATAATTGGTTCGTACCAAAGAACGAGTTAATCACAGACGAAAGGGTCTTCGCATTGATCAAATCAATAGGAGTAAATACCTCGTTGTCACGTACGTTCATACGTTCGCGAATAGTGCGCGACATACGAGAAAGACCTACGCCAAATTGAGCTGCCAATTGCTCTCCTACTGTGCGTACACGGCGGTTAGACAAGTGGTCGATATCATCTACCTCTGCTTTAGAGTTGATGAGCTCAATCAAGTATTTCACGATGGTGATGATATCCTCTTTGGTAAGCACTTGCTTTTCCATAGGGGTATCCAATCCCAATTTTTTGTTGATACGGTAACGCCCTACGTCTCCCAAGTTGTAACGTTGGTCTGAGAAGAATAGCTTGTCGATAATACCGCGAGCAGTTTCCTCATCGGGTGGTTCAGCATTACGCAACTGTCGGTAAATGTGTTCCACCGCTTCTTTCTCAGAGTTGGTAGGGTCTTTTTGTAAAGTATTGTGGATAATGGTATAATCAGTAGCCTGACTATCTTCTTTGTGGAGAAGAATGGTCTTTACATCAGCTTCTAAGATTTCTTGAATGTTATCTTCGTCGAGTACAGTATCGCGGTCGAGGATAATCTCATTACGCTCAATAGATACTACCTCTCCGGTATCTTCATCTACGAAGTCTTCGTGCCAAGTGTTGAGCACACGGGCAGCCAAACGACGACCGATGTATTTTTTAAGCCCTGTTTTAGAAACCTTTATTTCTTCTGCAAGGTCGAATATTTCCAATATATCTTTATCGCGTTCAAACCCAATCGCACGGAAAAGTGTTGTTACAGGAAGTTTCTTCTTACGGTCGATATAGGCATACATCACGTTGTTGATATCGGTAGCAAACTCAATCCACGAACCTTTGAAAGGAATGATACGTGCGGAGTAGAGTTTAGTACCATTAGCGTGAAACGACTGACCGAAGAATACCCCTGGTGAACGGTGTAACTGCGATACTACTACACGCTCAGCTCCGTTGATAACGAATGTTCCGCTTGCCGTCATATAAGGGATTGTCCCCAAATAAACGTCTTGTACGATAGTTTCAAAATCTTCGTGCTCGGGGTCAGTACAATAAAGCTTTAATCGGGCTTTCAGAGGCACACTATAGGTAAGACCGCGTTCTATACATTCTTGGATAGTGTAGCGAGGAGGGTCTACGAAATAGTCGAGAAACTCCAATACGAATTGGTTGCGAGTGTCCGATATAGGAAAGTTCTCTTTAAAGGTATGATACAATCCCTCGTGCACTCGGTCTTCCGATTTGGTCTCCATCTGAAAGAACTCTTGAAACGATTTGATTTGAATATCCAAGAAGTCAGGATATTCAGGAACGTGTTTCACGGAAGCAAAATTCACTCTTGCGGTTTGATTCGTAAGCATTTTCTTTACTTTAATATTATTGTTTAATCGTTAGTAGTAAGTCGTTAGTCGTTAGTCGTGAGTTTGTCATAGTTAAGACTTTGTCAAAGTCCTAAACTTTTTTAAAGTTCATATGGCACAAATCTCTTGCCATAATATCGTTGTTGTATTGTTGCCTTAAATTACAAAATGGTTTAGGTCTAATTCCTACTGAAAAAGACCTAAACCTTATAGGGTTTATAAGTAAAATTATTTCAATTCTACTTCTGCGCCAGCTTCTTCTAAAGATTTTTTAAGCCCTTCAGCTTCTTCTTTAGAAACACCTTCTTTTACTTTTGAAGGAGCGCCGTCTACTACTTCTTTAGCTTCTTTTAGTCCAAGACCAGTTAAGTCTTTTACTAATTTAACAACCGCTAATTTGTTAGCACCTGCTGATTTCAAGAATACATCAAATTCTGTTTTTTCAGCACCAGCTTCTGCTGCACCTCCGGCTACTGCACCTCCAGCTGCTACTGCTACTGCTGCAGCTGCTGGCTCAATGCCGTACTCATCTTTCAAGATTTGTGCAAGCTCGTTTACTTCTTTAACGGTTAAGTTTACTAATTGTTCTGCGAATTTTTTTAAATCTGCCATTTTTCTATCGTTTTTGTTTAATTGTTTAAAAATAATTTTGTGCGTTTAGTTTTATTTTTCAGATAAGGTCTTGATGATACCAGCCAATTTACCTCCTCCTGATTTAAGAGCTGAAACAACGTTCTTGGCAGGTGATTGGAGCAAGCCAATGATTTCACCAATAACTTCGTTCTTAGATTTGAGAGCTGATAAGGCGTCTAATTGATTGTCGCCGATAAATACAGCTGCATCTACATATGCCCCTTTCAAGATAGGTTTCTCTGATTTCTTGCGGAACTCTTTAATGAGCTTAGCAGGAGCATTCCCTACTTCAGCATACATCAATGAGGTATTTCCTTTAAGAATAGTTGGCAATTCACCAAACTCTTTTTCTGAAACTTCCATTGCTTTGGCAAGCAAAGTGTTCTTTACAACTGCCAATTTGATATTTGCTTTGAAACAAGCACGACGCAATGCGCTTGTGTCCTGAGCATTCAAACCAGTTAAATCTGTTACATAAATAACATTACTCTCAGCTAACTGTGCAGTTAAATTATCTATTACTAATGATTTTTCTTCTCTTGTCATAATTTCGGTTTTTAACTACAAATTAAACTGTTTTAGTATCTACTGCAATACTTGGGCTCATAGTAGATGAAAGATAAATCGATTTCATATACGCACCTTTAGCGGCAGTAGGTTTCATCTTTATTAATGTTTGAATTAACTCATTGGCGTTGTCTACAATCTTATCGGCAGTGAAGGATATTTTACCGATAGAGGCGTGAACGATACCTGTTTTGTCTACGCGGAAGTCGATTTTACCAGACTTTACTTCTTGTACAGCTTTTCCGATTTCCATAGTAACAGTACCAGTTTTAGGGTTTGGCATTAAGCCTCGAGGACCCAATACACGTCCTAAAGGACCTAACTTACCCATTACTGCTGGCATAGTAACGATTACGTCTACATCTGTCCAGCCATCTTTTATCTTTTGCAGATATTCATCAAGCCCTACATAATCAGCTCCAGCAGCTTTAGCTTCTGCTTCTTTCTCTGGAGTTACTAAGGCAAGCACTCGCACGTCTTTACCTGTTCCGTGAGGAAGCGTAACTACGCCTCGCACCATTTGGTTTGCTTTACGTGGGTCTACCCCTAAACGCACTGCAATGTCCACAGAAGCATCAAATTTAGTGTAAGTGATTTCTTTGAGTAATACTGAAGCCTCTTTTAATGAATAGAGTTTGTTTCTATCAACTTTTGCAAGAGCTTCTTTGTGTTTCTTTGTTAATTTTGCCATATTGCTTTGCGATTAAAAAGGTTTTTCTCCAGTTACTGTAATACCCATTGAACGTGCCGTACCAGCAACCATACTCATTGCAGATTCAATTGTAAATGCACTCAAATCCGGCATTTTGTCTTCTGCAATTGCTCTCACTTGTTCCCAAGTGATACTTGCTACTTTCTTACGGTTTGGCTCTCCGGAACCTCCTTTAACCTTAGCGGCTTCCAACAGCTGAACAGCAGCAGGCGCAGTCTTGATAACAAAGTCGAATGACTTGTCCTTGTATACGGTGATAACCACAGGAAGCACTTTTCCTTGTTTGTCCTGCGTACGTGCGTTGAACTGCTTGCAGAACTCCATAATATTAACACCGGCAGCACCTAATGCGGGTCCAATTGGTGGCGAAGGATTCGCTTGACCTCCCCGAGCTTGTAGTTTAACTACTTTACTAACTTCTTTTGCCATTGTTTATAATTAATAATTTATTTAAATGCCTCTTTTACGAGGGCTTTGTTACAATTTCTCTACTTGAGTGTAGCTTAACTCTAATGGCGTTTTGCGTCCAAAGATTTTTACCATCACCTCAAGTTTGCGCTTCTCTTCATTCACGCGCTCTATGGTAGCATTAAAGCCGTTGAAAGGTCCATCTATAAGTTTCACCATTTCACCTACTTCAAACGGAATCGCTACCGTCTCTACCGTCTCAGCCAATTCATCTACCTGACCGAGCATACGGCTTACATCAGCTTTGCGCAAGGGTAGCGGGTCGCCTCCTTTGGTTTCACTCAAAAAACCTACTACTCCTGGGATAGACTTAATGATATGCACTACCTCACCTGCTAAGTGAACTTTCACCATTACATAACCGGGCATATGAACCCTATCCTTAGTGGTCTTCTTGCCATTGCGCACCTGAACCACCTTTTCAGTAGGCACTAATACTTCTTCCACATAGTCCGCATACCCCAATCGTGAGGTCTCGTTCTCTATGTAGTTCTTTATTTTGTTCTCCTGACCGGTAACGGTTTTAATTACATACCATTTTTTTTCTATTAATCCAGACATCCTCGCTGTTTTTATTTCATAAATTCAAAATACTTACCTATAAGGTATTCAAATGAAGAATCCATTCCCCAAATTACCAATGAAAATAAAATGGAAAACACCACTACTACCACCATTTCTCTCTGTGCGTCCGAAATAGTAGGCCACGTAACGTGGTTCGTTAGCTCTTCATAAGACTCTTTAATGTATTGAATCATAACTTATTAGTGTTATAAGTGAGTAATATTACGCCTATTTATGTGCGCTTTTGGGTGGCAAAAGTACGGCGAATTTTTCAATCCGCCAAACTTTTCACATTATTTTTTTAATATTTATTCTTCCCTACCTCATTCTTTTACCTCTCACCTTATTATCTCCTATCTTTTACCATTCCCGTCCACCTCATTATCTTTTACTCACATACCCAGCTGTGAGCCCTCGCTGGCTTTACCTTTTATCTTTTACCTTTTACCTTTCCCTCCCACTATTCCAAAGCACAATCTTTCCACCCTACCGCTTCTCTGTATAAACTTAGTGACCTATGTGGCACTACCACTTTACCGCGGTAGCCTATTTTATTTATAATAGGAGGTGTTGTAGCTTTACTGTGTAATTCCATAAGTCCACTATTCTCAAAGGCTCCTAAATCTATTTTTTCTATGGAGCTCGGCAAATTCAGCTCTTTTAAATTCGCGCAACCGTAAAACGCCTGCACCCCTATTGAAGTCGTAAACTTCGATAGTTTCACCTCTGTGAGGTTTGTGCAGTTGTAAAATACCTTCGAAGCAATTACAGTTACCGCTTTGGGTAGTTCTACCGTTTGTATATTCTGGCATTCACCAAAAGCAAAACCTCCTATATATTTTACCTCATCAGGCAAATCAATGTATTGCAAACTCTTACAGCCGTAGAAAGCTGCGTAATAAATATTGGTAAGTGCCAAAGGCATCTGCACCCGCACTAGCGAACTACAATTCTTAAAAGCCTGTATATTGATTTTCTCTACCGTATCCGGAATCACAACAGCAGTAAGACTCGTACAGTCCAAAAAAGTATCGTTTAGGATATGGCGCAACCCGTAAGGCAGTTTCACCTTCATCAAACTGCTACAACTATTGAAAGCACTTGCCCCTACAAACACTACACTATCAGGGATATCAATGCTTATCAATCGTCTGCAATACTCAAAAGCATCGTCACCTATACTTTCTAATTGCTTAGGAAATGTTACCGAAGAGAGGTTTTCGCAGTACGCAAAAGCACTACTTCTTATATTTTTCACGCTTTCAGGGAGCACCGTCTTCTGTAACTGCTTGCATTGGTAGAAGAGTTGTGAAGAAATCACCGATAGTTTTTCGCCGAGAAAATTCACCTGTTGCAAGCCCGAACAATCCATAAAAGCCCGATTGCCCAACTCATTCACATTTTCCGGAATCTCTATCTTTTTCAGTGAAGAACATCCTCTAAACGCTTCTTCCCCTATATTAGTAACCGAATTAGGCAGATATATCATCAACAGTTTAGTACAATTCGCAAAAGCACGAGCTCCTATGTAGGTTACCGAATTAGGCAATATTTCCACTTTCGTAAGGTTAGTACAGCCCGAGAAAGCCCCCTCTTCAATAGTAGTTACCGTTCCCGCAATGCTGATAGATTTCAGTGGAAGACAGTCTTTAAAGACTTCTTTGGCAATTCTGTTTACAGTGCGAGGCAGTTCGATGCTTCCATCGCGGGGCAACTTACTGTTGTCGCATTTCAGCAGTACCCCATCACTGATGATAAGCGCCTCCAATCCCTTTTGTGCAAAGATAAACTGACTTAAAAAGAGAAACCCCAAAAAGAAGTATTTGTAGATAGCGGTAGTCATTATTCTGATGTTTTTAGGGGGCAAAAGTACATATTTTTAGCAGAACTCACAAACACATCTTCTAATTCTCTAATTTTCAAATATGCTAATTAAATTACCAGTCGCGTTATGCTCTCATATTCCCTTCGTCAATATTACCTATGGCCTAAGACCCCACACCACCCCATTTTCTCATTTTCAAAATTCCTAATTTAACTGTCCGTGCGACTCGCACCACCCCATTTTCTCATTTTCAAATTTGCTAATTTTCTAATTATCCCTTCTCTTTTCCGTCACACTCCCCCTAGTGCCTATGGCCTAAGGCCTATCACCTATTTCTCTTTCTTTCGCCTCGAAACCCTCTTTTTACCATTTTTAACCTTGTTGTATTGTGCTATGAATCAATTGCTTATACACCCTTCCTATACCAATCGTCCAAGATTCGTATAAGCTTCCTATAAGCTCTCTATAAGCTAACCCCACCCTTCTTACACACTTTTTTCACCAAAACCCCTCCCGACTCACTTCCGAACTTTTTCGTTTCCTTCCGATAGCTCAGAGTCTCTTCGAGTTTCTCCGAAAACTCCGACTAACCTCTCTCCCCATTTCACAAGGCGTAGCCTTGATTTTGTTTAATTTCTGAGGCACAGCCTCATTCCTCTTAACTCAAGCTCGCACCTCATTTTCTAATTCTCAAATTTTCTAATTTTCTCATTCCCTCATTTTCTAATTTATCAATTAACCACTAACCATTAACCACTAACCATTTAATCAACAGCCTTTTACCTTTTACCTTTTACCTTTTACTTAAATAATTTTCAGAATTATTTTTGCATTTCCACAAAAAGCATTACTTTTGCCGTTTGATTAATAACACCAATACAAATTTATACTTTTATAAACGATTTATAAACAATGGCAGTACTCGAAAAGATTAGAAGTAAAACCGTATTCCTTATTGCGATTATTGGGCTCGCCCTCTTCGCTTTCATCATCTCCGACTTCATAGGTAAAGGGCGCTTTAGCAACCATAACCCTAACGAAATAGGTAGCGTAAATGGCGAAGATGTACCTATCGATGCATTCCGTCAGCAAGTCGAAAATGCTACCCGTCAAGCTAACGGACAAGTATCTAGCATCGAAGTCGCTAAATACGTCTGGGAACAAAACGTCCAACAAATCCTACTCAACCAACAAATCGAAAAATTAGGTCTCAGTGTAGAAAAAGACCAGATTTTGGCAATTCTTGCTAAAACACCGCTCGCTCAAAACCCTCAGTTTGTGAATGAGTACGGAGTGTTCGACGCAAATAAATTCACCAACTATTTGGCAACCCTCAAAAACACCAATCCACAAGCCTATGCTCAGTGGAAAATGCAAGAAGATGCTATTATCGAAGATGCTAAACAGCGAATGTATTTCAGCCTTATCCGCGCAGGTCTTGGCGTTACCAATACCGAAGCCGAAATGGAATACCATCAAGAAAAAGACCTCGCCGATATCAGCTATGTAGCCTTGCAATACAGCTCTATCGATGATAAAAGCGTAAAGGTAACCGATAGCGAGATACAAGATTATATCAAGAAACACGAAAAACAATTTAAGCAAGAGGCTTATCGCAATATCCAATATATAGTCGTGAGTGAAAAACCATCGCAAACCGATATTGAAACCGAAAAAGAAAGCCTACTCAAGCTTTTGCAACCCGAAGTAGTGTTTAACAGCAAAACCAATAAAAACGATACTATTGCAGGCTTTGCTAAAACAAAAAATATCAAAGATTTCGTAGACCGTCATTCCGATGTGCCTTACGATAGCACTTTTGTAAATAAAGACAATCTTCGTTCTTCTTACGCCGATACTCTTTTTAACCTTCCGGTAGGCAAAGTGTTCGGTCCTTATCAAGAAGATGGAAGTCTCAAACTCAGCCGTATGATTGCCAAACAACCAGGCGGTGCTGTGAAAGCAAGCCATATTCTTATAGCCTACGCCGGCAGTCAGGCAGCTACGCCTAATACTACCCGTACTAAGGAAGAAGCTAAGGCAAAAGCCGAAGAGCTTTTAGCTCAAGCCAAAACAGCAGGTGCTGATTTTGCGCAACTCGCTCGTGAAAATTCCGAAGAACCAGGAGCTGTTTACAGTGCAGGCGATCTCGGGTTCTTCTCCAAAGGCGCTATGGTAAAACCTTTTGAAGAATTTGCTTTCAACAATGCTGTAGGTACTATCGGGTTAGTAGAAACCGATTTTGGCTTCCACGTAGTAAAAGTAACTGATAAAGCCGAAGCAGTGAACATCGCTACTATCAGCCGTAAAGTAGACCCTTCCGAAGCGACTATCAACTCTCTTTTCTCTAAGGTAACCAATTTCGAAATGAAGGCAGCTCAAAATCCCAAAGAGTTTGCTAATATCGCTAAGAAAAGTGAACTTTCAGTGCTCCGTGCCGATAACCTACATAAGAACGACGACCAAATTATAGGCTTGGGCTCTAACCGCTCTATCGTACAATGGTTGTTCCAAAAGGATACTAAAATAGGCGATATCAAGAAATTCACCAGTGGTGGTAACTATATTGTAGCCCAATTGGTAAAACAAGGCGAAGAAGGTATTAGCTCAGTACAAGATGCTGCTCCTATAGTAAAACCAATTCTCATTCGCGAGAAAAAAGCCGCTATCTTAAAAGAGAAAGCCAAAGGCAATAGCCTCGAAGCTATCGCTTCAGCTAACAAAACCGAAGTGAAAAGCGCTGCCAACCTTATAATGAAAAACCCAACTATCATAGGCGAAGGGCGTGAACCTAAAGTAGTAGGTGCAGCCTTCGGTCTTAAACAAGGTCAGCTTTCTAAACCTATCGACGGCGAAAATGCGGTATACGTAATCCAGCTCACCTCAGCTACCGTAGCTCCTGCATTGGACAACTATAAAACCTATGCTGAAACTGTTGAGAAACTCCGCACCGACCGTGCTGCTCAAGGTATTCTCAAATCATTGGAAAGCACCGCCACCATTAAAGAAAACCTAAGCCTTTTCTATTAGTAAATAGAAATTAGGAAAATAGAAAAAAGGAGTTAAAGATGTATGTTCTTTAACTCCTTTTTTCTTACATTTAGTAATTTTCAAATTTGCTAATTTGTTAATCTCAGCTGGCGCGAGCTTGTAGCTCGTGCCCATTCTAATTTTCAAGTTTGCTAATTATTTTTTATCTTTGCACCGCCAACCTTTTACCTTTTACCTTTTACTCTTTATCTTTTACCTAAACAAATGGATTTAAGCAACTACCGAAAAACCTACGACAAGCGTGCTCTTTTAGAAAGCGATGCTCCTGAGAATCCTATGCAGCTCTTTCAAACCTGGTTCTACGAAGCCGATGAGAGCAACAGTGTAGACGAAGCTAATGCGATGTCAGTAAGTACCATAGGGCTCGATGGTTACCCAAAGACCCGCGTAGTACTCCTCAAACAGTACACTTACGAAGGCTTTATTTTCTACACCAATTACAACAGCGAAAAAGGGAAAGCCATTCTCGCCAATCCTCACTTGTGTTTATCTTTTTTCTGGCCCTCTCTCGAAAGGCAAATCATCATCAAAGGTATTGCTGAAAAAGTCCCTGCCAATACCTCCGACGGTTATTTTGAGTCACGCCCTTTGGGCAGTCAGTTAGGGGCAATAGTATCGCCACAAAGCGAAGTAATCCCTTCAAGAGAATACCTCGAAGAGCACCTGCACGCATTAGAAAAACAATACGAGGGCAAAGAAGTACCTCGTCCTGAGCATTGGGGAGGTTTCTTAGTCCGACCACAAAGCCTTGAATTTTGGCAAGGACGCCCTAATCGTCTACACGACCGCCTGCGTTACACTCTTACTGAAGACTACGATTGGAAATTAGAGCGATTAGCACCGTGAAAGAGTCGCACACTTTCCCAAAGTTTCAAATTTAGGCAAAGTTGAATTATCAATTATTTATGAATGTTTTCTCCGCTGGCGTGAGCTTGTAGCTCGCGCCATAATAATACAACATAAAATTAGCAACTATTGACGTCTCCTTTCCAAAAGTTAAAGACTAAAAACTAACACCTAAATCCTATGATAGAGAAAGATTACCTCAAACGGCAAATAAACCTTTTCTTTGAAGAGCTCACCGCACTATTGAGCAAAAAGCCCGCAAAAGAAGAGCAACTCAAATATTTGGACTACTTAGCCGAAAAATATACTCCACACACACTTACTTATTTCATCAATACTCCTACTGAAACAATACTTTTAGCCTATAAAAATAGTGAAGATACCTTAGAAATCATCTCAGAACTATTGTTTTTTTTCGATGATAAAGCTACCCTCCAGAAAACCGCTGATATTATAAAATACCTCAATCGTAGTAGCAAAGAATATTCTTTCAGAAGAAATACTCATTTACAAGAACTCATACATAAGTTACAATAACCTTTGGTTAATTTGCTAATTTGTAACTATTTCTTATTTTTCACATTGGAAAAAACATTGTTGTACGATGTGATATTTTATTGTATTTGCTTAATAAATAACTATTTGCGTTAATAATAAGAAGAGAGAGTAAAAAATATTTTCACTTTCCTGCACGTAAATAGAAATAAAAATATTACCTTTGTAGCTCAAAAAACTTTTTGATAAAAACCAATGACAGTAGAAGTAAAAAAAGAAGGTAAATTTTCATACATCGAAAAAGGTGAGGGCACTCCTATCATTATCTTACACGGCTTGATGGGGGGGCTTAGTAACTTTGAAGAAGTAGTTTCTTTTTTTTCCAGCAAATATAAAGTGGTAGTCCCCGAACTGCCTCTCTTCTCTATGCCTTTGCTCACAACTTCAGTGAAAACATTGGCTAAATATATACAGAAATTTATCAAACACAAGAAGTTTGAAAAAGTAATCCTGCTCGGCAATTCGCTTGGTGGACACGTAGGCTTGCTTTATGCTAAAATGCACCCTAAAAACGTACTCGGATTAGTGCTCACAGGTAGTTCTGGGCTATACGAAAAAGCAATGAGCGATGGCTATCCACGTCGTGGTGATTACGATTTCATCAAAAAGAAATGCGAAGAAGTGTTCTACGACCCTGCCGTAGCTACTAAAGAAATTGTAGATGAGGTATTTGCTAATATCTCCGATCGTTCTAAACTTATCAAAACTTTGGCACTTGCCAAAAGTGCTATCCGCAATAATATGGCAAAGGATTTGCCTAAAATGGAAACCCCTACTTGCCTTATCTGGGGTAAAAACGACAATGTAACCCCTCCTAAAGTCGCTGAAGAATTCCACGAACTATTGCCTAATTCCGAACTGCATTGGATAGACAAATGTGGTCACGCCCCAATGATGGAGCACCCTCAACAGTTCAATGAGATTTTAAATAAGTGGCTTGAAAATAAGGAGGTAAGATGATAAAAAAAGCTGAATTTGTGATGAGTAACTCTCAGGTGAGTAAGTGTCCCAAGGAAAACTTACCTGAATATGCTTTTATAGGGCGTTCTAATGTTGGGAAATCGTCGCTCATCAATATGCTTACCAATCACAAGAATTTGGCTAAAACTTCTGGTCGTCCAGGAAAAACCCAACTCATCAATCACTTCAAAATAGACAATAGTTGGTTTTTAGTAGACCTCCCTGGTTATGGGTATGCAAGAGTGTCCAAAGAAACTAAAAAGGTATTTCAGCAATTTATTACTAAATATTTTGAGGAACGACAACAATTGGTATGTGCATTTGTATTAGTAGATGTGCGCCACGAACCTCAGAAGATAGATGTAGAGTTTATGCAATGGTTAGGCGAACACGGCATTCCGTTTGCTATTGTCTTCACCAAAGCTGATAAACTCAAACCTTTGGTAATTGAGCGCAATATAGCTGCTTATCAACAAGTACTTCTCGAAACTTGGGAAGAATTTCCTCCTTACTTCATCACTTCAGCCGAAAACAAAACCGGCAAAGAAGAACTAACCCATTACATCGAACAAATTAATGAAGAAATAAAAAATAAGAGATAAAAAGTAGGATTTCTTACCTCTTATCTCTTATCTAATTAAAATACTTCTGATATTACTTTCACGATATTATCCGATTTTCCCATTGAATAGTAGTGCAAAACAGGTACCCCAGCGGCTTTGAGCTCTTTGCTCTGCTGAATTGCCCACTCTATACCCACTTGTTTTACCTCATTATTGTTCTTGCAAGATTCCACAGCTTTGATGAGCTCTTCGGGAAAATCTATTTTAAAGGCTTGTGACAGAAGGTTGAGGTGCTTTTTAATAGCAATAGGTTTAATCCCTGGTATGATAGGCACATTGATGCCCGCTTCTTTGGCTTTCTCTACAAACTCAAAATACTTCTGATTGTCAAAAAACATTTGTGTTACCACATAGTCGGCACCGGCATCTACCTTTTCTTTAAGGCGCGCCAAGTCCGAGGTGAGTGAGGGAGCTTCAATGTGTTTTTCAGGATATCCTGCTACTCCTATGCAGAAATTAGCCTTATGGTCGGCAGCAATACCGTTGAGGTAAATCCCTTTGTTCAAATTACTGATTTGAGTAACGAGTTCGGTAGCGTAAGTATGTCCGCCCTCAGTAGGCTGAAAGTAGCGTTGTTCTTTCATCGCATCGCCGCGCAGTGCCATTATGTTGTCAATACCTAAGTAGAGGCAATCTACCAATAGGTACTCAGTTTCTTCTTTTGAAAAACCACCGCAAAGTACGTGAGGTACTGTATCTACCTTGTATTTATGCTGAATAGCCGCACAAATACCCACCGTACCAGGGCGCATACGGGTTACTTTCTTTTCCAATAGCCCATTAGGGTGTTCAATGTAATAATACTCCTCGCGTGAGGTAGTTACATCTATAAACGGAGGATTGAACTCCATTAGGGGGTCTATGTTTTGGTAAAGTTCTTCAATATTATTTCCCTTTTTAGGAGGTACTACTTCAAAGGAGAAGAGTGTTTTTCCTTTGGCATTCTTAATATGGTCTGTTATTTTCATATTTTCCTTTAAATTCTTCTTTTGCTATCAGTGTATATTGTTTCACAAAGTCTGTTTTGTGAGCGGTATAAGCATCTCTGTCGTGCTCAAAAGGCTTCCAAAGTGATAATTTAAGCGTTTCATAGTCTTTGGCTACCGATGGGTGTGCTTGCAGTTCATCGCGAAAATAGAGTTCGTCATTATCGCCTTCATAACGCAAGTGCAAGTGAAATACACGTTCTGCAAAGCCATT
The DNA here is from genome assembly GCF_013394785.1 of Capnocytophaga sp. oral taxon 903. NCBI lineage: Bacteria > Pseudomonadati > Bacteroidota > Flavobacteriia > Flavobacteriales > Flavobacteriaceae > Capnocytophaga > Capnocytophaga sp. oral taxon 903. The sequence goes on along the minus strand of NZ_JABXYW010000002.1, from coordinate 466,620 downwards.
AATAGTATAGCCTTTATTAAAAGAAATTCTATCGCTTGTTTCATTCATACATAGATAACCTGATTGTAAAATGACTTCTTTTAGCTTCTGAAATGAACTGTCTTTCTTCACTTCCAATAGCATATCTACAATAGGTTTGGCTTGTATCCCTTCCACAGCGGTACTGCCTATATGGCTTAGTCGTATTATTTCGTTAGAGGGTAATTGTTTTAAAAGGAAACAGCGTTCTTCCTCATACCATTCTTTCCACAACGGGTTGTGCGGCGTAAGATTGATAGGGAACAGTTGCCACAATTCCTGCAACGACATTTGTAACAAAGGATTTTCTTCTTGATTCATAGTCCTAACACCTAAAACCTGAAACCTGATGCCTAAAACCTACTCTTCTCTGCTAATCTTAAAATGTCGCCAAATACCCCGCGTGCGGTTACCGAAGCGCCTGCTCCTGCTCCTTGTATCACGATAGGGTTATCGCCGTAAGATTCGGTGTAAATCTCAAAAATAGAGTCGGCACCTTTTACCTGACCGAGGGCACTGTTGCGCGGAACCGATACGAGCGATACATCTAACTGTACCGTTTCGGTAGAAGCTAAGTCGCCGTGAAGGTCGCCTACATAACGCAGTACGTGGTCAGGGGCTTGAGCTTCTTTGATTTGCTGATAAGGCGCATTGAACTCGTCTAAACGTTGCAAAAAGTCTTGCACTGAGCCTTCTCTCAAATGTTCGGGGATAAGGTTTTGTATCTTCACATCGGTGAACTCATTACCTAAATCGAGTTCGCGGGCTAAAATGAGCAGTTTGCGACCTACATCATTACCACAAAGGTCTTCACGAGGGTCGGGTTCCGTATAACCACTGTTGATAGCGTGCTGGAGCACCTCGCTAAACGGCTTGTTTTCTGCTGAAAAGGTGTTGAACAGATAGCTGAGCGTTCCTGAGAAAATTCCCTTGATGCGAGTGATGTTCTCGCCCGAATGGTGCAAGAGGCGAATAGTGTCTATCAGTGGTAAGCCTGCCCCTACATTGGTTTCGTAGAGATAAGTTTTTTGGTGTTGTTTGAGGGTTTTACGCAGTTCTTGGTAGAAACCAAACGAAATAGTATTTGCTATTTTATTAGCTGAAACCAAGTCGTAACCGCTCTTGATAAGTGGAATATAGTTGTCTACAAAGGTTTTGCTGGCAGTTACATCTACTGCGATGAGGTTCTCTAAGTGATTTTTATCTACAAAGACTTGCAGAGTGTCGAAGCTATAAGGCACGGCTTCTTTATCGAAGGTAGAGCGCCAATTGTTATTAATTCCTTTTGCATTGGTGAGCAGTTGTTGTGAATTAGCGATAGCAACGATACGCAAACTGATGTTCTTGCGATGGAGTATATTGTCGTGTGCAGCAATCACTTGGTCGATGAGGGTAGCACCTACGGTTCCTTTACCAAAGATTACCAAGTTGATACGGCGTGAAACCCCAAAGATTTCACCGTGAATTACGTTCAATGCCTTGTGGAGTTTTTCGGTTTTGAGTACCAAACTCACATTTCTACCCGTTACGGCATTGTTGATGAGCAAAGGAACGATTTGGTTGCGTATCAGTGCGTTATAAGGGTGATGAAAAGTAGCAAGCGGTTGCCCTACGATAGAAATTACGGCTACATCTTCTACGATGCTCACACTGCTCACATCATTGGTGTAGAAATCGTGTGAGAATTCCTCGTCTATAGCAGCTTTGGCAAGTTTAGCATCTTTAGAAGCTACTACCAAGCCTACTCCGCGCTCCGATGAACCTTGTGAGATGATACTCACACTGATACCTTTTTGTGCGAGGGCTTTAAAAATACGAGCATCTACGCCCACTTTGCCCAAGAGTCCACGACCTTCCATCACGATAAGGGCATTGTCTTTAATTACCGAAATCGATTTGATGCCCTCTTGCACGCTTTCTTGGTGAATGAGCGTGCCGGCGTCTTCACTGTTAAAAGTGTTTTTGATACGCAACGGAATGCCTTTTTCAATGAGTGGGATAATGGTTTTAGCGTGGAGAATAGAAGCTCCAAAGTTAGCTAACTCATTGGCTTCTTCGTAAGAAAGATGACGTATAATTTTGGCTTCGGGTACTAACTCAGGATTGGCAGTGAAGATACCATCGACGTGGGTGTAGTTTTGCAGTTCGGAAGCGTTGAGGTAGTTAGCCAAAAGGGCAGCCGAATAGTTACTGCCATTGCGTCCTAAGGTAGTAGTGTCGCCTTTTTCAGTGGAAGCGATAAAGCCCGTAACCACTGCCACACAATTAGGAGGAATGGTTGCAAAGCGGTCGCGAGTGAGTTTTTCGGATATTGAGTTGATAATTTGTGCATTGCCTACCACAGCATCGGTTTTGAAGATTTCACGACTATCTACAAAGGTACTTTCCAAGCCCTTGCGCTGGAGTAGTGCTACCACGAGCTTAGCCGACATCAGTTCACCTTGTGCCAATACCAAATCTTTGGTCTTAGGGCTGTAGTCTTTCAGTAGCGAAACGCCTTCAAGGAGTTTTTCGAGCAACTGAAATTCAGGCTCAAACGACACACTATCGTTATACTGTTGTTCGTCTTTCAGTTGTTGAAAGTCGGCAGTATAATCCTCGCCTTTACTCGCTTTTTCGAGCAAAGCCTCTAATTCATCGGTAGTGTTGCCTCGTGCTGAAACTACTACTGATATAGGTTCAGTTTTAGCAAGCCCAGCAATGATACTGAGTACCTTTTCAATGCCGTCATTGGCAAGTGATTTTCCACCAAATTTTAATATCTTCATTTGTTTACTTTTTATCTTCTACCTTTTTGAAAGTAACTTCTCCTTTTTTATCATTACGCACCACAAACTCATCTCCTCTAAGTTTTACAATTTTAAAACGACTTACCTCATCTTTAATAGCATTTCCTATATCAAAAAAGCTCATTGGAGTTTTAGTGAGGTAAAATTCTAAATCATAGCATAAATTAAGGTCTATAGATTCCACTTTATACATAGATTCGTGATTATAGGTGAGTAATAAATCACACTTTTCATTCGTCTTAGGTACTTTTATAATCAATTTCCCATTTTCGTCAGTATCACCTCCTGTAGGCGCTCCTTCTTTAAACAGAGAAACATCTACATTCGGTAAAGGCTTCTTTTCTAAATCGTATACTGTTAAGTTTAAAGTGATGTAATCTTTATAATTAGTATAAGGTTTAGCGATATAATATCCAGGGTATTTTACCTCTGTTAAATCGTAATTTAACACTAAAGAATCCTTCGTGAGGGTGTAATGACCTTTGCCATAATGAACAATTCCTAACTCACTTTCCTCAGCATAATCAAAAATGCCATTGCTATAAAACGTGTAGGTATCAGTAGCACAACACTCTATGTGCATTTCTTTCTCCTTTATATAATACTTACCTTCTATTTTTCTCTGCGCAAAAGTAAACGCATATGCACTTATAAAAAATAGCAATAATAAGAGGAGTTTTATATTTGCATTTTGAGCTCCGTTGCTTTTAGCTATAATTTTGAGCTCATTATCCATCAATAATTTATCATCAATCATTAATTAAACACTTTCTTTAAATACTGTTCTAACTGTTTGTGTTCTATCAGGAAAGCATCGTGACCGTGTACGGAGTGGATTTCGTAATAATCTACTGGTTTACCCATTTCACGGAGTTCGGTTACGGTATCGCGGTTCTCTTGAGGAACGAAATACAAATCAGAATCGGTGCTTACGATGGTAATGTGTGCGGTGATAGGCGCTACTGCTTCGGCAAAACTACCGTGTTCTTTTGAAATATCTATCGTTTTTACCAATTGGTTCATTAGTTTGTAGGCGGAGAGTGAAAAGCGTTTGTGTAGCTTCTCTCCGTGGTGCAAAAGCCACGTTTCTACATTGTACAACTGCAACGGAATGTTGGTGGTGCGCTCAAACTTCAATTTTAACGATTGAGGAGTGCGGTAACACAACATCGCGTGGAGACGTGCATCGTGCAAGGGGTGTGTAGAGTTTTTGAGTATCTGCTCTTGCAAGAGGCAGTTGCCTATAATCCAGTCGGTTGCTTTCCAATCGGCAGCTACGATTACCAATTCTTTGAAAAGGGTAGGAGCGAGGGTAGCCATTTCCCAAGCAATACCGCCACCTAACGAGCACCCTACAAGGGCAAATACTTCTTTAAGTCTTAAATGCTCGGTGAGCCCTTGGTTGAAAATGCGCGCTATATCTATACCCGCCCAATGCTCATAGTTAGGAATCATATCTTCTTCGCGTGCTCCAAAACCATTGCCAGGGATATTAAAAGCTACTACCGTGTATTTGAGGGTATCTATCAATTTCCCTTCACCGATGGCTTCTTTCCACCAGCCGTTTTCACCCGTAACTTGTGAATTGCCTGTAAAAGCGTGATTCACCACTACCACCGGAGCTGTGCCTAAGGCTTTTCCAAACACTTGATAATACACCCTAAGAGCGGGAATACGCACCCCACAAGAGGTAACGAAATCAGTAAGAGGGTAATGTAGAATATCGGACATAAAGGCGTTGCGAAATAGTTTATATGAAAAGCATTTAGATATATTTAGAATTATTTTCTTTTTCAGATACTCTAATCGGAAAATAATTCTGTGTTAAAACGCTATTATTTTTATATTGATTTTGAAAGGCGCAAAAGTAAAAATAATTTTCTAAATAGACAAATAGTTTTTATTACATTTATTACAATCATTCAGAAAGGCAAGAGAATTAGGAAATGAGGAAATGAGAGAATGAGGAAATGAGGAAATGAGGAAATGAGAGAATGAGAGAATGAGGTGGAACTACAATTTCGCGCTAGAGGAGGGATTGTTAGTTTATTTAACTTTGGCAAAGTTTGAGATGAAAAAGCGATGTGTTGGGAGGATGTGGAGGATTCGGAAGAAAACGGAAAGGCTCGAAAGAAGAGAGGGAGAAATTTTGGTGAAAAAGGGGTGTAAGATGGGTGGGGTTAGCTTATAGAGAGCTTATAGGAAGCTTATACGAATCTTGGACGATTGGTATAGGAAGGGTATATAAATAGTTGATTCATAATATCATACAGCGATATAAAAAGTGGCAAAAACGGGGTTTCGAGGCGAAAGAAAAGGAATCCTCACCCCGTTCACATACTCTCCTATTCGGAGACTTCTCCCAAGGAGAGGGGAATGTGGTGACGGAAAAAAATAATGAAACATTTCCCTTTACAGATACCCAGCTGTCGATGGCTACCTTTAAAGGGGGGAACTGGGGAGAGTTATTTATTCGGTAAGCCTCGAACCTCCGAAGGGGGACAAGCTGGAAAAGGTGACAAACATCTCCCTAGCCCCTTCAAAAGAGGAGTGTAGGGACGGAAAGAGAATGGGCGGGTTGGGAAATTAGAGAATTAGAAAATTTGGAAATTAGCAAATTTGTTAATTTGCTAATTATTCTTACCTTTGCCCAAAATATGCAACAAAAAAGATGAACAAACTAAATAGGATACTGTTGCTTTTCGCTCTTCACTTTTCGCTCTTTACTTTTGCTCAAGAGAATAACGATGATGGAATGATAAGCACCCCACAAACGGCTACTGCTACCGATACGGAGGCAGACCTGCACTACCTCGAAGACCAATTTTACTTCGGTCTTACTTATGACTATTTGGCTGGTAAAGCAAATAACGTGGTGCAACACAACCTTTCAAGGGGGATTCACGTAGGTTTCATTCGCGACCTACCTATGAACAAAGCGCGTAATATAGGCTTTGGGGTGGGCATAGGCTATGCTTACGATTTGGTGTACAACAATATGGTGGCTAACAAAACGGTTTCGGGCGTGAGCTATGAAATAGTAGAACGTTTCAGCGACCGGAACATCACTCGTAATTTCTTCGAGACGCATTCGGTAGAAATACCCGTAGAGTTTCGCTTTCGCACCTCTACTCCTTACAGTCATAAGTTTTGGCGTGTGTATACAGGAGCGCGTTTTGCCTATATTTTCAGCGGTAGAAGTCTGTATACTGCCGATGGTGTTTCTATAGCTTTTCAGAACTCCGATATAGCTTATACGTTTCAGGTAAAGCCTTTTATTGCCTTTGGGTATAACGCCTTGAACTTCTATGTGCAGTACAATGTTACTCCCTTGCTGAAAGATGCTAAAACTACTGATGGTACGAGTCTCAAATCGAATGTGTTACAATTAGGATTACTTTTTTATATTTTATAATGGACGACCTAATTACACGTTGGCGACTCATCTTGGGTCAGGATTTGAATGCTTTGGGTGAGGTATCGCTCAATGAGCAACAATCGCTGATGGACGCCACGCTGGCTGCCCTCTACGACGATACCGAAGGCAACGGTAATAATGGAGGTAAACGCTCGGCAGGCTTAGGTAGTTCGTCACCCAACTTAGCTAAGTGGCTCACCGATGTGCGTTCGTTCTTTCCTCCCGATGTGGTAAGTGTGATTCAAAGCGATGCCATTGAGCGCAAAGGACTCACCAAACTACTATTTGAACCTGAAACCCTTAAAAACGTAAAGCCCGATATCTCTATGGTGGGCACTTTGATGGCACTCAAAGGGCAAATACCTGCCAAATCTAAAAACACCGCACGCGAACTGGTGAAAGAGGTAGTTGATGAGATTATGAAGCGTATGGAGCAAGACCTACGCCGTGCTGTTACCGGTGCGCTCAACAAAAAAGCGCATACGCCTATTGCCAACTTCTCGTCGACCGACTGGAAGCGCACAATTCAGCGGAACCTCAAGAACTACGATACCGCTACCAAGCGACTTATTCCTGAAAAGTTTTATTTTTTTGAACGCACCCAGCGCCAAAAGAACTGGACAGTGATTTTAGACATCGACCAGAGTGGTTCGATGTGTGATTCGATTATATATTCGTCAGTAATGGGGTCTATCTTTGCGAGTATGCCAGCCCTTGATACACACGTGGTAGTGTTTGATACAGAAGTAACCGACCTTACGGAAGTCTGTCGTGAAGATCCTGTGGATATGCTTTTTGGGGTACAGTTAGGAGGAGGGACTGACATTAATAAATCGGTGGCGTATTGCCAAACACTTATTGAGAATCCGCGCAAAACGATGTTTATTCTCATTTCTGACCTCTATGAAGGAGGTGTACGCGCTGGACTCTTGCGTCGCCTGAACGAGATGCACCAAGATGGCGTAAAGGTATTGGTGCTCTTAGCCCTTTCTGACAGCGGTCGCCCTGATTACGATGAGAAACTCGGTAAAGAAATCAGCAAACTCGGCATCGCCTGCTTTGCCTGTACACCTGACCGCCTGCCCGAACTCGTAGAGAACGCCCTCAAAGGGAATGACCTGAAGAAATTTGAGAGTGCAAGTCGCACAGACAAGGAAATTTGAGACAATTAGCCAATTTGGCAAAGTTGAAAAACAGTTACCTAAATAATGAAACTATTCTCTTTATTATATATTATCACTATTTTCTCTTATACGCAAAATACTTGTACGCAGAAGGGCATTATAGACGCAATGACCCCTTTTAGCACTGAACAAGGCAGAAAATCTCCATTGATAAAAGCTAAAATAAATATCAATGAGAAAGATATTTCGCCTTTGCTAATGCAAAAGACACCTTATCTCGGTTTTATAGGGGCAGACAAAAAGCGATTGAGGATTGACTTTACAGTTCAAAAACAAGGAAAGCGCACTTATACAATGAAAGGCAGTACTATGGTAGATAAGAACAAGCGTACTTTTGAAGGGAACATCACTGTTGATACACTATACGCTTTTGCGCTACCTTCCTATGGAGTAGATGATGAGTACAAGGGGAAAGTGAGAGAAGAAGGCATCGTTATTGCTACCTATGAACTGAAAGAAGACCTTAAACAGAGTGCTACGGGTGTTTTTAAAGGAAAGCTATTCGTTAAATGGTATGTAGATAACAAAAACCGATTTTTGTATGACTATATAGATGACGATTCCGACGCTTATTTTAACAACAGCTTTCTCGGCACTTGGACGAGCTATAAAACGGGCAAAAGCAAGCCTTGTAATTGGGGGTTACACCGTATTCCTTGCGCAGGCGATTTAGACGGTGGAGCTGCTGAGTTTATGCCTACTGAAAAATATTACGAATATGGTTGGAAAAACTATATTCCTTAACTCTTAACTTTTAATATTTAACTCAATGAAAAAACATTCTAAAGTTTGGAACGAAACTAAAACACACGACTCTTGGTCAATTTTTAAAATAATGGGAGAATTTGTACACGGCTATGAGCAGATGAGCTCCATAGGGCCTTGTGTATGTATTTTTGGTTCGGCACGTATTAAGCCTGAAACACCTTATTACGAACTCACTGTGCGTATTGCCCAAAAGATAGTAGATGAAGGCTTCGGTATTATAACCGGCGGTGGGCCTGGTATTATGGAGGCGGGCAACAAAGGTGCACACCTGAATAAAGGTGTATCGGCAGGACTGAATATTGATTTACCTTTTGAACAGACGAATAACTCTTATATCGACCACGACAAGAATATTAAATTTAACTACTTCTTTGCGCGTAAGGTGATGTTTGTAAAGTATTCTAAGGCATTTGTAGCAATGCCTGGGGGCTTTGGTACCCTCGACGAACTCTTTGAGACCCTCACTCTCGTGCAAACTTATAAAATAGACAAAATTCCTATTATTTTAGTCGGTACAGATTATTGGAGCGGACTTGTAGACTGGATAAAGAAGATATTATTAGAGAAATTTAATAATATTAGTGCTGAGGATTTGGATTTGTTTCACTTAGTAGATACTGAAGACGAAGTGATTAAAGTCATTGAAGATTTCTACAACAACAAACAACAGTTAAAACCAAATTTTTAGAAAATATTCCCTATATTTGCACTTTAATTTAAACAGTGACTATGAAGAAGTTTTTCTCTTTATTACTTTTTAGCTTTTACTTGTTACCTGTTACCTTAACGGCACAGCAAGGCGGTATGTGGATTCCTTCGCTTTTGGAGGGTATGAACGCCAGAGAAATGAAGTCCTTAGGTATGAAAATGTCGGTGAGCGATATTTATAGCGTCAATAAGTCGAGCTTGAAAGACGCCGTGCCTCATTTCAATGGAGGCTGTACTGCCGAAATGATTTCGGATAAAGGGCTACTGCTCACTAATCACCATTGTGGTTACGGACAGATACAAGCGCATTCCTCAGTGCAAAACGATTACCTTACCGATGGTTTTTGGGCTAAAAATCTATCGGAAGAGTTGCCTAACAAGAATTTAGAAGTTACTTTTATTGTACGTATTGAAGATGTTACCCCAAAAGTACTCGCCGATACTCAAAACCTAAGTAGTGAGAGCGTTCGCGCCTCTCAGATAGAACGCAATATTGCCTCTTTGGTGAAAAACTCGCCTAAAGAAGCGTGGCAAGAGAATCGGGTTCGTGCTTTCTACGAGGGCAATCAGTATATTCTTTTTGTAGTAGAAACTTTTAAAGATGTGCGTTTAGTAGGTGCACCGCCTTCGGCTATAGGCAAATTCGGTTCGGATACCGATAATTGGGTATGGCCTCGCCATACGGGGGACTTCTCGCTTTTCCGTGTATACGCCGGTAAAAACAACCGCCCCGCAACCTATTCCAAAGACAACGTGCCCTATCGCCCCAAACACTTCTTTCCTATCTCGTTAAAAGGCGTGAAAGCAGGCGATTTTACAATGGTCTTCGGTTATCCAGGTCGTACTGAAGAATATTTACCTGCCGTAGCAGTGGAACAAATTGTGAATGTACTGAATCCTGCTAAGATAGGCATTCGCGATGTGGTGCTCAAAGTGCAAGATGGCTTTATGCGCAACAGCAACGAAATAAAAATAAAATACGCCTCTAAATACGCCAGCGTTGCCAACTATTGGAAAAAGTGGATAGGTGAAACACAAGGGTTGAAAAAATCGGATGCGGTAGCTATCAAACGCGCTCAAGAACAGAAATTTCAAAAAGAGATAGAAAAAGCAGGTAAAACAGCTGAATATGGTTATATTTTACCTCAGTTTACTGAAAAATACGCTCAAATACAAGACTATGCTTTGGCAGTAGACCTCTTTTCGGAGTTGGTACAGCGCAATATCGACTTGCTGGCAAATGGCTATAAAATCCTTCAATTGCAAAATGCGCTGCACGAGAAAGGAACACAATCGTTCAACGACCGCAAGAAGAACCTTTTAAACAACTTTGAAACGGTATTTAAAAACTACGATGTGAATGTAGATAAAGCCGTATTTGAAAAAACAGTAGTGTATTATGCTCAGGCGATGCCTAAAACCCTACTCTCGCCTAACTTACAGCAGTTTGAGATACACACACTGGCTGACAAACTCTATAAAGAGTCGTTTTTGGCTTCTAAAACCGAAATGGAAAAAGTACTCAACCTATCCGATGAAGCTTTTGAAAGGCGCCTCAAAAATGACATAGGCGTACAATTTGTACAGCAAATTGTCGCTCATTTCTACGGAGCTGTAGTGCCTACTTACCGACAGTTGGACAGCGAGATTAGCGCCTTACAACGTACTTATATGAAAGCTATCTTGGAGTTCTCGAAACCTCAAGACCGCATTTTCCCTGATGCCAATAGCACTTTGCGCGTTACTTATGGCAAGGTAGCGGGTTACTCACCTTCGGATGCTATAACCTATGATTATATGACTTATTTAGACGGTGTAATGGAGAAATACGTGCCTAACGACTACGAATTTAATGTGCCCGCCAAACTGCGCGAGCTCTATGAGAAAAAAGACTATGGTATTTACGGCAAAAACGGCAAGATGCCTGTGTGTTTTATAGCAACCAATCATACCACGGGAGGCAACTCGGGCAGTCCTGCGATAGACGCACAAGGTAACCTTATCGGTCTCAATTTCGACCGCGTGTGGGAAGGCACAATGAGCGATATCCACTACGACCCTAAAATATGTCGCAATATTATGGTAGATATTCGCTATGTGCTGTTTATCATCGATAAATACGCCGGAGCAGGATATTTGCTAAATGAGATGAAGATAGTGAAATAATGGGTTAATGATGAGTTGAAAAACTCTGCCAAAGTCTTTCGGAGTTTACTGAAAAAGGAGATTGAAAAATTACCCTAAAAATACAGGAGAATACCAATTTAAAGAAAATGCACTCATTAATAAAGGCAAGAGCTTTCATTATTACAAAGTAGGAAATAAAGAAATTGTAGCTATGTATATTCCACATCTTTGAGCAACCAACTCGATTATCAAACAGGTGTATAATGAATTAAAAGAAGTTTTTAATTTGTAAAACGGCTTGTTGTGTTACGGCAAAAAAAACTCCAGTACAGTCTTTCACTATACTGGAGTTTTATATTTGCCCGTGCGGCTCGCACTTTTGCCCGTGTGGCTCGCACCGTCATTCGTAACTCGTAACTCGTCTCTCGTCATTCGTCATTAGACTATAGTTCTTTTCTGAGGCGTGCTACAGGTATATCCATTTGTTCGCGGTATTTCGCGATAGTGCGGCGTGCAATGGGGTAACCTTTCTCTTTGAGGAGCTGTGCCAATTCATCATCGGGGAGGGGTTTACTCTTGTCTTCCTTAGCGATGATATGTTGTAATATCTGCTTGATTTCACGGGTAGAAACATCTTCTCCTTGGTCGTTCTTCATAGATTCTGAAAAAAAATCTTTAATGAGCTTGGTACCGTAAGGCGTAGTTACGTATTTACTGCTCGCTACTCGCGAAACGGTAGAGATATCCATACCTACCTTGTCGGCAATATCTTTGAGAATAAGCGGTTTTATTTTCAGTTCATCACCTGTGAGGAAGTATTCGCGTTGGTGCTCCATAATAGCATCCATCGTGATGAGGAGTGTTTGTTGTCGCTGACGAATAGCATCTATAAACCACTTAGCAGAATCCAACTTCTGTTTGATAAAGAACACTGCTTCTTTTTGTGAATTGCTCTTTTCCTTACTCTTCTTATAAGTATCGAGCATAGTACTATATTCCTTAGAAACGTGTAGTTCAGGGGCATTGCGTCCGTTGAGGGAGAGTTCCAACTCGTTATCTACCACTTTTACAGTAAAATCAGGGATAATTTGTTCTATATGCACATTGTTGCCCACGTAGGAACTTCCAGGTTTGGGATTCAGACGTTCCACCTCTTGCACTGCTTCTTTTAGTTGTTCTTCAGTTACCAAAAAGCGCTGTTGCAGTTTGGCATAATGCTTTTTAGTAAACGCCTCAAAGGCTTCGGTAAGCATTTCGATTGCCAAGCTTATAGCAGGTGTTTGTTTTTTGCGGCGCAGTTGTATAAGTAAGCACTCTTGCAAGTCCGATGCACCTACTCCTGCAGGGTCTAATTGGAAAATAATCTGTTGGCGTATTTGCTCTACGTGATCTTCTTCGGTATAGATATTTTGAGTGAAAGCTAAGTCGTCGGTAAGGTCTTGAATAGAGCGACGTATATAGCCTGTATCGTCTATGCTACCCACGAGGAACTCAGCGATGAGGTAATCTTCATCGGAGAGGGTAAAGGTGTTTAATTGGTTGATAAGAGATTGGTGAAACGATACCTCTGCGCTGAAAGGAATATCGCGATCCTCATCGTCGTCGCTATAGTTATTGGTGTGTAAGCGATAGTCGGGTATTTCGTCATCGCTGAGGTATTCATCGATGTTGATATCGTCCATATCAATTACATCGTTGTCATTATATTCATCGGCAGAGTTGTCGAACTCATCGTGAAACTCATCGATGGCATCTTCTTCGCGTCCTGATTCTAAGGCGGGGTTTTCTTCCATCTCTTGTTTCACCCGTTGTTCAAAGGCAAGAGTGGGGAGTTGCACGAGTTTCATCAGCTGTATTTGCTGAGGTGAGAGTTTCTGTGAGAGTTTAAGTTGTAAATTCTGTTTGAGCATTTCTTATGAGATAGGGCGCAAAGGTACGAAAATTATTTCTTTTTTATAATCCCCTTGACAATATGTCTTATTTTTTGTTTTTTCTTACGGGTGTGATAGCTTCTGTTAACGTAAAAGAGAAGTCCTGCCAATCCTATAAAAATAACACCTAAAACAATTCCTAAATAAAGGGAAGATAGAAAAGTATTGAGATATAAAATCACTACACAAACGATTAAATTGATGAGTGCTAATAGTACACTTGCTTGTGAGTGTGACAGTTTCATATAGTCAATCATCACGTGGTGGATATGACTGCGGTCGGCTTTAAAAGGTTGTCCGTGACGCAATAGGCGAGTGGTGAACACGCGGGTAGTATCAAAAAAAGGAATGAAAATAATTGCAAGAAGAACCCATATTTTATTTGTGGGGTGTATAATAGCACTTTCTAAGGCTTCAGTGTTTAGAGCAAAGAATTTAATAGCGAGAACTGCGATGAGAAAGCCTGCAATCATAGAGCCTGTATCTCCCATAAAAACGCGTTTCCTTACCGATAGATTATAGCGTAAAAAGGCTAATAAAAAACCTATACATAGAATTGATAATAGGAAGTAGTAGTACAGTTGAGCATCGTAGAAAACGTAGGCAAAAATGCCAAAAATCACAATACCTACCATTGCAGCTGAGCCGTTAATACCATCGATAAGATTGTAAGAGTTTACAATCATCATCATCATACCACAGCTCATAAATATAGAGAGCCAATATGGAATATCAGTAATGCCTAAAAAATTATCGAGAGTAGTGATTTTAAGCCCAGTTCCTAAAAAAAGCATTAGGGTAGCTATAATTTGACCTATAATTTTAGTACTAGGATTTACACCTACGAGGTCATCTTTTAAGCCAACGAAAAAGAGTACACCTACACCAGATAAGATGTTAATACCTACATTGTCATTATCGAAAAAACGGAGTAAAAAGAGAGTAAAAACTAAACTTACGAAGAAAGAAATACCCCCTAAGGTAGGTGTTTTTTCTTTATGTGAACTACGTGCATTAGGTTTATCCATTAGGTTTTTGTACTTTGACACGTATATAATACTTGGCAAAGAAAAATATGCTACTCCCAAAGAGAGTAGAAAAACGCATATGGTAGTAAACCCTAAATTTTCTGAAAAGAAAGTAGTTATCATATTATAAAGGCAATATTTTGGTGCAAAATTAATAAATATACTTTAAACGAACAAGAAGAATACTGTTAGTTATTTACAATAGGTCAAGTACATCAAAATTAAACCTCAAAGAACCAATGTTTATAGTATCTAATTTGCATTATTGTTTTAGTGGTTCATATCTATGCTTCGCTACTCCAGCGATGTTTTTCACGTCCCACTGTATAGTCCGCACAAAAGGTTTTTCTCTAAAGGGACAGTCGATAGCGCATATTTCGCAAGAAAAAGGCTTGCAATAGTCTAAGTGAAAGTTGAATTCTATCGTTCTATCTACTTTTTCTGCTAACAGATGAATCACCTTTTCCATCTCTTGGTGGGCTTCTTTTAGCGAATAGTAGTAAGGCAGAGTGATATGTGCATCAATGTGCAGGTGTGCCCCAAACTGCTGAATGCGCATATTGTGAATGTCTATCCACTCGATTTTACGGTTAGCTTGCAGTATTTTTACTATTTCGAAAAAGAGGGCTTCATCGCGCTCGTCCATAATACCGCTGAGGGCTTTGCGCACTATCTTCCAGCCTATTACTATGATATAACTACCAAAACCAATAGCGATTAGAGGGTCGAGCCATAACCAACCGGTGAAATGCACCAATAGTAAACTCAATACAATAGCCGAAGTCGCAAAAGTATCCGATTGCAGATGTTTACCCGCACTCATCAGTACTAACGAGTTTTCTTTCTTTCCCTTTTTATAAGAAATATACCCCATAGCGTAATTCACTATGGCGGTAGACCCGAAAAGGGCAATCCCCCAGCCTAATTTATCAAGATGTATTCCCTTTATGAGTGATGAAAAGGCTTCGATGAGAATAAGTACCCCAGCGATGGCGATGAGCATTCCCTCAATGCCAGCGGTAACAAACTCTACCTTGCCGTGCCCATAAGGGTGGTCGGTATCGCGAGGTTTGTTGCAGAGGTATAGCGAATAGAGCCCCATAAAGGTGGCAATAATATTCACAATGCTCTCCATCGTGTCCGAAAAGATAGCGTTAGAATTGGTAATGTACCACGCTATCAACTTCACGATGAAGAGCAATATTCCTATAAAAGTAACGAGCTTCTGAAACTGAAAACTTTTCACCCTCTAATTTCTGATTTCTACTTCCTAACTTCTAAACTCTAACCTCCGCTGCCTCCAACAAGAAATTGTGCATATCGGTATTGCGCATAAAAGGTTTAAGTCGCTCGCTACCTGGCCCATACATTGCCAATTCGGTGTAATCCGATGAGTGATCCATACTTATCCAGCCTACCGAAGTATGTGCTTTTTGTATTTCGGCAAACAATCGGTAAGGCAGGTGTTTGTAGTTGTACAAGCCGTCTTCTTTTCTTTCGGTTTTAGCATAATAGCTTAAGAGTTCTTTAGCTTGTTCCTCACTGATGTTCATTCCACCGCAGTATTGAGCAACGTGCTCACGCACTTTGGCTACCGAGTCGTTAGAGTTGATTTGTTGCAATATCCAGTCGTTAGAATGGGTGAAGTTTTGTAATCTGTCAAAATTGTTGTTACACTCTTTGCCATAGATGAGTCCAGGGTTGGCATTGCCGTGGTCAGAAGTAAGCACTACAAGAGTGTTGCCATCAGCTTTTGCAAAATCGAGGGCTACTTTTATAGCCTCGTCAAAAGCTACTTGGTCGTACAACAAAGCCCCTATATCATTGCCGTGTGCCGCCCAGTCTACTTTGCCGCCTTCTACTTGTATTACAAAGCCATTAGGGTGACTTTTAAGTTGGTCGATAGCCTTAGCGGTCATCTCCGCAAGAGTAGGCGATTTAGCTTGTTCTTCACTGCTTTGAGCACGGTCGATAGAGTAGGGGAGTGCATCTTCAGCAAAGAGCCCATAGAGAGGTTTATTAGTAGGTGCTTTCAGCATTTCACCGCGAGTGCGAGCTACCGTATAACCTTTCTTTTTGAGAACAGCAAAGAGGTCTTTCTTGTCCTTGCGATGGGCAGGGTCGAAGTATTTGCTACCGCCACCCAACATCACATCGAAGCCTAATTCGGTGTAGTTGAGGGCTATCTCGTCCATAGCATTACGACTTTTACTCCACGTACAGAAGCCTGCCGGAGTGGCGTGGTTTACCATTACGGTAGTGATACAACCCACTTTCTTGCCTGCTTTTTTGAACTTTTGCAAGATAGGCATATTCTCTTTGCCATCTGGACTGATATTTAGGCTACCGTTCTTTACACGTACGCCACCGCCCCAAGACGAACTCGCTGCTGAGGAGTCGGTGACTACTGAACTTGCTGATGCCATATCCATTACGGCGCGCTGTGCGAGGTTACTTTCGTACAATCCTATCCAGCTGGAAGGGCGACCGAATTTGCGTTTTAGATACAGGTCAGCCATTACCAAAGTGCCGAAACTCATACCATCACTCACCATAAAGATGATGTTTTTAGTGCGTTTGTTTTTATGGGCTTCCCCAAGGGTTTGCGCTTGTAAATCAAAGGAAGGCAATACTAAGCCTCCTAAAGCTGCTAAAGCCCCACGTTTAAAAAATGCTCTTCTTTTCATATCTTGTTAATTGTTAATTATCAATTGTTAATTGTTAAAGCGTTCCACCCTTTTGCTATAATCGGTATAAACTGTCCTGCACGGGTGACGAGGTTTACCCCTTCGCTTTTATCGGTAATGTAACCTATGACCGTGAAATTAGGATTGCCTTTTATCTTATCGTAATCTGCTTGGGCAATAGTAAACAGCAGTTCGTAGTCTTCACCGCCACTTAGGGCTATGGTAGTGCTATCTAAATTGAACTCCTCACAAGTGCTAATCACTTGTGGGTCAAGCGGTATTTTGTCTTCATATAACCTACAACCTACCCCCGATTGTTTGCAAATGTGCAATATCTCTGACGACAATCCGTCGCTTACATCCATCATAGCAGTAGGTTTTACACCTAATTGTTTGAGCAGTGGCGGAATGTCCTTGCGGGCTTCGGGTTTGAGCTGGCGTTCCAAAATGTAAGAATACATCTCTATATCGGGTTGAGAGTTTGGGTTTACCTGAAAAACAGCTTTTTCGCGTTCCAATATCTGCAAACCCATATAGGCACCCCCTATATCGCCCGTCAGTACCACAAGGTCGTTAGGTTGCGCTCCGTTGCGATATACTAAGTCCTTTCCATTAGCTTCACCTATCGCCGTTACCGAGATGATAAGTCCGCGTGTAGACGAGGTTGTGTCGCCTCCTACTAAGTCTACCTTATAATGCTCGCAGGCTAAGCGAATACCCGCATAGAGTTCTTCTAAGGCTTCCAACGGAAAGCGATTGGATACCGCTATCGATACGGTTATCTGGGTAGCCGTAGCGTTCATCGCATAGATATCCGATACGTTCACTACTACCGACTTGTATCCTAAATGCTTCAGCGGTACATAGCTAAGGTCGAAATGTACACCTTCAATAAGCAGGTCGGTAGAGACGACAGTTTTTTTATTTTTAAAATCCATTACCGCCGCATCGTCGCCTACGCCTTTAAGAGTGGAAGGATTGTGAATTTCAAATCCCTTCGTTAGGCGGTCGATGAGTCCAAATTCACCCAAATCGGCTAATGAGGTACGGTGAGGCGTTTTATCTTCTATCATTTAGCAAAATAGTTTAAAGCAATTACCACCCCAAGGTGCATTCCCTCGTGAGTATTGTTGAAATGTATCGCATCTTCAATGCAGGTAAGCGCATAGCCATAGCTAGTAGTGTAAGGAGTAAAATTAGTGAATACCCCACGCTCGTAGTCGGCTTGCAGTTGTTTTTGGGTACTGATGAGCAGACTGCGCAATTCTTGAATTTCCTCAGCGGTAGGAATGTGTCCATCGGGATAAGTACCTTTTTTATAAGTATCTACAAAAGTTTCAGGTACAACAAAATTGAGTCCTGATAGCTTGTAGCAGAGTATTTGTTGTTGTGCCACGCAGTGAGCGATGTTCCACCAGATGTTATTATGAAATCCTGTGGGGATTTGCGCTAACTGTTCAGGACTTACATTCTCCAAATAAGTTAAAAGATTGTTGCGGGTTGCCACGTGTAAGGCAAATACTTGTTCTGTCATATAGTTGTTAGTTTTTTGTCGTTAGTTATTATCATTAGTGTCAATTGAGAGTAGGAGAATTAATGTATTGTTTCACTGTAAATTATATAACTCATCTATAATGATTATCGCCAATTCCTCCTTTCGAGGGTTATCAGCAATTGCCAACTAAGTGAATTATAGAGTAGGTTTCTTTTGATTTTCCGTCATATTCCCTCCTAGTGCCTATGGCCTAAGGCCTATTGCCTTTTCTCTTTCTTTCGCCCCGAAACCCTGTTTTTAACATTTTTAGCACTGTTATATCGTGTTATAAGTCAATTACTTATGTGCCCCTTCTATACCAATCGTCCAAGATTCGTATAAGCTTCCTATAAGCTCTCTATAAGCTAACCATACCCTCCTTACACCTCTTTTTCGCCAAAATCTCTCCCAACCCTCTTCTGAAATCTTCCGTTTCCTTCCGATAGCTCAAATATGTCACTTTTAGGGGTATACACTTTGCCAAAGTTTCAAACTTTGGCAAAGTTGAATAAACTGATTGTCACCTCCTAAAAAAGGTTGTCATAATTAATTATTGTTTTATTAGTCAAATTTTCCAATTCTCTCATTTTCTAATTTCCTCATTTCCTCATTCGTCAATAATTCATAACTATCATCCAAAGGCAAAGGTACAAAAAATACTTCGAAGAAAGAAAAGAATTTCAAAAAGATTTGTATTTTTGCCCGCAAATTTATAAAGAATATTATGTATCAACTGATTAAACAGACACATTCACTATGTGCTTATTTAGTATTGGCAGTGCTTATCATAGCAGTTATCAATGCGCTTATGGGATTTTTTGGCAAAAGAAAATACTTTGGAATAAAAGACCTCCGCTTGAGTTTGTTTGCTTTGGTATTCTCTCATATACAATTATTATTGGGCTTATTAGTCTATGTAACTACCCCTCGTTTGCAGATGTGGAGTGAGGGGGCTAAAGTGGTGATGAAAGACAGCTTATTGCGCCAATTATTAGTGGAGCACCCTATAATGAATATCATTGCAGTAACGCTGATTACTGTGGGCTGGGTAAAACTTAAAAAACAGACAGAAGTGCGCAAGATGTATGGAAAAATAGCCTTGTTTTACGGCATTGCAGTGGTGTGCTTGCTCTCGATGATTCCTTGGAAGCTATGGTGGTTTGTATAAGAAAAAAAGTCCGATAATAATATCGGACTTTTCCATTAACCAACCAAAACTTTAAATTATGAAAACTATTATTTGAAGTTTTACAATGAGCTACCACCCTCATTGCGCTGACAAAGGTACGGCAAATTTTTGAATTACCAAAGAAAAAATCGATTTTAACAAAACTTTATTACTGTTTTAACGATACTTTTACACGGCAAAAGAGAGCGTTAAGCGGTGATGTTGAGGTTTATATATTTAGAAATCAGTAATATATTTGCTCCTGCCGGATAATAGTAAGATTACATTAAATGAAACTCCTGAAATACACCTTTTGGCTCTTGTGGAAGAGCTGGTTTTACTTGCTTGTACTCATTCTTATTCTCCTGTGGTTGCCCTTGTTGTTTATTCTTACAGCACGGGCAGAATGGTATCGCTCATTTTATTGGGTAGCCCGAAACTTATGGGCAACGCCTATATTGTATGGAATGGGCTTTTTACCGAAAATACACAGGGAATATACCGTGCCTAACAACCGCCATAGCTATATGCTAGTCGCCAATCATTACAGTATGATGGACATAATGCTGATGTTCTACTGTAGTAAAAATCCGTTTGTATTTGTAGGGAAGAAGGAACTGAGCAAGACGCTATTGTTTGGTTATTTCTACAAACGTGTTGCCATAATGGTAGATAGAAAGAGTCCGCAGAGTAGGAAGGAGGTTTATGCCCAAGCGATGGAGAGAATAAAGGCAGGGCTGAGTATTTGTATTTTCCCCGAAGGAGGTGTCCCCGATGATGAGAGTATAGTACTCGATAGTTTTAAAGACGGGGCTTTTCGCATTGCTATACAGTGCCAAATCCCCATAGTGCCAATGGTATTCTACGATACTAAAAAACGCTTCCCCTTCCGCTTCTTTGCCGGCAGTATGGGCACAATGCAAGTAGATATATTGCACTCTATTCCTACCCAAGGCAAAACCCTTGACGATAAAGACGCTTTACGTGAAGAAGTACGTTCTCTTATTTTACAACGCCTTACCGTTGCATAAGTCGGGCGACATATTTACCAATCACATCGAATTCTAAATTTACAACACTACCTATTTGTAAGTATTGCAGATTGGTATGTGCTAAAGTATAGGGGATTACTGCTACACTAAAACTATGGGAAGTCGCATCTATTACCGTTAGACTTACACCATTCACAGTAATAGAGCCTTTTTCAATTACTACATTACCCGTAGAAGGGTCGTACTCAAAAGTAAAACGGGTGCTACCGGCTTCTTCTTGGATAGCACTACAAGTACCCGTTTGGTCGATGTGACCTTGCACGATATGTCCGTCTAAGCGTGTGTTGAGAAGCATACCGCGCTCTAAGTTTACCGCATCACCTACTTGCAAACTGCCCAAGTGGGTTTTGGCAAGAGTTTCTGCAATAGCGGTTACTCGGTATACATCGCCATCGATAGCCACTACCGTAAGGCATACCCCATTATGGGCAACACTTTGGTCTATTTTTAGTTCATTTGTAAACGAACTTTTTACGTATAAATGCAGATTTGCCTCTTCGCGTTCTATCTGCACGATTTTACCTATTTCTTCTATAATTCCTGTGAACATAAAGTTAATTAGCAAATTTTCTCATTCTCTTATTTCCTCATTTTCTAATTTTCTAATCCAGTTCCCCTGTCAATTCTGCAAACGCTACATTGGCTCTTTTGCCTTCATATAACACTTTGTAGACAGCATCGAGTATAGGGGTGCGACTCGGTTTTTCTTGATTTTTATTAATGAGGTAAGCGCTTTTGGTGGCGTAATAGCCTTCGGCTACCATATTCATTTCAGCCATTGTACTCTTTACTGTATAGCCTTTACCTATCATCGTGCCGAACATACGGTTGCGACTGAAAAGCGAGTAGGCGGTTACGAGTAAATCACCTAAATAAGCGGAGTTGTTAATATTTCGTTTGATTTTGTAAATATGCTTGATATAGCGTCGCATCTCGCGAATAGCGTTGCTCATCAACACACTTTGGAAGTTATCGCCATAGCCCAATCCGTGGGCAATACCCGCAGCAAGGGCATAAATGTTCTTCAGCATAGCAGCGTATTCAATACCTACCACATCGTCGGATATTTTGGTCTTCACATAATGGCGTTTCATAGCTTCAGCCATAAAGCGCGCTTTTTCTTCGTCGAGACAGGCAATAGTGAGGTACGACAGACGTTCGAGGGCTACCTCTTCGGCGTGGCAAGGACCTGCTATAACGCCTATCTGTGCATAAGGTACGTGATGTATTTTGTTGAAATACTCACCTACTATAAGTCCGCTCTTAGGTTCGATACCTTTGATAGCAGAAAATATATTTTTATTAGATAGCGGTTCGGTGAGTTTTTCTAATTCTTCGTTCAAGAAAGCTGAAGGGATAGAAAAGACGACATAATCGCTAAAAGCTACCGCCTCGTTGATGTCGTTAGTGAGGCGTAGCTTACTGATGTTCAAGTGTACATCGCTGAGGTAGTTAGGGTTGTGTTTAGTCGCTTTGATGTGCTCAATAGCCTGTTCATTGCGCATATACCAACACACTTGGTCGATATTGGCGGTAAAAATCTTAATCAGAGCCGTTGCCCAACTCCCTCCTCCGATAACTGATATTTTGGTTTCCACAATTCTTAGCTATTATTATTTTGGGGCAAAGGTACGAAAATAATGCTGTATTACCAAAAAGTGCCTACTAAAACCACAGAGCAAACATACCAAAAGAGGAAATATAGCTTATGCTATAGAAATTATGTAAAAATCGATTAAATAATTAAGCAAAAGATTCACTTTTCTGTACCGCCAGGTGTATTTCTTTTTTTAAAGAAAATTTCGAGCCTTTGATTTAAGTTGTTACTTATTTTAAGTACAACAAGTTTAAACACTAGAACGAGTGATGTAAGGAGATAGTAGCACCATAAGTTCAATTAATGTTCGATTATAATTCGATTAACCTTTATTGTAGAGCCACTGTAGAGCCACTGTAGAGCCACTGTAGACCCACTATAAAACCACTGTAGTTCCGTTTAAGGTTTGTTAAAAGTCCGTCATACGTCTCGCAGAGCAACTGCGCAAAATTATGAAGTATAGGTCAGTTCGAGACTTTCAGGTAGCTTGCTACCTATTTGTTTGATTTGTAAGATTTCTGTAGCGTAAGCTACACTCTCCTCACATCGAAAGTACTTCTTTTTTAAGAAAATTTCTTGCCTTTGGTCTAAAAAACTCACATTTGTCAATTCTCAATTGTCAATTGTCAATTGAGCAATGTATTCTCCGTTTTTTTCTTCGATGTTGTATTGATGTTTTTTAGGATAAAGAAGTGTTAGGCGTTTCTTTAAGTTTTCAATGCCAATACCTGAGTTATACAAACTTTCTTGTTTAGGAATTATAGTGTTCTCACTTCTAAATATTACCTTATTCTCTTCCACTCTCAAGCTAAACGACAATTCTGTTGCCTCAGTCGCCGATACACCGTGCTTAAAAGCGTTTTCCACCAAGCTGATAAACAGCAAAGGCGCTATGGTGAGTGGGGGTAGTTGCTTCGGGAAATCTACCCGTACAGTAGTTTTATCAGTCAGGCGCAACTGCATTAAGCTGATGTACTGTTGCAAGAAATCCACTTCCTCTGCAAGGCTAATCTGCTTTTGGTCACTGTTTTGCATAAAGTGACGCATCAGCTTGCTAAGGCTATGCACGCTCTGTTGTGCCTTTTGAGGATCAAACTCTATAAGCGAATAGATATTGTTGAGTGCGTTGAAAAAGAAATGTGGTTGAAGTTGGTATTTCAGTTGGGTAAGGTCGGCTTGTAACTTGTGTGCTTGGGCTTCTTTCTGAGCGATTTCCAAAGAAAAGTTGCGTTGTGCATAGCGTATTGCCATTGCAAAGACTACTGGTAAGAGGTTCGATAAGAAATCAAAATAGACAAAAGCGTGGAAAGGAGGTATTCTGCGTCCATCTTTGCGGGGATTAAAGTACGAAAAAAGCTCATATTTGCTGTACGAAATACATAAAATGAGTGCCACTGCTACTAATATAAAAAGTATATATCGTTTTTTAAACCACAGTTTATCAATAAGCCAATAGAAACTGATGTAGAACAAAAACATCAAAAAAGGCAATGATATAAGCGAACGATAAAGTGCCTCCTCAAATCGGTGATTGCTTTCGGAGATAAAAATAAGGGCAGGCAAAATACAAACCACTGCCCAAGAGGCTATGTGTGTTAAAAATTTCATTCTTTATACTTTGATGTTTTTAAATAACTTTCTGTAAAACTCTTGATGATTTCAGAAGAATAGTCTCCTCCTTTGGCATAAGAGATACCCATAACTTCTAAAGCTATAGCTTGGCACTGCTCATCATTAATAGTAATGGCTTTGCTATCTAATATTTCTCTAACAATAACCATACATTTTTGCAGGTCTTCTGTTGTAGCATAAGGAGGTAAAGTTATATTCATCTGTTTTTATTATTTTTAATTGCCTGTTTCTCTCGCACTATTCGTATCTGAGAGCGCTAATAGGTTCTAACTCGGCTGCTTTGCGGGCAGGATACCAACCGAAGAATACCCCTGTAATGGTACATACTAAGAAGGATATTACAATAGAATACAAGGTGATACTCACTGGCCAGCCTATGAACAGCGATACGCCTACGGTAGCTAATAAGCCAATAATTACGCCTAATACACCCCCTGTGATGCTAATAAGCACCGACTCGATAAGGAATTGCGCCAAAATATCCTTGCCCTTAGCTCCAATAGCCATACGCAAGCCTATCTCCTTAGTGCGCTCTTTTACTGATACGTACATAATATTCATAATGCCTATTCCCCCTACGATGAGCGAAATGCTGGCAATAGCTACCAATAACACGGTAAGCATCTCGCTGGTAGAGCTAAACGTACTGATGAGCTCCTGTTGTGAAAACACGTTGAAATCATTTTCTTGTGTAGCCGAAAGGTTATGCGTGCCCTCCAAAATCTTCTTGACTTGGTTTACTGCATTCTCCGACTGACTTTCATTGAGCACCGAAGCCACAATACTTTGCAAGAAAGTTTGTGCCAAAATACGCTTTTGTACCGTAGTATAAGGGGCGATAATCACATCGTCTTGGTCTTGACCAAAGTTGCTCTCACCTTTTTTGGTAAGTACGCCAATTACTTTAAAAGAAATATTCTTAAAGCGTATGGTTTGCCCAATAGGGTTTTCGCCGTTAGGAAAGAGGTTCTTAGCTACCGTTTGTCCTATCACGGCTACTTTGGCAAAGTTAGTAATTTCATCTTCACCAAACATACTCCCCTCTGCTACACTCCACTCCCGTATGGGCAAGTATTCAGTATTCACTCCGTAGATAGAGGTAGGCCAGTTGTTGCCCCCTGCTATACTTTGTCCATTGCCACTTACTACCGGCGATACATATTTCAGTAGGGTACCTTCTCTTTTGAGGGCTTCGTAATCCGTCATTTTCAGCGATTGCATATCGCTCATACTCATACGCACCCCGCCCATCATACCCGCACCAGGGCGGATATTGAGCATATTGGTACCCATTTTAGAGATATTCTCCTTGATACTCTTTTTAGAACCCTCGCCAATGGCAAGCATCGTTATCACTGAGCCCACCCCAATGATGATGCCCAGCATTGTAAGCATCGCCCTTGTTTTGTTGAGCAAGAGGGCACGCCACGCTATTTTAAAAAGGTTTTGTATATTCATTTGCTTTTAGGTGTTAGGTTTTAGGTGTCAGATTAGTCAGAAAAGTCCACCTTCCCGTCTGACTCGTCTAACCAAATGGCTAATCTTCTACCACTATTTTCGCCAATTCTTCCTTTGCATTCAGCCTATTAGTTACTTCCTTATCACTGATGATATGTCCGTCTTTGAGTACAACCGTACGCTTGCTGAAAAGGGCTATATCGTTCTCGTGGGTTACAAAGCCTATGGTACTACCTTGGTCATTAAGGCGTTGGAAAAGCTCCATTACCTCATAAGAGGTTTTAGTGTCAAGGTTACCTGTAGCCTCATCAGCAAGGAGTATCACCGGGTGGTTCACTAAGGAACGAGCAATGGCTACCCGTTGCTGTTGTCCACCCGAGAGTTCACTGGGCAAGTGGTTCAATCGGCTTTCCAAACCTACGCTGATGAGAGCTTCAATAGCGCGCTCGCGACGTTCTTTAGCCGAGATTTTAGAGTTGTACATCAAAGGGAGCTCTACATTCTCGATAGCTGAGGTACGCGCCAAAAGATTGTACGACTGAAAGATAAAGCCTATCTTGGTGTTGCGTACTGTTGCGAGTTCGTTCTTGCTCATATCTTTCACCGAGATGCCGTCCAAAATGTAATCGCCTGACGACGGACGGTCTAAACAACCTAATATGTTCAATAAGGTTGATTTACCCGACCCACTGGGTCCCATAATGGTTACGAACTCACCCTCGTGAATGGTGAGGTTAATGCCTTTGAGGGCGTGAACTGTCTCGTTGCCCATCTTAAACTCGCGTTTCATATCGCGTATGTCGATGATTGCTTTTTTCATTTATTTGGCTTTTGAGTTATCACGACGAGGACGTTTAGGCATAAACGGGCTACTGCTGTCGCCACTATCTTTCTTTTCCGCATTGGCTTGCGGGTTCATATTTGCTAAGGACGTAACCACTTCTGTACCTACCGTTACCCCACTGAGCACCTGCACATTGATACCGTCGTTGCTACCAATGCTGATGGTTTGTTGGGCGATACTGCCGTCGAAGTTAAGCACCCATACGTATTTATTTTTACCCTTGCCGTGCTGTACTTTAGGAACTTCAGCTGTAATGCCTTTCTGAGCGTAGTACTGCATCAGTAGGTCGATGTCTGGGGTGAAGTTCATCGCTTTCGCAGGCACTATGGTTACGCCTTTTAGCTCATTGGTATAGATAGCGATGGTAGCGGTAAGCCCAGGTTTGAGCTTCTCGTCGGGGTTTTCAGCCTCTACTATCACCGTATAGGTCACCACGTTCGAAGTCGTAGTAGGTGATAGACGCACTTGGGTTACCTTCCCCGAAAACTCTTCTTGGGGGTAAGCATCTACGGTAAAGCTCACACGTTGCCCTACTTTCACTTGTCCTATATCGGCTTCGTCTACATCGGCTTCCACCTGCATACGCTTGATGTCTTTGGCTATCTTAAAAAGTGTAGGCGCACTCATCGAGGCGGCTACCGTTTGCCCTTCTTCTACCTCTTTGCTGAGGATAATCCCATCGATAGGCGAATAGATATTGGCATATCCTAAGTTGGTTTTTGCTTGATTGAGGGTCGTAAGACGTTGTGCTACATTTGTTTTTGCGTTGTTGAACTGATACAATGCCTGCTCGTAGTCCGATTTGCTAATCACTTGGGCATTGTACATTTTCTGTTGTCGTTCGTAATTCTGACGATAGTAATTCAGTTCGTTGAGTGCCGATTGGTAATTGGCAGTAGCATTTACAACCATTTCTTGTAGGTTTGTCTTGTCGAGTTCCGCCAGTAGCTGTCCTTTCTTCACTTGGCTGTTGTAATCTACGTAAATCTTGCTTACCAATCCCGATACTTGGGTACCTACTTCCACCTCGTCCACTGGCTGTACGCTACCAGTAGCAGTTACTTCGGTAGTAACATCACCTTGGGTAACCTTATCAGTTTGCAGGACGATAAAAGAAGGTTTTTCCTTCATAAAGAAGTAATACACCCCAAAAGCCACTACGGCTAATAGTACGATAATGATGATTTTCTTAATGTGTTTTTTCATTGTATTTAGTCGTTAGTCATTAGATAATATTCTATAAATTATTTTTTCAGAAAGATTAGCATCGCTACATTCCCCCTCCTTGGGAGGGAGTTAGGGGGAGGACTCCCTCATAAAACTTCAGCAACTGTACATACAGCGCCTGCATATACTTATTTTGCAAATAGGTTTGCTCCGCGTTGAGGTAAGCGTTTTCGCTTACGAGAAGCTCGGTATTGGTAAGTCCACCGAATTCGTGCTTTTTTACTGCCAAATCATATGCTAATTTAGCATTGTCACGAGCCGTGCGCGAAGCTGCTTGTTGTGCTTGGTAAGTGGTAGCATTCTGCCAAGCGGTTTCTATTTTGGTATAGAGGTCTTTTTCCGCTTGTTGTTCGTCGAGCACCGCTTGCTGTTGGGTAACCTTAGCCAGTTTTACATTGTTCTTATTTCTGAACTGCGAAAAGATAGGAATATTGAGCGATGCTCCTATGGTCTGACCGAAATTGCTATCCAACTGGGTGCGATAGCTCAAATCGTTGAGGTTTGAATATCCTGTATTTACCCCTGCTTGTAGCGATAGAGTAGGGGCATAGCCCGCTCTGGCTATCTTAATATCTTTTTCAGCTATCTTTTGTTGTGATTGATAGATTTTTAGATTTGGGAGCTTTTGTTTGGCTTCCGCAAAAACCACATCTTTATTAGGGATAATCGCCGTTTCATCATCTGCGGGAAGGTCGAGCGCAATAGCGAAATCACTATTAAGAGGAAGCTCCAACAGTTGTTTGAGGGTCAGTACCCTACTTTCGTATTCATTTTCTGCTTTGATAATAGCATACTCGTTGTTGGCGTGACGCGTTTCTATCTCAGCTAAACTCAGTTTAGCAATAGACCCATTGGCAAACTTGCCCTGTGCTTGTTTTAATTCCTCACCCGAAGAGCGCGCCGTATTCTTAGCTACCTCTATGCCTTCATAGCTGTAAAGGGCTTGCAGATAAGCTTCAAGTACACTCAAAGTGATATTGTTTTTCGCCTCTTGCACGTACAGTTCGTTCTGTTCGAGCAATAATTTACTGCGGTCTACTTGTAGGTTCAGTTTATTGCCCTGATAGAGTGGCATAGATGCCGATACCCCAAAATTGTTGGAGAACGTACGTCGCGACACCCGCTCGTTAGAAATCTGATTGATTGCCGAACCGTAATTCTGGTTTGCCGAAGCCGAGCCACTTACCGTAGGCAAGCGGTTGCTCTTCGCCTGACTGTAATTGATTTCAGCCGTCTGCTGGTTCAGTTCCGTCTTCTTTACAGAAATATTGTTCTGTACCGCATAGTTGATACAGTCTGCCAGCGACCATTGTTTCACTTGAGCCCCTGCTAACAAAGGACAGAGATACAAAAAAGATATGTACAAAGTTCTTTTCATCGTTTTTAGTTTTTAAGCAACTTTTTGTCATTTAGTTGCGACAAAGGTAGTACAATACAGTTGAAGTCCGCAAAAATAATCGACGAAAAGCCTTATTTTATCGACGAAAAGCAATATTTAGCAGTTAATTTTTAGTTATAAGGTGTTAATTTTAGTCGTCAGAAACGTCCAATCGCTCTGCCTTATCCACCTTGTCCGCTCACTCTATCCAGTCTACCCTGTCTACCCCGTTCTCCTTCTCCGACTTGCCTACCTCGTCCAACAACTGCCCGTACATCTCCTTCCTTCAATAACTCTCACAAGTTATCTTCCTTTTATCTTTATATATTGCTCATTCAAAAATCTGTTATTCGTCATTTATCACTCGTCATTTGTCCCCTGTCATTCCTCATTTCTTCCCTTTTTCGTCGCTATATTCCCCCTTTGAAGGTAGCCAGCGACAGCTGGGTATGTGCCCCGCGAGAATGGAGCTTCTGAATATAAAGAAGTTTTCATCATTTTTCCGTCGCTACATTCCCCCTTTGAAGGGGGCTAGGGGGGATGTTATCCCCTAGTGCCTATGGCCTAAGGCCTAGTGCCTTTTCCCTTTCTTTCGCCTCGAAACCCCGTTTTTACCATTTTTAGTGCTGTTGTATGATATTATGAATCAACTATTTATATACCCTTTCTATACCAATCGTCCAAGATTCGTATAAGCTTCCTATAAGCTCTCTATAAGCTACCCCCACCCTCCTAATAGCCTTTTCTCACTAAAATCTCTCTTAGTCTCCTTATGAAATTTTCCGTTTCCTTTCGATAGCTCAGATATGTCACTTTTAGGGGTATACACTTTGCCAAAGGTTTTGCCTGTGCGGCTCGCACCTTTGGCAAAGTTAATCCTCTCCGCTAACACTTTTCTTGTAGCTCGCGCTCCATTCTCTCATTTCCTAATTTTCTAATTCTCCCATTCTCTCATTTCCTAATTTTCTAATTTTCTAATTCTCCCATTTTCTCATTTCCAAATTTCCAAATTTGTCTATTTGCTAATTATTCTATACTTTTGTCCGATAAATAAACGCAGATGTTAAACAGAATTTACCAATATATCACCACTCATAAACTCGCTACCTTCTCATTCTTCACCGCTTGGGCACTCATTGCTATTTATGGCTTGAGTCAGTTGCGGTTTGAAGAGGATATTACCAAAGTACTCCCTCAAAACGATAAGACGAACATCACTTCCAAGGTGCTCAAACAACTCAATTTCGCTGATAAAATTTCGGTAATGGTAACAGCCGAAAAAGGCGAAACGCTCACCGATATGCAGGCAGTAGCCGAAACTTTGCGCGATACGCTCAATGCTTCTATGACGAAGTATGTCAAAAATATTCAGGGGATTATAAACGAAGAAGAAATCGATGAGACTTGGCAGTTTGTAAACGACCACCTACCTCTTTTTCTAAACGATGAAGATTACGCTTATTTAGAACGCCGTTTATCTTCCGATAGTCTCAAATCAATGGTGGAGAGTCAGTACAAAACGATGCTCACTCCTGCGGGTATGGTGGCACAACAGTTTATCCGTAAAGACCCTTTTGGTCTCACTTTTCGCGGTTTGCGCAAACTTCAAGAGCTCAATACAGGCAATGATTTTAAGATTGCCAATGGTTTCCTCACTACTAACGACGAGCAACATATCCTCTTCTTTATCAACCCTAAGTACGATGGCAACGATAGCGAACACAATGCCGCTTTCGTCGCAGGGTTAGACGAGTTGCAAGACCATCTCAACGCCCAGTATAAAGGAAAAGCGCGTGTAGATTTCTTTGGGGCTCCCTTTATCTCGGTGAGCAACGCTTCTCAAATCAAAACTGATATTCTCACCACGGTACTCATTTCATTATCATTGCTTTATTTGCTGTTAGTCTTCTTCTACCGCAGTGTCTATATCCCATTTATTGCCTTTATCCCTTCAGCTTTTGGGGTGCTTTCTGCTTTGGCAACACTCTATATGCTCAAAGGTAGTATTTCGGCAATTTCTATCAGTTTAGGAGCGGTACTCTTAGGAGTTACTATCGACTATTCACTACATATCCTCACTCATTACAAGGTAGCTAAAAACACCGCCGAGTTGTACCGTGCTGTAACCGTGCCTATATTACTCAGCAGTATCACTACCGCCATTTCATTCCTCTGCTTGCTCTTTGTACATTCTGAGGTGATGCAAGATTTAGGAATATTTGCTTTTGTGGGCATAATGGTATCAGCCATATTATCGTTGGTGCTCGTGCCTCATTTCTACCGAGGCAATCGCACTATCGAGGTGCGCAAAACTTTTTTAGACCGCATAGGGGCTTATCCATTTCATCACAACAAGTGGGTAGTAGGGGCTTGCTTACTGCTGATAGTGGTGAGTTGTTTTACTTTTCATAATGTCCGTTTCAATGGCGATATTGCCAATATCAACTATATCAACGAACGTTATAAGGCAGCCGAACATCAATTAGAGAACATCACCGATAGTGAATACAAATCACTTTACGCTGCTGCTTATGGCAACTCTTTAGAGGAAGCCTTAGAGCGCAATTATACACTATATCAGCAGTTGCAAAGTTATAAAGCACACGATAGTATCAAGCAATTCAGTTCTATCGGGGGGATTGTATTGCCTAAAAAAGAACAAGAAGCGCGTTTACAACGATGGAAAGATTTTTGGAATGCCGAAAGACAGCAATTTCTAAAACAACAACTGATAGGAAAAGGGAATGAGGTTGGTTTTAAAGAAGAAACTTACGCACCTTTCTACCAAAGTATAGCAGGTGATTTTGAAGTTATAAAAAACCTTGATGCTTATAAAGCCCTTTCAGCTATTCCGTTAGAAGATTTTATTACTGAAAAAGGGGGCTTTTATACTATTGCCAATCTCGTAAAACTCACTCCCTCCGAGCGTGACCCTTTTATTCATTCAGTAGAAAAACACACGCCTACCGTTGTTATCGACCGCAAGAACCTAAGTGAAACGTTCTTAGGCAAACTCAAAGACGATATATTGCTGTTAGTAAACTATTCGTCTATCGCTATTTTCCTCATACTGCTCTTGTTTTTTAGGCGTGTAGAGTTGGTGTTACTCACTCTTATTCCTATTGGAGTTACAGGGGTAGTTACATCTGCTTTAATGAACTTTTTTGGCATAGAGTTCAATGTGTTTAGTATGATTGTCTGCACTTTGGTATTAGGACATTCGGTAGATTTTAGTATTTTTATGACTTGTGCGCTGCAAAAAGACTATACCGATGGTAAAAATGAACTTCCTGTGTACAAAGTGTCAGTACTTTTAGCGTCTATTACTACCTTTTTAGCTATCGGAACGCTTATTTTTGCCAAACACCCCGCCTTAAAATCAATTGCATCGGTATCGGTGATAGGTATTTTCACTGCTTTGGCAATAACTTTTGTATTTTACCCTACTATATTTAAGTTTTTTATATTCCGTCGTCCTGATAGGGGGCGTTCTCCGGTGAGTTTGCGTCTTTTACTGCAATCCATACTGCTAACTACCTATTATGCACTATCGTCTATTATTCTCTCCAATATAGGTTGGCTACTTGCCAAACTTACTCCTAAACGCACTATGTGGCTCAGACGTTTAGCAGCTTCGCTCACTACTTCAGTGCTTTATGCCAATCCTTTTGTGCGCAAAAAGGTAGAGAATCCACACCATATACAGCTTACAACTCCTTCAGTTGTGATTGCCAATCATACCTCGTGGCTCGATACTTTGGCAATAGGCCTCTTCACACATCGCATCAGTTATATGGTAAACGATTGGGTGTATAACTCGGTAGTATTTGGACGTTATGTGCAGGCAATGGGCTTTTTTCCAGCCTCTGAAGGCATAGAAAAAGGAATGCCCTTATTCGAAAAGAATTTAAAGAACGGTATTTCAGTAATGATTTTCCCAGAAGGCAAACGTTCCGAAAGTAACCAAATACACCGTTTTCACAAAGGTGCTTTCCTGATAGCCGAACATTTCCAAACGCCTCTTGTGCCCGTGTATATTCACGGTTGTTCGGAAGTGCAACCCAAAGGTGATGTGATTATCTACGATGGTGCCATTACGGTAGTAGTAGGCGACCCCATAGCTCCTAACGATGAGCATTTTGGCAATATTCCACGCGAACGAGCTAAACAGATAGGCGCTTTCTACCGCCAGCAATTCCTCGCCTTGCGCAAGCGATTGGAAGGAGTGGATTACCTAGAAAAGAAACTGTTTTTGAATTATTTATACAAAAAAAATTATGTGGTGCGTGCTGTCAAAGAAGATTATAGGCAGCATCGCGAACACTATCACGAGCTTGTGCATTCACTGCCCGAAAAAGCGGGTATTTTGCATATTGCCGATGATTATGGTCAGTTAGATTTCTTGTTATTGCTCACTTATCCTGAGCGAGAAATCGTATCCGTCATTGCCGATGACGAGAAGCGCGCTATCGCAGAGCACAGCTACCTTACCAAAATCCGTAAAATACAATACCTAAAAGAGCGTCCAGAGGGAGATTTTGAAATAGTAGTTGAAGGGAAAGAAGTCGTAATAGGATAAGGAAGTAGCGCTTAATTAGACTGAAAGACAAGGCTTATTCGAACCTAAGACGAACCTAAGACGAAGGTAAAGCGAAGCTAAGACGAAAGAGGAGGCGTTGACGAAGTTAATTGCTAAATTTTAAGCGATATTCTTTTGATAAAATTATGGTTAGTAGTGTTTTTCAAGTGTGAAACCTTAAAATTATACTAAAATAAGGAAATAAAGTAAAATTCATACTATAAATATTTGCACTTGCTATAAAAAATGAAGACTTTTGCCGACAGAATAATTTAAAAATACGTACATAATGATGGAAGAAAAAGAAATATTAGACAATGAGGAGATATTCTCAAAAGTTTTAAGAGCAGGCAGACGCACCTATTTTTTTGATGTAAGAGCAACGCGTGCTAATGATTATTACTTGACTATTACTGAAAGTAAGAAGTTTACTCACGATGATGGCTCATTTCACTACAAAAAACACAAAATCTATCTGTATAAAGAGGATTTTGAAATGTTTAAAGATATTTTAAACGAAATGACTAACTATGTTTTTGATGAAAAAGGAGAGGAGGTAATTTCTGAACGTCATCAAAAAGACTTTAAAAAGAACTATTACAATGAACGATTGGAAGGCGTAAGCAATAGTAATGGCGTTTACAAAGACCTTGATTTTGAAGACCTATAGCTAAAATCTAATAAGGTAAAACTTCACTCATCTGTTTGTAATAGAGTGATGACGTAATAGGCTATTGAGTAAAACTCATCTTATGACGTGGGTGGTATTTCACCAAAGCTTCCCTCAAATATGACTTTTCTACGTGTACGTATATTTCTGTGGTAGTAATATTCTCGTGACCTAACATCATCTGTATGGCACGCAGATTCGCACCGTTCTCCAATAGGTGTGTCGCAAAAGAATGTCTGAAAGTATGTGGGCTAATGGTCTTCTGTAATCCTATGTTTTCAGCTACTTGTCTTACAATAGTAAATATCATTGCGCGAGTAAGTTGTTTCCCCCTTCTGTTTAGGAAAACGTAATCTTCGTGACCTTTTGCTATCTTTAATTGTTTGCGCTGGTTATTGATATAATTGTTAATTTGTTTCTGCGTATAGCTTTCAATAGGCACTAAGCGCTGTTTGCTACCCTTCCCCATTACTCTAATGAAATCTTCTTCGAAAAACAAGTCGGATAGGCGGAGAGAGACTAATTCCGACACTCGCAACCCACAGCCGTAAAGCGTTTCTATAATAGCTTTATTACGATGCCCCTCATCGGTGCTGAGGTCTATGGAGGCGAGCATAGCATCTATTTCTTTTAAGGAAAGTGTGTCGGGGAGTTTTACACCTATTTTAGGGCTGTCGATAAGGCTCATAGGGAAGTCTTCACGTCCTTTCTCAGAAATCATAAACTTAAAAAAACTCTTCAAAGCCGATATGAGTCGGGCTTGTGAACGTGCGTTAAGTTCTTTGGAGACTTCGTATACGAACTGGCGCAAGGTATCTACTTGAATAGTATCGGGGGGTTCAGTGATATTGTATTTTTCCAAATACCCTATGAGTTTCTCAATATCTAAGCCATAAGACACAACAGTATTTTGCGATAAACCACGTTGTAATCGCAAATAATTCTGATAATCGGTATTTACTTTACGCCACACGTTTTTAGGTAAAAGATAAGAGATAAAAGGTAAAACCAGCGATAGTTAGGGATGTGAGTAAAAGGTGTGTTATTTATCAATTGATAATTTTTCGCTGTCGTTATAATGCTTTTTATCGATGATAGTACCCTTGGAAAGCACTATAAGTCCAGGATTAGAACGTATCATTGTTTTGAGGGTAGTAGCATCGTTATAATAAAAGTTGAAATTGAGTTCGTATTTCTTTACTATATAAGGAGCTTTCTCCATTTGCGAGGTAAGACCTATCACGGTATATCCGTTTTTAAGAGCTTTATCGGTTACGGTTTTGATAGCCTTAAAAGCCTCTTGGTTAGCGAGGTCGAGGCGATAAGAAACTACCATCAAGAGCTTTTCTTCTGCCATAAATTGTGGCAAATAGTCTGTTTCTCTATCTTTATCTTGAATATAAAAATCGTGTATAGGAGGCAATTCGGTAGTAGAGGTAGAGCTTACATATTCACCATCTACTTTTGGGAAACTTGCATCTTTAGTTACAATCACTTTTTCTTTGCCGTTTACTTTGAAAGTCCAATAATAAGTAACGGCATTGGGCGGTAATTCCATACCTTTGGGGATATTTGTTCCTATCTTATATGGACGAAAATCTTTTATGGGTAAGTGATTGTAGACGTAATATACAAAGCCTATGCAGAAAAGCACAGAGAGTACTGTAATTAATAAAGGTAAATTACCTTTGGTAATGGGTTGTACATATTTTTGCCCCCAAAAGACGATGAGAGCTAAAACTAATAGTACCATATCTTTGGTAAACGATTGCCAAGGTGTAAATTTGATAGCATCACCAAAACAACCACAATCAGTTACTTTGTGAAAATAAGCCGAATAGAAGGTGAGGAAGCCGAAGAATACTAACATAGCCAGCAAAAGCCACAAAGTGAGCTTCTTTTTATAGCCTACCAATAAGGTTACCCCCAAAACTACTTCGAAAATACATACCAAAATGGCAAAAGTTAAAGTGTATGGTACAAAAAAAGGCATATTGAGCACATCGGGAGCAAAATAGTCTTCCAATTTAAATGAAAAGCCCATAGGGTCATTGAGTTTTATCATTCCACTGATGATAAAAGTAACGCCTAATAATATGCGACAAAGCTGGATAAGATATTTCATATAAGTTGTTATTTAGTTGTTATGTTGATTGTTTAAATGTATGAGAGCAAACACTGCATAGTTTATCATATCTTGATAATTAGCATCAATGCCTTCACTAACCAATGTTTTTCCTTTATTATCTTCAATTTGTTTTACACGCAAGAGCTTTTGCAGGATAAGGTCGGTAAGAGAGCTCACCCGCATTTCGCGCCACACCTCGCCATAATCGTGGTTTTTAGCTTCCATAAGGGAGCGCGCTTCGGTAACTTTAGCATCGTATAGCGCCGTTGCCTCTTCGAGACTAAGGTCGGGCTGGGTAGCTACTCCTTTGTCTATTTGAATAAGAGCCATCAGGGCATAGTTGATGATGCCTATAAACTCGGCTGTCTCGTCTTCATCAATTTTATGCTCGGTATTCTCTTGTAGCCCTCGAATGCGTTGTGCTTTGATGAGAATCTGATCAGTAAGAGAAGGGAGGCGCAAGATACGCCAGGCACAGCCATAGTCTTTCATCTTGTTGATAAAGAGCGTACGGCATTGTTCAATAACGGTGTTATATTGTTTAAGAGTGTTCATTTTAATTAGGTGACAGGTAATGAAAGTGCAAAGGTACGAAGTAATTAGCAAATGGACAAATTTGGAAATTAGCAAATTTGGAAATGAGGTGCGAGCCGCACTGGCAGTCGTAGCACGACGGGCAGGGAAAAAATTAGCAAATTAGGAAATGAGAAAATTAGTAAATGTGGAGGGTTGAGGAGTTCGAAAGATAACGGAGAAGAACGGAAGGGAGCTGAGAAGAATTTTGGTGAAAAAAGGCTATTAGGAGGGTGGGGTTAGCTTATAGAGAGCTTATAGGAAGCTTATACGAATCTTGGACGATTGGTATAGAAAGGGTGTATAAAAAGTTGATTCATAATGTCATACAACAGCACTAAAAATGTTAAAATTGGGGTTTCGAGGCGAAAGAAAGGGAAAAGGCACTAGGCCTTAGGCCATAGGCACTAGGGGGGAGTATGAAGGGAAAGGGGGAGTGTAGCGACAAAAGGGGGAATTAGGGACGAAAATATAGTCCTTTTAAGAGGGAATGTGGTGACGGAAAAGTGAAGAAAGACAGGGTGATGAATGAAGAGATAATGAGCGGTGGGTGAAGGTAGGGCAGTGAAAAATACTGTGAATTTTGGGATTTGATTTTAGTGATTGGGGATTTTTTGCGAAGGGTTGTACTGATTTTACCTAATAATTAGGCATTATTTATTGCTAATTACTTATAGTTTTGTACTTTTGCGCCCGAAATAACGAATATCATATGCTGAACGTTCACAACCTATCTGTTTCTTTTCAAGGCGAGTACCTCTTTGAGGACGTTGCTTTTATGCTGAATGCGGGCGACCGTGTGGGGCTTATTGGTAAGAACGGAGCGGGGAAATCGACGATGCTTAAATTGCTTTCACGCGAACTTAAACCCGATACCGGAGGCATTGCTACCGATAAAGATGTACGCATCGGATTTTTGAAACAGGATATTGATTTTGTGAAAGGACGTACCATTTTGGAAGAAGCCTATCAGGCATTCACTGAGATTAAGGCTTTGGAACGTCAGTTGGACGATATTCATCACCAGATAGAAACCCGCACTGATTACGAGAGCGAGGCGTACCACGATTTGCTCGATAAACTCAGCGACTATACGCATCGTTTCGACCTTATAGGGGGATACCAATACCAAGGAGAAACCGAGAAAGTGCTATTGGGGTTGGGCTTTGAGCGGAGTGATTTCGACAAGCTCACCGATAGCTTTTCGGGCGGGTGGCGTATGCGTATTGAATTGGCAAAACTGCTGTTGCAGAACAACGATATATTGCTATTGGACGAGCCTACGAACCACTTGGATATAGAGTCGATTATTTGGTTAGAACAGTTCCTCTCTACTTATAGCGGGGCGGTGGTAATTGTGTCGCACGACAGAATGTTTTTAGACAATGTGACCAATCGGACGATTGAGATTTCGGTAGGCAAAATATACGATTACCCGAAGCCTTACACTCAGTTTTTGGAACTGAGAAAAGAGATGCGCGAACTGCAACTCGCCTCACAAAAGAACCAAGAAAAGAAGATACAACACACTGAAAAGCTCATCGAAAAATTCCGCGCCAAAGCTACCAAAGCCTCAATGGCACAGTCGCTTATGAAGAAGTTGGACAAGATAGAGCGCATAGAGGTAGACGAGGAAGACAATGCGGTGATGAACGTGCGTTTCCCCGTATCGGTAACGCCAGGGAAGGTAGTGCTGGAAATAGACGATGTATCGAAAAGTTATGGTGAAAAAGAGGTGCTCAGCCACGTGAGTTTGCTTATAGAACGAGGCAGCAAAGTAGCTTTTGTGGGACAAAACGGACAGGGGAAAACGACCCTCGCCAAGATGATAGTGGGCGAAATACCCTATGAAGGAACTATCAGGCTGGGGCACAATGTACAGTTAGCTTACTTTGCTCAGAACCAAGCCGACTACTTAGATGGAGAACTCACCGTGCTTGATACGATGTTTAATGCAGCTAACGACAGCAATCGTACTAAAATACGCGACATACTTGGGGCTTTTCTCTTCCGTGGCGATGAGGTAGATAAGAAAGTGAAAGTGCTTTCGGGAGGGGAGCGCAACCGTTTGGCATTGGCAAAGATGCTCCTTTCGGACTTTAACGTAATGGTGATGGACGAGCCTACGAACCATTTGGATATCAAATCGAAGAATGTACTCAAACAAGCCTTACAGCAGTTTGAAGGGACGCTCATCATTGTGTCGCACGACCGCGATTTCTTGCAAGGGCTTACCGATAAGGTATACGAGTTTAAGAACAAACACCTGAAAGAATATCTTGGGGACATCGATTTCTTCCTTGAACAACGTGCTGCCGTTAATTTTAGAGAGATAGAACAGCAGAGCAAGAGCACTCCTGTGCAGGTAGAAAAAGAACCGCAGAAAGAAGAAAAACTCTCGTTTGAGGAACAGAAACAGCAGAAAGCCATTCAGAATAAGCTCAACAAGATAGAGAAGAACATTACCGCTCTTGAAGACGAGCTTAAAGTGATGAATGAGCAGATGGGACAAGGCGTACAGAACGATGCTTTTTACAAGGAATACGAACAGAAAAAACAGCAGTTGGAGGATTTAATGACCGAGTGGGAATTATTAATGAGTTAAGTTATGCAACCTAAAAAAATCTTACTCTTTATTGTGGGGGTGCTGGTAGCCCTCTTTACAATGACCCTTTTCAGCAGTTATCACACCACCGCCAAAGGAATGGTGCGGGAGGGTATAGTGTTTGGTGACGCGATGTTGCGCTATCCGACCCCTGATATATTGGGAATGCTCTTTAAAGGGGAAGAGGAAAATAATAAAGTAGACGAACTTATTAAAGATACTAAAACCATTGTAGACGAAAAAACCGAAAATTTAGCAAAAAAGGATACTATTGTTAAGGACACGGTACAAACTTCGGAAACTAATATAGAAGGGAAAATATATTACCCGGGGAATCATACGGATTATATCAGAAGACTTAAAGAGAAACTGTGTCAGCCTACCTGCCAAATAGTGCATTATGGTGATTCGCAAATAGAAGGAGACCGCATCACCGGCTATGTGCGCAACCGATTGCAATTGGCATATACTGGTGGAGGGCCAGGTTTTATCCCTATAAAAGTAGTGTATAGCCAGAACAGTGTGGATATTATTGCTTCGCCTAACTGGACGCGCTACGCTTTCTTCGACCGCAAACAGCGCAAAACGGTAGCGCACGATAAGTATGGTTTGTTCTCTACCTTCTCACGTTTCACTAATTATGTGAGCAATACTGCTGATACCACTGCCTTACCCGTAGCAAAAGCCAGCTTTACGATTAAGCCTTCGGATAAATCGTATGCACGTTTAAGAAACTACACGCGCTTTGGGTTGCATTATGGCAATGCGATGGCAAAAGTGAAGATACGTGTGTATCAGGACGGGAATATTCTAAGAATAGATACTCTTATCTCAGATGGTAAATACCATAATTATAAGCTCAATTTCGCATCTACTCCTAAGGAGCTAAAAGTGGAATTGGAAGGCAAGATAAGTCCGGATTTTTATGGGATTACTCTTGATGCGTCGTCAGGGGTACGAATGGATAACGTAGCGATGCGAGGGGAAGCAGGACGTATATTTACACGTATGAATTACGAGCATTTCAGACAGATGAGTGCTGACCGCAAACCCGATATATTTATTTTTCAGTACGGAGGAAATACAATCCCCTATATGAAAACAGACCAACAGCTTCAGGAGTATGTAAACGCGTTGATATTTAATATCAAATGGGTAAAGCGAGCCAACCCCAATG
Organism: Capnocytophaga sp. oral taxon 903; assembly: GCF_013394785.1. Lineage (NCBI taxonomy): Bacteria > Pseudomonadati > Bacteroidota > Flavobacteriia > Flavobacteriales > Flavobacteriaceae > Capnocytophaga > Capnocytophaga sp. oral taxon 903. Next base: position 426,340 of record NZ_JABXYW010000002.1, on the reverse strand, counting down.
CAATGTTTATGCTTTTAGGTCCTGGAGATATGACAACTTCGCGTAATGGACAACTCATCACCTATCCTTTTGTGCCGAAAATGAACAAACTGATGAAGGAAGAAGCCTTGAAAAATGGGATTGCTTATTTTAGTATCTTTGAAGCAATGGGAGGAGAAAACTCGATGACAGCGTGGGTAAAAAAAGGAATGGCTGTTTCGGATTACGTACACTTTACGCCACAAGGGACTAAACTAATTTCGGAAGTGTTTTACCAATGCCTACTTAACGACCTTGCCACAGTGCAATAATAGCTATGATAGATTTCTTTAAAAACTTCTTTACCTTTGAGTCGGCTCACCCACTTACTTTTGTACGGATAGACTTTTGGATATTCTTTGCTTTAGTATATGCGGTGTTTGTGCTCATCTATAAGCGTAAGCACGTGCGCAACTTGTTTTTGTTGCTTGCCAGCTTTTACTTCTATTACAAGGCAAGTGGGCTTTTTGTATTGTTATTGGTATTTAGTACTGTTACTGACTTTTATTTGGGGCATTATATCTATAATCAACAAGAAGAGCGAAGACGCAAAATAGGGGTTACTATTAGCGTTTGTGTGAACTTATTGGTGCTTAGTTATTTTAAGTATGCTTATTTCTTTACTGATACTTACAATGCGCTGTTTCACACTCATCATCAAACCTTTAACTATTTAGCCTATTGGGCAAATGGGTTTGACTATAACGGATACTTTTCAGTTGATAAAATTATATTGCCCGTAGGTATTTCTTTCTACACTTTTCAGACCATTAGCTATACAGTGGATATTTACCGCAGAAAGGTTGCACCACTGAAATCGATATTAGACTTTGGTTTTTATGTGAGTTTCTTCCCTCAGTTAGTAGCAGGTCCTATTGTACGTGCAGAAGAGTTTGTACCTCAAATTCTCAAAAAAACAGAGATTAGCAAAGAAGAGTTTAATAAGGCAATATTCCTTATTCTTAAAGGACTTATCAAGAAGATGATATTTGCTGATTTTATCGCGTTGCACTTTTTGGATAAGGTATTTGATGCTCCTGAAATGCACTCGGGCTTTTCTAACTTATTAGCTCTGATAGGTTACTCGCTCCAAATATACGGTGATTTTTCTGGCTATACCGATATAGCCATAGGGGTAGCGCTATTGATGGGCTTCCATTTGCCTGTAAACTTCAATTCACCTTATAAGGCTTTGAACTGTGGAGACTTTTGGAAACGCTGGCACATCTCGCTTTCTACTTGGTTGAAGGACTATTTGTACATTCCGTTAGGAGGTAACCGCAATAGCACCTTAGGAACTTTTGTGTTTTCCTTGCTTTTTGTAGTGATATTGGTAGTAGCGATTGGTAACCTCGCCTTTACTTTTATCACAGGGGGATTGCTTATAGCAGGTGCGGTAGTAGCTTTTTATTACAAACCTTTTGAGCGTTACTTGACTACCAATATCAACATTATGCTCACGATGCTCATTGGAGGATTGTGGCACGGAGCTTCGTGGAAGTTTGTTATATGGGGTGGATTGAACGGTTTGGGTGTAGTAGCTTATAAGTATTGGCGCAAGGTGAGTCCGTACGAGCAAAGTAAGCTATGGATTACTCGCGCTTGGAAGATAGCCTTTACTTTTGCTTTTATTACCTTTACACGCATATTCTTCCGAGGTAATGATATGGAGAGCATAAACTTATGGTTCGCACAAGTGGCGAACAATATGAGTTGGGATACTGCTACCGAAGTGATTAGACATAACAATATTCCATTAGGCGTTATCTTGATTGGTTATATTACCCATTGGCTACCACAGCATTGGAAAGACTATGTGGAACACGTGTTTGCCGAGAGCCATTACGCTGTGAAAATAGCGATAGCCTTAGTAGTAGTGCTTATTTGCTATCAGGCTTATTCTACCGATATTCAGCCGTTTATTTACTTCCAATTTTAGTTAGGTAAAAGGTAGGGGTAAAAGATAAAAGGGGGAGAAAACCTATTGGGAATTAGTGGCTATGAACACAATACAAGCAATAATGATTATGAGCACCAATGAAGTTACTACTGAAATAATAAGCCCTGCGACGGCTAATGTTTTAGGCTTCTTGCTCATTCCGATAATAGATAATATCAATCCGGTGAGCCATATGATAAGGTTCACAATAGGGAGCAATACGAGGAATATTGCCACTACAGACGTTATGAACCCCACCAGACCTATGGGATTGTTATTTAGGTTGTTATCGTTATATTGCCTATTGTGAATAAACGACCAGTCGTTTGGGGTATCTTGCTTGAATTCTTCCATTTTTATTAAACAATAAATAATCAATTTTAATGCCACAAATATACAACAAAGAATTTATACTGCAAGTTAAAAAAACTTTTTTATAGGTAAAAGACACAAGCCACACGAGTAGATGTAATTAGCAGATTTGAGGATTAGCAAAAGGGAAGTGAATCTTGAAAAGTTTTTATAGGAAAGAGAAGAGTTTAATAATTAAGAGCTGTTTGAAAGATGAGCGAATCTGAGGCGAAAGTAAGACGATGGAAACCTATTAAAAGTTAGAGGGAATGTTATAACGGAACAGTGTAAGAAGTGAAAACAATTAGAGATTTAGCCAAACTCCTTTGTTATTTATTGAAAAGTTATTACTTTTGCCGTCAGAATTAGATAAGAAATAAGACGCGTTATGTATTCTATCAAACAATTATTACAAGACGGAAAAAACATACAAGGAGAAATCACCCTTAAAGGTTGGGTGCGCACCTTCCGCAGCAACCGCTTTATTGCCCTGAACGATGGTTCTACAATCGACAATTTACAAGTAGTAGTAGATTTTGAAAATACCGACCCTGAATTGCTTAAACGCATTACCACGGGAGCAGCTATTGAAGTAAAAGGACGACTTGTGGAGAGTCAAGGTAAAGGGCAAAACGTAGAGTTACAAGCAAGTAACATCAGTATATTAGGTGATAGCAACCCTGAAGAATACCCTATCCAACCTAAAAAACACTCACTTGAATTCTTGAGAGAAAACGCTCACTTGCGTGTGCGCTCTAGTACTTTTAGTGCAGTGATGCGCGTGCGTTCTACTTTAGCTTTTGCTATTCACAAATACTTTCAAGACAATGGCTTTTTCTACGTGAATACACCTATTATCACGGGTAGTGATGCCGAAGGGGCTGGAGAGATGTTTCGCGTAACGACCTTAGATGCCAAAAATCCACCACTTGATGAAAACGGCGAAGTAGATTACAAGAAAGACTTCTTCGGTAGGGAGACAAACCTTACCGTATCAGGTCAGTTAGAAGGTGAGACTTTTGCGATGGCACTTGGTAAGATTTACACCTTTGGACCTACCTTCCGTGCTGAAAACTCCAATACTTCACGTCACTTAGCTGAGTTCTGGATGATAGAGCCCGAAATGGCGTTCTATGACCTTATCGACAATATGAATTTGGCGGAAGATTTTATTAAATACGTATTGCAATACACCTTGGAAGTACGTCGTGATGACCTTGAGTTCTTGAACAAAAGATTTTTAGAAGAAGAGAAGACTAAACCACAGAACGAGCGTAGCACAATGTCACTCATCGAAAAACTTGAATTTGTAATTCACAATCAGTTTAAGAGGGTGAGTTACACCGAGGCAATAGATATTTTAAAGAATAGCAATCACAATAAAAAGAAGAAATTTCAATACCCCGTAAACGAATGGGGTGTAGATTTACAAAGCGAACACGAGCGCTATTTGGTGGAAAAACACTTTGAGTGCCCTGTAATTCTATACGACTATCCAGCAAATATCAAAGCGTTTTATATGCGCTTAAATGAAGACGGTAAAACGGTGCGCGCGATGGATATTCTCTTCCCAGGAATAGGTGAAATTGTAGGAGGCTCGCAACGTGAAGAACGTTACGATGTGCTCAAACAAAAAATCGCCGACCTTCATATGGACGAGGCAACTCTTTGGTGGTACTTAGACCTTCGTAAGTTTGGTACAGCAGTACACAGTGGCTTTGGTTTAGGTTTTGAGCGCTTGGTACTCTTTGCTACTGGAATGACCAATATCCGTGATGTGATACCTTACCCACGCACACCACAGAGTGCAGAGTTTTAATGTAAGTTACATCAGGAAATATAAAAACCGAGTTACGAAAGTAACTCGGTTTTCTTGTGTAATTTTAAAAAATAAAACAATGACTAAGTTGCCATTTGGTATTTGTTTACTTTTTCTTTAGCCTTGATAAGGTCGAGATTCAAGCTGTTAATCTTTTGCTCTTTGTTGAGGATTCTTCCTTTGAACTTAGCATCGTCTTGAGGAGACAGAGCTCCTTTGGCTTTCTTTAAATTATACTTGTTTTGTTCCTTAGCTAAATCAGTTTTAGCTTTGGTAATTTTAGCCTCTATTTTAGAAACCTCAGAGTTAGCTTTGGACAAGCGTTCTTGGTTCTTTTTAGCACGAGCAGCAGCTTTTTGTTGTTCTTTAGCGGCTTTTTCTTGCTCCTTAGCAGCTTTTTGTTCAGCTTTCACAGCCTTTTCCTGCTCTTTTTGTAATTTTTGTTGAGCCTTTAACTGCTCTTTTTGAGCTTTAAGTTCTGCTTGAGACTGAGCTTGAGTAGCTTCAACAGGAGCGGGAGCAACTACCGGAGTAGTGGTATCGGTCATAGTTCCCATTTCGTCTACTTGAGCGAATGACACTTGAGCTACGAATAGCCCAGCGAACAAAGTGAGTGTGTGTAATTTCATATCTGTCAAATTATTTAGTTTTCTTATAGGGTGCAAAGATAAGGAAAATATGCTTACCATTTGCATTTTTACAAAAGTTTAACACCAAAAAAGTCGCCTGCAAAGGAAAGAAGCGCAGGCGACTAAGGAGTAAATTAAAATATAAATAGTTATGGATTATTGAACATTTCCTCTGATACGTAAGCCTTTTACAGGGCTTGATTTGGCATTGGAGGTAACAGTAATAGTCTTGCTGATAGGTCCAACACGATTAGTATCGTATTTTACTTCAATTTTTCCTTTAGCTCCTGGTGCTACGGGTTGGTTTGTCCAAGAAGGAACGGTACAACCGCAAGAAGAAGCTACGTTAGTAATCACGAGGGGTGCTTTACCAGTGTTAGTAAACTCGAACACACGCACACCGTCTGCACCTTGTTTGATGTTACCGTAATCAATTTCTTCAGATTTAAAAGAAATCTCAGCGTCTTGGGCATAAGCCATTACACCAAAAAATGCTAAAAATACAAATGTTAAAAACTTTTTCATAGTATAAAAAATTAAAAATATAAGTTTGTTTTTACGGTTGTAAATAGTACAACAACCGTGCCAAAGAGTATTTTTTAAGGTAAAAGTTAAGATTTAATAGTGGAGAGTGAAAAAGGGTTTGAGCGAAGGGAAAACGGTGTGAGACACACAGATAAATTATTAGTAGATTGGTGGATTTGGATATTACGGTTAGTTTACACAAGTCTTATACGATATAACGGGCAATGAACTATAGGGGAGTGAAGCTAAGGTGAATCTGAGTCCAAGAAAAGTATTAGATTTTGAAAAACTAAAAGACTTATTCTATTAAAAGGCAACTAAAAAATTGTACTTGATGGTGGAAATCGCGTCGTGTTAAAATTATCAATGGTTAATTGCTAATTGTGAATTGTTTTGTATCTTTGCCCTCTCACTTTAAATCTCAAAAAAACTCTTACATATATATCCAGCTAACGCTGGCTTTACCTAAAAAAATGTACTTAATATTTGATACTGAAACTACGGGTTTACCCCGCCGTTGGGACGCTCCCCTTACTGATAGTGACAACTGGCCTCGCGTCGTGCAGATTGCTTGGCAATTGCACGATGAGTGGGGTACACTCATAGAACATCAGGACTTTTTGATAAAGCCCGATGGTTTCGATGTGCCTTATGATGCCGAAAAAGTACACGGTATCTCTACCCAATTAGCAGAAGCGCAAGGGGTACCTATCGCTGAGGTGTTCAAAGCGTTCAACGAAGCACTCAGCAAAGCGCAATATGTAGTGGGACAAAATATAGGCTTTGATATCAATATTATGGGGGCTGAGTTTTACCGCTATGGGGTGGAGAGTCCACTTACTCAGATGCCTGTAATCGACACTTGTACTGAGGCAACTGCCAACCTCTGCCAGATAGCAGGCGGAAAAGGAGGACGTTATAAGCTGCCTACCCTCACCGAGTTGCACTCTTTTCTCTTTGGCGTACCCTTTGCCGAGGCGCACAATGCCACTGCCGATGTGGAAGCAACTACGCGCTGTTTCTTTGAATTGATACGTCGTGGTGAAGGCTTCCAAGAAGGTACTTTCAGTAGCGACTATATCAAAGAATTTCAAGGGCATCACACCTCGCCTATAGCTCTTATCGGACTCAAGCACGTGAACCTCAAAGAGGCTTCCGATGCCTTGCGAAAAAGCAGTAGCACTGCACAAACTACCGAACCTCACGTCGATGCTTCACTGTTAGAAAATGCGGTATTCGCCCACCTGCACAACCATACACAACACTCTATATTACAATCTACTACGTCTATAAAAGACCTCGTAAAAATCACCGCCAAAGAGAAGATGCCTGCCGTAGCGCTTACTGATAGTGGCAATATGATGGCTGCCTTCCACTTTGTGCAAGCCGTACAAGGACATAACAAAGAGGCGGAAGCTAAAAACAAAGAGGCTGAAGAAAAGGGCGAAACCCCTACCGAAACACTCATCAAGCCTATTATAGGTTGTGAGTTCAATATCTGCGAAAATCACTTAGATAGAACCCGACAAGACAACGGCTACCAAGTGGTGATTTTAGCTAAAAACAAACAGGGCTATCACAATCTTACCAAGATGGCTTCTATCGCTTCTACCAAAGGCTTTTACTATGTGCCTCGTATAGATAAGGCGATTGTAGAGCAGTACAAAAGCGATTTAATAGTGCTTTCTGGAGGTATGAATGGCGAAGTGCCGTCTAAAATATTAAACATTGGTACCAAGCAGGCGGAAGAGGCACTCTTGTGGTGGAAAGAGCAGTTCGGCGAGGATTTCTATTTAGAGGTGATGCGCCACAACCAAGAAGATGAAAACCGCGTAAACGAAACCCTTGTAGAGTTCTCTAGAAAATATGGGGTCAAGCTCATTGCTACTAACAATACCTTTTATCTCCATAAAAAAGATGCCAATGCCCACGATATTCTGTTGTGTGTGAAAGACGGCGAAAAGCAGAAAACACCTATCGGGCGCGGCCGTGGCTATCGTTTTGGAATGCCTAATAACGAGTATTATTTCAAAACTTCAGCCGAAATGAAGGCGCTCTTCAAGGATATTCCTGAGGCGATTCTCAATATTCAAGAAATTATCGACAAGGTAGAGCCCTATGGCTTGGCGCGTGATATCCTCTTGCCTAAGTTTGATATCCTCGAAGAATTTCAGGTAGAAGACGACCCTACGGGCAAAAAAGGTGAAAACAATTATTTGCGTCATCTTACTTATGAAGGGGCTAAACGCAAATACCCCGAAATTACCGATGAGGTGCGGGAGCGTTTGGATTTTGAGCTTTCTATTATTGAAAAAACAGGTTACCCAGGTTACTTCCTTATCGTACAAGATTTTATAGCCGCAGCGCGACGTATGAACGTATCAGTAGGACCTGGACGGGGTTCGGCTGCGGGTTCGGCAGTGGCGTTCTGTTTGGATATTACCAATATGGATCCTATTAAGTACGACCTCCTCTTTGAGCGTTTCCTCAACCCCGACCGTGTGTCTATGCCCGATATCGATATCGACTTCGAGGACTCGGGTCGCCAAGATGTAATCAACTATGTGATTGATAAGTATGGCGAGAGTCAGGTAGCGCGGATTATCACTTATGGTAAAATGGCTGCCAAATCGGCTATCAAAGATACGGCTCGCGTGCTGGATGTACCTCTACAAGAGTCGAATAGATTAGCGGGCTTAGTGCCTAATGGGGTGTCATCTTTAGGGAAGATGTTCGGTTGGGACGATAAAACCCTCAAAGAAAAAGTGCGTAGTGAAGAACTGCCAAAAGTAGACGAACTGAAACGTCTTTTAGCAGGAGAAGGGGAGGAGGAGAGTACTCAAACCATTCAGCAGGCAAATATTATTGAAGGTTCGGTGCGCAACACGGGTATCCACGCTTGTGGGGTGATTATTACCCCCGATGATATCACCAACTTTGTGCCGGTAGCTTTAGCCAAAGATTCAGACTTGTTTGTGACTCAGTTCGATAACTCGGTAGTAGAGAGCGCAGGGTTGCTGAAAATGGACTTCTTGGGGCTCAGTACTCTTACGCTTATCAAAGATACTATTGAAAATATCAAACAAACGCATAATATAGAGCTCGATGCAGAGGCTTTTCCGCTCGACGATAAAAAGACTTACGAACTCTTCCAGCGTGGTGAGACGGTCGGGATTTTCCAATACGAGTCCACTGGTATGCAGAAATATATGCGAGAGCTTAAACCTACGGTCTTTGCCGACCTGATAGCGATGAATGCTCTTTATCGTCCAGGCCCATTGGAATATATACCGAGCTTTATCAAGCGGAAACACGGTATTGAGCCCATTGAGTACGACCTCCCCGATATGGAGGAATACCTCAAAGAAACTTATGGAATTACCGTTTATCAAGAACAGGTGATGTTACTATCGCAGAAATTGGCAGGTTTTACCAAAGGTGAAGCCGACGTGCTCCGTAAGGCAATGGGTAAGAAACAAATAGCCGTGCTAGCCAAGATGAAGCCTAAGTTCATTACCCAAGCCTCCGAAAAAGGTCACGACGCCCAAAAACTCGAAAAGATATGGGCAGACTGGGAGAAGTTTGCTGCTTATGCATTCAACAAATCGCACTCTACCTGTTATGCGTGGGTGGGGTATCAAACAGCTTACCTCAAAGCCAATTACCCTGCCGAGTATATGGCAGCAGTACTCTCTAACAATATGAACGACATCAAAACGATTACTTTCTTCCTCGAAGAGTGTCACCGAATGGGTATCAAGGTGTTACCTCCTGATGTGAATGAATCGTTGTACAAATTTACCGTAAATAAAAACGGTGACATACGCTTCGGGATGGGGGCTGTGAAAGGAGTAGGAAAAGCAGCAGTCGATACGATTGTAGAACAACGCCAAGAGCGTCCTTATACCTCTATTTTCGATTTGGCAAAACGCGTAGATTATAAGAGTATCAACAAGAAAGCCTTTGAAAGTATCGCTTTGGCAGGAGGTTTTGATTCGTTCACTAATGTACACCGTGCTCAGTACTTCCACGCTGAAGCTGACGGCGTTCCCTTTCTCGAAAAAGCCATTCGCTTTGGTACTAAATACCAAGAGAGTAAGAACTCTGCCCAAATGAGTCTGTTTGGTGGTGAGAGTGAAGTAGATATCCCTGAACCTGCTGTGCCTAAATGTGAAACGTGGGGTAACCTTGAGCAGTTGCGCCGTGAAAAGGAGGTCGTAGGTATCTATATCTCAGGGCACCCGCTCGACGATTTTAAGCACGAGTTACAAAACTTTTGCAATATCAGTCTATCGGAATTGCAAGACTTACAACCTTTTATTAACCGTGAACTCACTGTTGCGGGTATGGTAGCTGACCTGCAACATCGTACGGCTAAGAACGGAAAAGGTTATGGCTTTTTTACTCTTGAGGATTACGACGGCTCCTACGAGTTTAAACTCTTTGGAGATGATTATTTGAACTATCAGAAATATATGGTACCAGGAGCGTTTTTGTATATCAAGTTTAAGATAGTAGAAGGATTTCTCAATAGGGAAACCAACCAAAGAGGTGAACCTCGAATACAGTTTCTACAGATGATGCAGTTGCAAGATGTGATGGAAACCCTCTCTAAAAAACTTACTTTACACGTGAATATAGAGGAGATTAACCAAGATTTGATTGCAAAATACAAAGATTTACTACAAAAGCACAAAGGGAAACAGTCTATTTACTTTGTTGTGCATCATCACAATGAAAATATTCACCTAAATATGGAAAATGGCAATCTAAAGGTGGCGATTACTAAATCTTTTTTAGATGATTTAGACGCTCTATTTGCAAAATATCATCTCAATGACCGCAGAATGGAGAAAATAGTTGCTAAAAAGACAGAAGATACTCACGACGACGAGGAAATGGCAATGGAGGATTTGGGATTATCGGAGTAGACAATTAGTTAATTTCTATTTTGACTGCTGACGCCTAACAGCTAAAAAAATCTTCAATCGTAACTCGTAGTTTGCAATTATTTTGTACTTTTGCACAACCACTTAAAAAGAAAAAGAAATGAGTGCATTGAGCGTTAATCACCTGTTGGGCATTAAGTATATCACCGAAAAGGATATACAGTTAATATTTGAAACAGCTGACCACTTCAAGGAGGTTATTAACCGTCCTATTAAAAAAGTGCCTTCGTTGCGCGATATTACTATTGCCAACCTCTTCTTCGAGAATAGTACGCGCACTCGTCTTTCCTTTGAATTGGCAGAAAAACGTCTTTCTGCCGATGTGATTAACTTTTCGGCTTCTCAATCATCGGTAGCCAAAGGGGAAACCTTAGTAGATACCGTGAACAATATCCTCTCGATGAAAGTGGATATGGTAGTGATGCGTCACCCGAATCCAGGTGCGGGAGTCTTCCTCTCACAACACGTTAAAGCCTCAATTGTAAACGCTGGCGATGGAGCTCACGAACACCCTACACAAGCACTTTTAGACTCATATTCTATACGCGAACGTTTAGGAGATGTTGCTGGTAAAAAAGTAGTGATAGTGGGGGATATACTGCACTCGCGCGTGGCACTTTCTAATATCTTTGCACTCCACAAGCAAGGAGCTGAAGTGATGCTATGTGCGCCTCAAACGCTTATTCCTAAATACATTCATAAATTGAACGTGAAGGTAGAAACCAATTTGCGCAAGGCTTTGAACTGGTGTGATGTGGCTAATATGTTGCGTATACAAAATGAGCGACTCGACATCAGTTATTTTCCTTCTACCCGCGAATATGTACAACAATACGGACTCACCAAAGAGCTGTTGGATAGCCTTGACAAAGAAATAGTAATTATGCACCCAGGACCTATCAATCGAGGGGTAGAAATTACCAGCGAAGTAGCTGATAGCTCCCAATCGATTATTTTACAACAAGTAGAAAATGGGGTAGCCATACGAATGGCAGTGATTTATTTGTTGGCGAGCAAGATTTAATTAGGTAAAAGGTAAAAGATAAAAGATAAAAGGTAAAGCCAGCGAGGGCTTACAGCTGGGTATGTGAATAAAAAGTAAAAGGTAAAAAAGCGCGATGTTTACTATTTAAACATCGCGCTTTTTTAATTGTTAATTGTCAATTATTAATTGTTGTTATCTTCTAATTCTGATGGTGATAAGGGCAAAGATAAAAGTGGTGAAAAAGGAGAAGATGGCGTACACAAGGGCAGGTTTGGTCATATCGGTATTGCCCATAAGTGTACCTGCTACCAATATCGCCAAAGCAGTGTTTTGTAGACCTACTTCTATACTGATAGTCGTTGCTTGAACGCCCGGTAATTTAAAAGATTTCAGAGCTATAAAATAACTAAGTGTCATCGCACTGAGGTGCATTAGGAGCGTAGCAGGCAAGAGTCGGATTATTTCATCTACTGAAATACCACTTCCTCCTGATTGTTCATCACCGAAAAACTTGATAAAGAATACAATTCCCAACAATATGGTATTAGTTACTTTTAAAGGAAAACGAATTTTAAGAGATACATTAGGGAAAAACCGGTTGAAGAATAAGCCCAACAAAGCTGGTATTATAATGATTTTGGCTACTTCCCAGACCATATTAAATATAGGGAGCGACACTTCGGTATGACCCCCCATAAAAACAGCTACTGCCCAATTAGACAACACCGGAATGGTAAACAGTATGAGCAAGCTATTGATAGCGGTAAGGGCTACTGCCAAAGCGGTATCGGCTTTGATAAGATAACTAATGAAATTGGAGGTAGTACCCCCAGGACATATTGATACGATGATGAGACCTACTTTTTCGGCAGGAGGTAAATTAGAAAACTCGGCAATGATAAAAGCACAGATAGGCAAGAAGACCATCTGCAAGAAAAGCCCTAAGTACAAGGGCTTTGATTTTTTGAATATGTTTTCGAAATCCGTGAAGCGCAACGAACTGCCTATCGCAAAGGTGATAAGCATCAGCACTGCCGAAAGGAGGTAATCTATAAACATCAGCAATTAGCTTTTCTAATAAGTATAGGTATAGGTAGCTTTATGAGTGTTGTTTTTCTTATATTCAGCGGACTTAGGTGTATTGTTGCTATTCCATTGATAGCTAAAAGTACGAGTAGCATTCTCTAAATCTTTATAGTCAGCTTGGGTATTATTATGGAGGTTTTTAGTATAAGAAACTACATTGTGAGGGGCTGTTCTTATAAGAGGGTCTCTGTAATAATCGCCATAGTAGTTGTAATTACTTATCAACTCTATTTCAGCTAAATATTTAAAGAGGTCTCGCTGATAGATATTCGGTTTATTATCGTATTGGTAAGTACAAGTGCCTTTGGTATTTTGGTCAGGAACTGCACCTACATAAGTTGCTTTTTCAAGAGAAGCTACTGTACCATCGGGATTGAGGGAATAAATATAATAGTCGTTAAAACCAGCGAATGAGCTATGAGCTATCATTGTTATTTTGTTTTTATCATAAGTGTAGCTATATTTTTTTGTTTCAGTTCCATCAACCGTTGTTTTACTCGCTACTTTGTTATTAAGATATTCATAAGTAATTTTTTGAACATTATCACTACGAATGATAGATTGTAAGTGATTTCCGTTATAAGTAAAGTTATAGGTATAGTTTCTGTTGCTTTGAGAATTGCTTTTAATACTGATAGCAGTTATCAACTCGCCGTTATAAGTGATGGTATAGACTTCATCAGTAGTGGGGGTACCGTTATCGACTACTTTTCTTTCAAAAGCAGTAATTTTATTACCACTTAACGTATAGGTTTCAGTGGTTTTAACAGTGCCTATACTACCAATAGTTTCCTCTACTATTGTTTTAGGAAAAGCACTGCCGAGGGTAGTGTCATCATTGCTGTCTTTTTTACAAGAAAGAAAGATAAGTGTAAGACCTATGGCTAATAATAATGTTTTTTTCATCGGTTATATACTTTTATGGCGACAAAGGTACGAAACATTTTTTAATTAGCAATAAGAAGTGTGAGCTACACGGACGGGTAGGAAATTAGCAAATGAGGTGCGAGCCTCACAGGCAGTGTGAGCCACACGGGCAGGGAAAAGATTAGCAAATTAGGAAATGAGAAAATTAGCAAATGTGGAGGGTTGAGTAGTTCGAAAGATAGCGGAGGAGAACGAAAGAGATCTGAGAGGAATTTTGGTGAAAAAAGGCTATGAGAAGGGTGGGGGTAGCTTATAGAGAGCTTATAGGAAGCTTATACGAATCTTGGACGATTGGTATAGAAAGGGTGTATAAATAGTTGATTCATAATATAATACAACAGCACTAAAAATGTTAAAAACGGGGTTTCGGGGCGAAAGAAAGGGAAAAGGTACTAGGCTTTAGGCTATAGGCACTAGGGGGGAATATAATGGAAAAGAGAAGAAATGACGAATGACCAGTGACGAATGACGAATATGGACTTTCTTTAAAGGGGAATTGTGGCGGCGGTAAGACGGTGCGTGCCATACGAGCAGGTGAAGAAGAGTGATAGAAGTTTGGGGAGATATGGGTAAAGAAAATGAGGAAATAGGCTTAAAAACAAAAAGGACTGCCAGAGAGTTTCTGGACAGCCCTTTTTAGTTTATTATAAAAGTACTATTTTTTGATATATAACCAGCCTACTTCAGATTGTTTATTATTATTCTGATCGTAGTATTCAATCACATAATAGTAAGTACCTTGTGGGAGTTTATCGGTAGCTTCTACTGTCACACGACCGTCGGAGATACCTCTAAACACACGGGTTACGTTGTCGTAGCCACTTACCTCAAATACTTTCACACCCCAACGGTTGTAGATACGTACCACATTGTTCGGATAGTTTTCTATACCACCAATATGGAAGTGGTCGTTTTTACCGTCGCCATTTACTGACATACCGTTGTAAGGTATGAGCTTGTTCACTATATCAACCGTTACAGTAGCACTGCTACAACCTGCGGAGTTACAGATTTCGTACACAAAAGTATCAGTTCCTACAAAGCCTGTGTGAGGTCTGTATTCTACCGTATTATCGGCATTTACAACTACCGTACCGTTTGTAGGTTGGGTTACTACATTAGGAGTAGTCGCTCCGTTGAGGGTATCGTTCGCTAACACAGCAATATTTACAGGAGTATTCAACGCTGTAGAAACCCTATCGTCTACCGCTACCGGAGTAGGTGTAGGTGTTGCTGTTCCCACTACTGTTACTACCAAGGTTTGCGTACCGGTACAGTTAGTAGGGTTCAAGACCTCACAATAGCTGTAAGTAATGGTATAAGTACCTGCTGGAGTATTACCTGGAATGGTTACCTCTCCGGTATTAGGGTCGAGAGTAGGTTTGTTGCCAGGATTACTTGGGTTAGTAACCGTCATAGTTACATTACCACCAGGGCCAGCTGTTGGTGTTACTGTACCGCCTATCTTATCGTTGTTTAAGATACTTGGGATAGTTTGAGTGGTGGTGCTTGGTGTTACGGTCATTGGGTCAGGGACTACTGTAATGGTTGGTGTACCCACCTTAATTACGGCAGTAGCTGTTTGACAGTTACTATTTGGATTAAGCGCTTCGCACTCTTTATAAGTAATGGTATAAGTACCTGCAGGTGTATTGGCAGGGATAGTTACCACACCGTTTTCAGGATTCAAGACAGGAACATTACCACCGTTGATAGGAGTAGCAGGCACTACATTGGTAATAGTTACCGTACCACCAGTTCCAGCTGTTGGTTTAGTACCTCCTAAACTATCGTTGTCAAGTACACTGATTGTGGTTTGAGTTGTTAAACCATCAGGTATGTTAAAGGTATCGTCTTGTACAGTAAGAGTTGCAGCACCTACTGTTACTACCAAGGTTTGCGTACCGGTACAGTTAGTAGGGTTCAAGACCTCACAATAGCTGTAAGTAATGGTATAAGTACCTGCTGGAGTATTACCTGGAATGGTTACCTCTCCGGTATTAGGGTCGAGAGTAGGTTTGTTGCCAGGATTACTTGGGTTAGTAACCGTCATAGTTACATTACCACCAGGGCCAGCTGTTGGTGTTACTGTACCGCCTATCTTATCGTTGTTTAAGATACTTGGGATAGTTTGAGTGGTGGTGCTTGGTGTTACGGTCATTGGGTCAGGGACTACTGTAATGGTTGGTGTACCCACCTTAATTACGGCAGTAGCTGTTTGACAGTTACTATTTGGATTAAGCGCTTCGCACTCTTTATAAGTAATGGTATAAGTACCTGCAGGTGTATTGGCAGGGATAGTTACCACACCGTTTTCAGGATTCAAGACAGGAACATTACCACCGTTGATAGGAGTAGCAGGCACTACATTGGTAATAGTTACCGTACCACCAGTTCCAGCTGTTGGTTTAGTACCTCCTAAACTATCGTTGTCAAGTACACTGATTGTGGTTTGAGTTGTTAAACCATCAGGTATGTTAAAGGTATCGTCTTGTACAGTAAGAGTTGCAGCACCTACTGTTACTACCAAGGTTTGCGTACCGGTACAGTTAGTAGGGTTCAAGACCTCACAATAGCTGTAAGTAATGGTATAAGTACCTGCTGGAGTATTACCTGGAATGGTTACCTCTCCGGTATTAGGGTCGAGAGTAGGTTTGTTGCCAGGATTACTTGGGTTAGTAACCGTCATAGTTACATTACCACCAGGGCCAGCTGTTGGTGTTACTGTACCGCCTATCTTATCGTTGTTTAAGATACTTGGGATAGTTTGAGTGGTGGTGCTTGGTGTTACGGTCATTGGGTCAGGGACTACTGTAATGGTTGGTGTACCCACCTTAATTACGGCAGTAGCTGTTTGACAGTTACTATTTGGATTAAGCGCTTCGCACTCTTTATAAGTAATGGTATAAGTACCTGCAGGTGTATTGGCAGGGATAGTTACCACACCGTTTTCAGGATTCAAGACAGGAACATTACCACCGTTGATAGGAGTAGCAGGCACTACATTGGTAATAGTTACCGTACCACCAGTTCCAGCTGTTGGTTTAGTACCTCCTAAACTATCGTTGTCAAGTACACTGATTGTGGTTTGAGTTGTTAAACCATCAGGTATGTTAAAGGTATCGTCTTGTACAGTAAGAGTTGCAGCACCTACTGTTACACCAAGGTTTGCGTACCGGTACAGTTAGTAGGGTTCAAGACCTCACAATAGCTGTAAGTAATGGTATAAGTACCTGCTGGAGTATTACCTGGAATGGTTACCTCTCCGGTATTAGGGTCGAGAGTAGGTTTGTTGCCAGGATTACTTGGGTTAGTAACCGTCATAGTTACATTACCACCAGGGCCAGCCGTTGGTGTTACTGTACCGCCTATCTTATCGTTGTTTAAGATACTTGGATAGTTTGAGTGGTGGTGCTTGGTGTTACGGTCATTGGGTCAGGGACTACTGTAATGGTTGGTGTACCCACCTTAATTACGGCAGTAGCTGTTTGACAGTTACTATTTGGATTAAGCGCTTCGCACTCTTTATAAGTAATGGTATAAGTACCTGCAGGTGTATTGGCAGGGATAGTTACCACACCGTTTTCAGGATTCAAGACAGGAACATTACCACCGTTGATAGGAGTAGCAGGCACTACATTGGTAATAGTTACCGTACCACCAGTTCCAGCTGTTGGTTTAGTACCTCCTAAACTATCGTTGTCAAGTACACTGATTGTGGTTTGAGTTGTTAAACCATCAGGTATGTTAAAGGTATCGTCTTGTACAGTAAGAGTTGCAGCACCTACTGTTACCACCAAGGTTTGCGTACCGGTACAGTTAGTAGGGTTCAAGACCTCACAATAGCTGTAAGTAATGGTATAAGTACCTGCTGGAGTATTACCTGGAATGGTTACCTCTCCGGTATTAGGGTCGAGAGTAGGTTTGTTGCCAGGATTACTTGGGTTAGTAACCGTCATAGTTACATTACCACCAGGGCCAGCCGTTGGTGTTACTGTACCGCCTATCTTATCGTTGTTTAAGATACTTGGAATAGTTTGAGTGGTGGTGCTTGGTGTTACGGTCATTGGGTCAGGGACTACTGTAATGGTCGGTGTACCCACCTTAATTACGGCAGTAGCTGTCTGACAGTTACTATTTGGATTAAGCGCTTCGCACTCTTTATAAGTAATGGTATAAGTACCTGCAGGTGTATTGGCAGGGATAGTTACCACACCGTTTTCAGGATTCAAGACAGGAACATTACCACCGTTGATAGGAGTAGCAGGCACTACATTGGTAATAGTTACCGTACCACCAGTTCCAGCTGTTGGTTTAGTACCTCCTAAACTATCGTTGTCAAGTACACTGATTGTGGTTTGAGTTGTTAAACCATCAGGTATGTTAAAGGTATCGTCTTGTACAGTAAGAGTTGCAGCACCTACTGTTACCACCAAGGTTTGCGTACCGGTACAGTTAGTAGGGTTCAAGACCTCACAATAGCTGTAAGTAATGGTATAAGTACCTGCTGGAGTATTACCTGGAATGGTTACCTCTCCGGTATTAGGGTCGAGAGTAGGTTTGTTGCCAGGATTACTTGGGTTAGTAACCGTCATAGTTACATTACCACCAGGGCCAGCTGTTGGTGTTACTGTACCGCCTATCTTATCGTTGTTTAAGATACTTGGGATAGTTTGAGTGGTGGTGCTTGGTGTTACGGTCATTGGGTCAGGGACTACTGTAATGGTCGGTGTACCCACCTTAATTACGGCAGTAGCTGTCTGACAGTTACTATTTGGATTAAGCGCTTCGCACTCTTTATAAGTAATGGTATAAGTACCTGCAGGTGTATTGGCAGGGATAGTTACCACACCGTTTTCAGGATTCAAGACAGGAACATTACCACCGTTGATAGGAGTAGCAGGCACTACATTGGTAATAGTTACCGTACCACCAGTTCCAGCTGTTGGTTTAGTACCTCCTAAACTATCGTTGTCAAGTACACTGATTGTGGTTTGAGTTGTTAAACCATCAGGTATGTTAAAGGTATCGTCTTGTACAGTAAGAGTTGCAGCACCTACTGTTACCACCAAGGTTTGCGTACCGGTACAGTTAGTAGGGTTCAAGACCTCACAATAGCTGTAAGTAATGGTATAAGTACCTGCTGGAGTATTACCTGGAATGGTTACCTCTCCGGTATTAGGGTCGAGAGTAGGTTTGTTGCCAGGATTACTTGGGTTAGTAACCGTCATAGTTACATTACCACCAGGGCCAGCTGTTGGTGTTACTGTACCGCCTATCTTATCGTTGTTTAAGATACTTGGGATAGTTTGAGTGGTGGTGCTTGGTGTTACGGTCATTGGGTCAGGGACTACTGTAATGGTTGGTGTACCCACCTTAATTACGGCAGTAGCTGTTTGACAGTTACTATTTGGATTAAGCGCTTCGCACTCTTTATAAGTAATGGTATAAGTACCTGCAGGTGTATTGGCAGGGATAGTTACCACACCGTTTTCAGGATTCAAGACAGGAACATTACCACCGTTGATAGGAGTAGCAGGCACTACATTGGTAATAGTTACCGTACCACCAGTTCCAGCTGTTGGTTTAGTACCTCCTAAACTATCGTTGTCAAGTACACTGATTGTGGTTTGAGTTGTTAAACCATCAGGTATGTTAAAGGTATCGTCTTGTACAGTAAGAGTTGCAGCACCTACTGTTACCACCAAGGTTTGCGTACCGGTACAGTTAGTAGGGTTCAAGACCTCACAATAGCTGTAAGTAATGGTATAAGTACCTGCTGGAGTATTACCTGGAATGGTTACCTCTCCGGTATTAGGGTCGAGAGTAGGTTTGTTGCCAGGATTACTTGGGTTAGTAACCGTCATAGTTACATTACCACCAGGGCCAGCCGTTGGTGTTACTGTACCGCCTATCTTATCGTTGTTTAAGATACTTGGAATAGTTTGAGTGGTGGTGCTTGGTGTTACGGTCATTGGGTCAGGGACTACTGTAATGGTTGGTGTACCCACCTTAATTACGGCAGTAGCTGTTTGACAGTTACTATTTGGATTAAGCGCTTCGCACTCTTTATAAGTAATGGTATAAGTACCTGCAGGTGTATTGGCAGGGATAGTTACCACACCGTTTTCAGGATTCAAGACAGGAACATTACCACCGTTGATAGGAGTAGCAGGCACTACATTGGTAATAGTTACCGTACCACCAGTTCCAGCTGTTGGTTTAGTACCTCCTAAACTATCGTTGTCAAGTACACTGATTGTGGTTTGAGTTGTTAAACCATCAGGTATGTTAAAGGTATCGTCTTGTACAGTAAGAGTTGCAGCACCTACTGTTACCACCAAGGTTTGCGTACCGGTACAGTTAGTAGGGTTCAAGACCTCACAATAGCTGTAAGTAATGGTATAAGTACCTGCTGGAGTATTACCTGGAATGGTTACCTCTCCGGTATTAGGGTCGAGAGTAGGTTTGTTGCCAGGATTACTTGGGTTAGTAACCGTCATAGTTACATTACCACCAGGGCCAGCTGTTGGTGTTACTGTACCGCCTATCTTATCGTTGTTTAAGATACTTGGAATAGTTTGAGTGGTGGTGCTTGGTGTTACGGTCATTGGGTCAGGGACTACTGTAATGGTCGGTGTACCCACCTTAATTACGGCAGTAGCTGTTTGACAGTTACTATTTGGATTAAGCGCTTCGCACTCTTTATAAGTAATGGTATAAGTACCTGCAGGTGTATTGGCAGGGATAGTTACCACACCGTTTTCAGGATTCAAGACAGGAACATTACCACCGTTGATAGGAGTAGCAGGCACTACATTGGTAATAGTTACCGTACCACCAGTTCCAGCTGTTGGTTTAGTACCTCCTAAACTATCGTTGTCAAGTACACTGATTGTGGTTTGAGTTGTTAAACCATTAGGTATGTTAAAGGTATCGTCTTTCACTACTAAAGGAGTTACTCCTAAATGAATAGTAGAAGTACCTGTTTTTGTGTTACCAAAAGTGTCTTTGGCTACAAAGGTAACTGTGATAATACCGCCTGGTACAGTACAAAGGTCAGCTGGAGGATTATAGTTATTTGTAATAGTAGCTATCGCACCACAAGCATCGGTGGCGGTAGCTGTACCAAGCCAATTGTTGATAGCCGTAGTAGCCGTAGTTGAGTTGCACACTATATTTAAAGGAGTAGGTGCTGTGAAAGTAGGAGCAGTAGTATCGTCTACTGTTAAGGTAACGGTTACGATACCGCTAGTACAGCCATTGTTATTGATAGCTCGTACATAAGCAGTTGCAGTAGTACGAGTTGTTACATTCGTATTAATAGTAGGAGCTACAGTGCTACTTGCAGTAGCTGTAGGAGTAGCATACCAACGCAAGGTAGTTCCTACTGCAGGTGTTACGTAGTTAGCAAACGACACAACATTACTAGTTGCTGTAGGACAAAGTGCAGTAGTAGTGCTTACAGTAGGAGCATCTGTACTATATACAGTAAGTGTTGCTACAGTACTTGTAGCTACGCCACAAGAACCAGTTACTACCGCATAGTAATAAGTAGTGCCCGTAGCTGTAGTAGGAGGTGTATAGGTAGCTGCATTAGCTCCCGTAATAAGAGAGCCTCCTGTATTGTTATTGGTTGTATTAGAATACCATTGATAAGCAAGAGTGCCTTCACCCGTTGCTACTACATTGAGAGCTGTAGCTGTAGCATCCTTACAAATAGGAGTTGTAGGAGTTATTGGCTGAGTAGTGATAGTAGTAACTGCTTGTTTAGTGTAAGTGAACTCATTAGAGTATACCGTAAGATTATCACATAAATTTTGTATATCAGCTGTATATCTTACCCTAAAAGTAGCACCACTTGGAGTATTATTAGGATTTATAGAGAAAGCTTTTAATTCTCCTTTATCAGGAATATCGCTGTATTTCATACCTCCATACTGTTGCCAGGGATCAGTAGGAGTTGTTTTATATTCTAAGAAATATCCAAAATATATTCTTCCATGACCTGTTTTAGCTTTATATCCTGTAGCTAATGAAGCTTTAGCTGTAATAGAAACAGTATTATTACAAACTCCTGTAATATTTGGATAAGCAGGAGTAGTAATTTTAATCACATCAGAAGCGGTAAGTACTTGTACTCTTGCTACTGTACTGGTTACTGTACCACAAGTACCCGTAACTGCTACGTAGTAGTAAGTGCTACCCGCAGTTGTAGTAGGAGGTGTATAGGTAGCTACATTAGCTCCCGTAATAAGAGTACCTCCCGTATTGTTATTAGTTGTATTAGAATACCATTGATAACTAAGCGTTCCTTGCCCAGTAGCTGTTACACTAAGAGCCGTAGGTGTAGCATCTTTACAGTAAGCTACTGAAGTTGCTGGTTGAGTTGTGATAGTAGTACTAGCGTTTACATTCAGTTTTACTTCATTAGAATATTTAGTGAGAGTACCACAGAATTTTGCACTATTACTATAAGTATATTTTATCCTTACTGTAGCCTCATTGTAAGCTAATGCTTTTAAAACACTAGGCTGATAGGTAAGGTCATTAGTCACACTATTGTTAGTTGTAATTGCTTCCCAAGTAGTGCTACCTTTCTTTTTAGCTTGTAATTCATAGTTAAGCGTTCCTCCTGCATAGGCTGGAGTAATGGTAGCTTTAGCAAGATAAGAAGGAGCATTTCCTGTATTATCACATACTGTTTGCTCTGTGAGAGCTGTATTTACTGTAATAATATTTGCTTTTTTTACCGAGGTAGGACACATCTCTACCAAATAGCCTGCCGCTTGTGCATCACTACTGTCCTCTATGGTTATTTTTGTAAAAGGTTTACTAGAAGTTACTTTATAAGCTATATCTGTTACCTTTGTAGGGTTCTTTACCGAAATAAGACGACTGTTAGCACTTGAATTAGTTACATTTACATCGTTTCCATTACATCTAAAAGCCTCTCTGAGAGTAATATCACCACAATCTACACTAACTTTTGCTCTATCATAAGCGCTAATACCATTTCCACCTCCCATTCCTACAAACCAAAGTTCAGCTTCTGTTACAGGCTCTTCAAAAGTATAAGTAAGTGTTTTAATATTGTTGTTACTATTAAGTACCCAAGGTAAATCGCCACTATAGCTACTTTGGCAATAAATAGAACTTCTAGGCTCTCCTGCATTCGAAAAGTTCCCCTTGCCTGTATAAGAACGCGTTACCTTTACTCCTCCCATAGTGGCGGTTGCATTTTGTTCTCTTCCAAACTGAGCGTTAGGCATTGTATCACAACTTGCATCTGCAATAATAGATGCTAAACAAATTTCCACGAAGAAACCATAACCACCTGTTTGTCGTTGTTTTTCTATAACTTGTAACACAAGTTCTGTAAAAGGCTCTGTAGAAGTAATCCCTATTTTAGCATCGGTAGTCTTATCGTCTATAGATGATATTTCATTACCTGAGACAGTAAGTAAATTATTCTCACCACAAGTAGAACGTGCGTGTAAAGTTGCCGTTCCTTTATTAGTTGTTATTTTAACCACATCTATATGAGGATAAGATTGCCATCCACCAGGCTTACGTTTTCCACTATAACCAAAGGCTGCTAAAAAAACTTCAACATCTATTACGGGCTTACTAAACTTATAGGTAATTTTGCTTACCTTATTAGAGTCCATAAAAGGATATTTCTTGCCACCAAAAGTATTCTTACGAGATTTACCACAATAGGTTTCGTCACTTTGCGTATCTCCAGGAATAGTTTCCTGATTAGAATACATAATCTTATCAATAGACCAACCTCTCGTTTCTAATATGCGAGTTACTGTAATACCTCTAACAACAGCGGTTTCTTCTACTCTTTTTTCAGTAGCCGTACCCACTCTTGTATAAGCAACAGGCTCAGGCATAGAATTACAAGACTGCACTTGTGCTTCTACCCCCTCAAAAGAGATTAAGAAAAATGCTATAGCTAATAGAATTTTAGTGATATTTTTCATTCTTGTTTTGTAAAAAGACATTGTTAGTGATTTATTTTGGGCGCAAAATTAGTAAAGATTTTTTACATTCTCTACACTGATATAATAATTAACACATTTTTAACAAGTTTAAGGGTAAAAATAACCGTTTTTAATTCTTTTTAAATCTCTTTTTCTTTACACTTTCTACTCTTTACCTTTCATTACTTGTGTAAAAAATAACACTGTTATATCCTCTGTTTCTGCTGTAATCTGTTTTCTCTTTCAAAGGTAGGTACGAGCTATAAGAAACGCACCAGCGGAGAGGAAAAAAGATAGCTTCGCTACAAAGAGTCTCGCACAGATTTCACGGAACACACGGATTTTTCACAGACAAATTTTAGATGCTATTCATTTTATCCACGGAATTTAGCAACAAGTTGCTTAGATTTCACAGAAGTATACTGTAAAAAGAAACTGTAAATCAGAGTTATATATTGAACGGACATTAACTCTTAATTTCGTGTGTTTGCTCTATTTGCTAATTGTTTTGCTTGTTGTGTTACGACTTTTTTTGTATCTTTGTCCCCTCATTTCACTGTTAAAACTATGTTTCAAGGAGTACTTCAAAAAATGCTTACCGAATGGGCTGACCCCATACGATATTATTTGCCAATGGAAGGCGATTTTGTACTGATGAACCAACTCATCGGCAAGGATATAACACTCCAATTTGTGCGCTTTCAGTGTATGAATTGTGGGGAAAATAAGCCTATTTTCCGTCAGGGTTATTGCAAAGAGTGCTTTTTTGAAGTCCCTCAAACCGCCGATTGGGTGATGCACCCCGAACTTAGCAAAGCGCATTTAAACATCGAAGAGCGCGATTTGGGTTATGAGCAACAAATGCAGTTGCAACCGCATTATGTGTATCTTGCCAATTCCAGCGACGTAAAAGTGGGGGTAACACGCAAATCACAAGCTCCAACACGCTGGATAGACCAAGGAGCGCACGAAGCCCTTATACTTGCCGAAGTACCCAATCGCTATTTGGCAGGCATCGCCGAAGTCGCTCTTAAAACTCATATAGCCGATAAAACTAACTGGCGCAAAATGCTTACCAACCAAATCACCCCCGTAGATTTATTGCGAGTAAAATTAGAGGTGCGCGACTTTGTGCCCGACCAAGTACAGCCCTACATCACCGAAGATATCACCCCTTTGCACATTCATTTCCCCGTAGAAAAATACCCTACCCAAGTACGCTCTCTGCAACTGTTGCAAACCCCTACGTATAGTGGTAAACTAATGGGCATCAAAGGGCAATACCTCATTTTTAGCGACAACACCGTCTTTAATGTGCGAGGTAATGAAGGACTGGTGATTAATTTACAAATTAGCTGATTTTTCAATTAATTTTTATACCTTTGCAAAAAAAGAATAATTATGTGTGTATTAGTATATCCAAAAGATGAAACCCAAAAAGCAGTGCTAACTTCGTTTTTAGAAGAGAAAAATATAGATTTTGACTATAATATTTCGGATAGTGAGACTTCTAATGAGTATTTGCAAGTGCTTTTGAAACGAGCTAATGAAATTACAGAAAATCCTGAACAAGCAGGAAGGGCTTTTGATGAATTTGATAAAAAAATGAGAGCAAGATATGGATTTTGAGCTAATGATTCATCGTCAAGCCGAAATAGACTTGGAAGAAATTGTAGTTTACTACAATAAAATAAGAGAAAATTTAGGATTTGAAGTATATGAGGAGATTTATAGCTATATACAAGAAATAAAAAGTCGCCCCTTTTCTTTTAGAAAAGAAATAGAACAAGTGCGTGTTTGCTTTACTAAAAGATTTCACTTTGGTATTTATTTTCTTATTGTAGAAGAATTGTCAAAAATTTGGATTATAGGAGCTATAAATGCTAAAGAAGACCCTAATAAATTATTGAGAAGACTTACTATTATCAATATTCCTCAAAAATGATTGATATCATACACTTTGCCAAAGGTGCGAGCCGCACAGGCAGTTGTAGCACGACGTGCAATTAGAACCTTTGGCAAAGTTTTTTATCTAATAAAAACAAGTGTATTTCCTTCTGAAAACTTTTCTGAAAACGCATATCCATCAGTGTTAAACCCTTTCAAATCTTCTACTGAGCGAATCTCGTTTTCTGCCAAAAAACGCACCATACGACCCCGCGCTTTCTTCGCATAAAAACTAACAACTTTTAGTGTTTCCCCTTTATAATCTTTGAAGATAGGTGTAATCACGGGCACTTTTAACTTTGTGGTATCAATTGCCTTAAAATATTCTTCACTGGCGAGATTGATAAACAATTCTCCTTCTTGTAATTCGTCGTTCAATGCGTGAGTGATTTTGTCTTTCCAAAAAGCATATAGATTTGTAGCCTTCCCTACGGGTAGTTTGATGCTCATTTCCAACCGATAAGGAGCGATAAGGTCTAAGGGTTTAAGCAGTCCGTATAGCCCAGAGAGAATACGCAAAGACCTTTGCAACTTATCCATTTGCGTTTCGGAGAGTGAATAGGCATCGAGTCCCTCATACACATCGCCATCGTAAGCAAAGAGCGCCGGACGTGCATTTTGTGGGGTAAAAGGCAATGAGAGCTGTTGGTGTCGTTCCCAATTCAGGTCGGCGAGCTTTTGGGAGATATGCATCAGGTTTATGAGTTGCTTTGGAGAGAGTGCTTTAAGGGCAGTGCTTACCTCGCCAATTTCCTTTGGAAAAATAGCCGAAGAGTGTAGGGTAGTAGGTAGGGCTGATGTTTCGTTAATGGTTTT
Organism: Capnocytophaga sp. oral taxon 903; assembly: GCF_013394785.1. Classification (NCBI taxonomy): domain Bacteria; kingdom Pseudomonadati; phylum Bacteroidota; class Flavobacteriia; order Flavobacteriales; family Flavobacteriaceae; genus Capnocytophaga; species Capnocytophaga sp. oral taxon 903. Next base: position 400,357 of record NZ_JABXYW010000002.1, on the reverse strand, counting down.
GGCAGGAGAGATTACGATTTTCATAGTGATAAATAATTAACGGGGCAAAGTTACAAAACAATTGACAATTCGCAATTGATAATTGACAATTGATAATTGACAATTGAATAGGGGAGAGGCATTAGATAGATTTTAAACGGAACTATGATGGGTCTATAGTGGGTCTATAGTGGGTCTTCAGTGGGTCTACAGTGGCTCTACAGTGGGTCTACAGTGGCTCTACAGTGGGTCTACAGTGGCTCTACAGTGGGTCTACAATGAAGACTAACCAAAGATTAATAGAATACTAATAGAATTTATAATGTTGTTGCTATGAACTGTTGCTCTGGTTCTGTGGGGTCAGACTTGTCCGAGCTAAAATAACTAACTACTATCTTTCATTGTTATTTAAAAAGAAATGCTTATCTTTGCCCAAATAAACATCTGTGTAACTTGCACTATGAAATACATTATTACCCTTATGGGATTATTTAGTTTTGGAATAACTCACGCTCAGATTCAGCGTGTAGAACCACCTTTTTGGTGGGAAGGAATGCACTATAGCCAAGTGCAGGTATTGCTCTATGGCAAAAACATCGCTCAGTACAATGTGGAGAGCGATTTGCCTATTGTAAACATACTGAAAACAGAAAACCCTAACTATCTGTTTGTAACCGTCGATACCAAAGATAAAAAAGCGGGCAACTATACCATTTCGTTATTGCAAAAGAAAAAGAAAGTGGGCAGTGTTCGCTACGAATTAAAAGCGCGTCGTGAGGGCTCGGCTTACCGCAAGAGTTTCGACAGCAGCGATGTGGTTTACCTGATTATGCCCGACCGCTTTGCCAATGGTAAACCCGACAATGATTTGCACCCTGCACTTACTGATAAGCTCAACCGCTCAGATTCTTTCGGTCGTCACGGGGGCGACATTCAGGGGATTATCGACCATTTGGATTATATACAATCCTTAGGAGCTACGGCTATATGGAGTACGCCCTTATGTGAGGACAACGAACCACAACATTCTTATCACACTTATGCCCAAACCGATGTGTACAAAATAGACCCCCGCTATGGTACGAATGAAGAGTACCGACAGTTATCAGAGGCTTTGCACAAGCGCGGTATGAAGCTCATCAAAGATTATGTAACCAACCACTGGGGCAGTCAGCATTGGCTCGTGAAAGACCTGCCTTGCTACGACTGGTTACACCAATTTCCTGGTTATGGACAGAGCTCTTTTAGGATAACTACTCAGATGGACAGCAATGCCTCGGACTGGGACAAAAAGTACTGCGAAAAAGGTTGGTTTGCGCGTTCTATGCCCGACCTCAACCAAGCGAACCCATTGGTATTAAACTACCTCACCCAGAACGCGATTTGGTGGATAGAATACGCCGACCTCGACGGTTTGCGTGTGGATACTTATCCGTATAACGACAAAGCAGGCATTGCCCAATGGACGAAAACCATTACAGATGAATATCCGCACTTTAACATTATGGGCGAGGTATGGCTTACTCAAAGCGCACAAATATCGTATTGGCAAAAGGATAGCCCTATCAGTGCGATACAAAGCTATAACACCCACCTACCTACGGTAATGGACTTTCCGCTCTTCGATGCAATAGGCGAGGCTTTCCGTACTACACCTTCGTGGAACAAAGGTATGATGCAACTCTACGACAACTTTGCGAACGACTTTCTGTATAAAGACATCAACAATCTGCTCATCTTTGCAGAAAATCACGATACGGCACGTATCAATCACGTATATCCTAAGATAGAGGATTATAAGATGATTATCACATTGTTAGCAACGGCGCGTGGTATTCCGCAATTGTATTACGGTAGTGAGATAGCAATGGCAGGCGACAAGAGCAAAGGCGATGGCGATATACGACAAGATTTTCCTGGTGGCTGGGCAGGCGATACACAGAACGCTTTCACTGCTGCTGGGCGTACAGCTACCCAAAAAGAGTATTACGATTTTACAGCTAAGCTATTCAATTGGCGTAAGGATAAAGCCGTAATTCACTACGGGAAGACCAAGCAATACTTGCCTGAAAATGAAGTGTATGTCTATTTCCGTTACAACGATACCGAGACCGTAATGGTAGTGCTCAACAACAACGAAAAGAGCCAAACGCTCCACCTAAACCGCTTTGCCGAGAGTTTGGCGGGATTTTTGAGAGGGAGAGATATTATCTCGGGGAAAGAGATTGTTTTAGGAGATACTTTGGAAGTAGCAGGTAAGACAAGTCTTATTATAATGATGAATCATTAATGGTTAATAGTTGCTCCAAGAATGCTTTAAGTAGCCTCTTTCCTGTGACTTTTTCAACTTTGCCCAAGTTCAAACTTTGGCGAAAGTTTGTGATGCAGAGATGACACTAATGCTATGGATAAAATACTGAATTTAAACTTATGAAGAACATCATTACAATAGGATTGCTAATAGGGTGTGTGTTCTTTGGGAAAGCACAGAGCGAGGCTGATAAATGGCTGAAGGCGGTGTCGGAACAACAGGGTATTGCTATTGAGTGGCAGGAGCGCAAAACCTCTCTTGCCTCAGAGGGAATTCGCTCTTTTGTGGGTTACTACCAAGACAATTTTGTAGCGACCCTTTCGGTAGGAGGACAGAGCGTGTCGGGGAGTTTTCACTATGGAGATACCTCGTATGAGATAAACGTACAAAAAGGACAATTGGTCTTTTCGCCTAATAAGAATTTCCGATGTGGCACTACCGATACGCCTCATTCGCACCTAAGCCCTTCGACAGCCCGCCCTGCGATATTAGCCGAAGAAACCACTCCTACCATTGCCAACACACAAACACTAAGGGTATACCGTTTGGCGATGCATATCCCTTATAGCACCTTCAGTACAGGACACTTAGAGAAAAACATACAGAAAGTAAAAACGTTTTGGGCAGATACTGAAAACTTCCTTAATGAAGTGTATATACGCGATTTAGGAGTGCGTTTTGAATTAGTAAACGATGAGCGTCTCATCATCAAAGACGAAAGCAAAGAGACTTTTGCAAGCTATCGCGATGCCGATTACGTTAAGGATCATTCAACAAAGGTTATCAACGAACTTATAGGAGAAAATAGTTATGACGTGGGTATCTCTCTTGCATATACCGCTTCCTTAAAAAAAGGGATCAGAGGATTAGCTTATCTTAAAGGTGTTTATCAGGCTAATACCAAAGCTGATGCCGTAGCAGTACTTACCAAAGAAGTCATAGCTCACGAAATCGGACACTTATTCGGGGGTAAACACACTTTTGGTAGCTATAAGGGCTCAGAAGCCTACGATAGTGAAAAGACAGAGTATGACAGAGGTACTTCGGTGATGAGCTATGGCAGTCCGCGTGACTTTTTCTCGCTGTCGAGCATTCAGCGCATACGGGAACTATTGACGAAAGTACCCGTGAAAGCTCACGACAAGACTTTCACTACTCAAGCCCCTCGCATAGACCACAGCAAGATTAAAAGTCATTATACTATTCCCAAGGGTACTTTCTTTCAATTCTATATTCCTGCTATCGACCCCGATAGTGCAGAACTGCTATACGCCGTAAACCAACACGATGTACGCAATGGAGATGAAACCCCTATAACGCAATACATTATCTACAAACCTACTCCTGCTAACCCTGTAACTATTAAAACAGAGTACCACAAAGACTCAGGTAGTGTAATAGCCAATAGTGGCTTAGCACAACAAACTACGGGTACTTTTACCTTTTGGCTGGGAGTGAGCGATACCCCACTCCAACCGTCAGCCGACTATATAGTACAATACGATTTGGCTGAAACCAAAGTAACGGTAAAAGACGGTACCCCCTTCAAAATTACGACTACCCCAAAAAACGAATACAAAGGAGGCGATCGACTCACCCTTAGTTGGAATGTAGATAATACTATTTTCAAAGACACCAAAGTGCGTATCTTGCTCTCAGATGATTTAGGCAAGACGTTTAAACATATAGTAGTAGCAGAAGCCGATAACAATGGCAGTAAGGAAATCACTTTGCCTAATATCAATACAGATAAGGCGGTGCTAAAAGTAGAAGTAATCGATGGTTTAGCCTTTGACCTTACTAACTACAACCCTAAAAGCGGTGGTTTTACTATTGAAAAGAATTCAGCCCTTCCCGAACCTCTCCTTTGGGCATCACTTCCTAATCATCTTACCCTTTCTTGTGAACAATCTATTCCAGCGGTAGTATTGCCTACAGTTACAGGTGGTTGTACTCCTGTGGTTACTCTTCAAAAAGAAGAACGCATCAAAGGTAATTGTGACTATACTTATACTATCAAACGCATTTTTACAGCTACCGACACTTGTAACCAAACGCTTACTTATACTCAAACTATTAGCGTAACAGATAAAACTCGCCCTACTTTTGTAGGTGCTTTACCCCAAAATATGAGTATTAAAGAAGGCGAAACGACCCCTACCCAAGTAACGCTTACCGCTACTGATAATTGTGGCACCGCTACTGTTACACCTTCTCATAAAGAAGTAAAAACTAATGGAAAAATCTCTCAGCTTATCTATATATGGGAAGCCAAAGATGCTTGTGGTAATGTTACTACCCACCAACAAATCATTACCATTGTGCCTAAAACAACTCCTATACCTCTCACTTGGGCAACACTTCCTAACAATATAACCGTCGATTGTGCCAAAGCTATTCCCGCTGTGCAAACCCCCACCACACAAGGAGGCTGTGCTAAGGTAGTGATTACTCGCGCCGACAAGGAACTCAACAAGCAATGCCTTAACAACTTCACGTTAGAACGTACTTTTACCGCTTCCGATGGTTGCACAACTCTTACCCATACCCAGCGCATTACCGTAGCCGATACTACCCCACCTACTTTTGTAGGGACTTTGCCTCAAAACCTCACGATTAAAGAAGGGACACCCGTCCCCCAACAACAGAGTATTTCAGCAGAAGATACTTGTGCAGGACAACCTACCGTTACAATGTCTCCAAAAGAAGAAACTCTCACTAACGGAAAGCTCTCTAAAGTCGTTTATAAGTGGGTAGCGCGTGATGTGTGTGGCAACGAAAGAGTGCATACGCAAACCATTATCATTACCCCAGTAATACCACAACCACCTACACCGCCAATAGTTCCTTCTGTTAAAGAAGTGGTGATTTACAATGCCGTTTCTACTGAAAAAGGCTCTGATAACTATTTCAGAATAGAAAATACAGATGAAAACCGACCTATTACCTTACTTATTTTTGATGAAATGGGCTTGAAAGTATATGAAAGTAACTATTATCAACAAAAAGGCGAATATTTTAGAGGCTATCCTAATGTAAAAGGAGTGATAGGAAGCAAACGCTTGGCAGGTACTTATTTCTATATAGTTACCTATTATAAAGATGGTAACTTAGAAGAAAAGAAAGGATTCCTATACATAAGATAACTTGTTAAATTTTGCTTGCTATTTGTTAATTGTTTTGTACCTTTGCGCCGTTTTTTAAAACCAAACTAATGAAACATATATTACACTACTTACTTTGGCTATGCCTAAGCATAGAGGTAGCCAATGCACAAACTAATATCCAAAGTGTTATAGCTCTTTTTGCTGAAAAACCCTCTGTAGAATGGGCTCCCCCTATTCCTAACTCACCTTCTATGCTCGTACAATGGCAAGCGCGAACTACTTCTAAGGAATTTCGCTCGTTTGTAGGTTACTACCAAGACCATTTTGTAGGCGTTATCAGCTTTGACAAACAGCAGTTAAGCGGTGAAGTGTTTTACAGAGGAAAGTCCTATGTATTGGGAACTTCTCCCCAAGGAATGCTCACTGTCGAGGCAGTAACCGATGAACACGATTGTGGTGCGAGTTCTTTGGGAAAACAAGCCCTCACTGCCCGCAATTTCTTTCCCGAAGGCAATGAAGATAAGAACGACCCACCTATCGAGCAACCTGATATTTACAATTCACTTTATCCTAAAGCGCTCATTCACACCGATGGCGTATTCAGGCACTACCGCTTGGCAATACCGGTGGATTACAGCATTTACAATTCGGCATATTTCAATAGAAATGTAAATAAAATCAAAACGTTTTGGTATGCCACCGTTACCTTTATGAATGAGTTATATCGCAATGATGTCGGGGTGGATTTTACTTTGGTAGATGATGAGGCACTTATTTTTACTACTGAAGAAAATCATTTATTCCGCAGAAGGGAAGCTGCTAATGAAGTGGTAAACAACGGTACTATCACTCTCAACAAACGTTACGATAAAAACAAATACGATATAGCAATTATCCTCACCGATTATCGCGAGAACTACAATGGTTTGGCAGCGGTCTATGCCGCTTATGAGCAACACAACAAAGCTAACGCGGCAGCACGTCCTATAAAACCTTCTACCATTGCCCACGAAATAGGACATATGTTTGGTGCAGACCATACATTTTCTAACGGAGGGCAATATTCTAGTAAAACCGAAACAGGCTCGGGTCAGTCGATTATGAGTTACGGTCACGAGCACCCACGCGATTTCTTTTCGCTTATAAGTTTGCAAGAAATACGCAAATTCTTGGGTAACTCTATGGCGTATTATGCCGATGAAGCGCGTACCCAAGAGGCAGGCAAGCGTGTAGAGGGAACAGGCTCTAACCTTGTCTATGGAGTAAAGAGTAACAATCGCCCCCCAGTGCTCGATAGAACGCATTTAAAGAAAACTTATACCATACCCGAAGAAACTTATTTTCAATTCTATCTCAATGCTACCGACCCCGAAGGCGATGCGCTTACTTATATAGCTCACCCCGCTGATAGGCGTTTTCACTCTACCAAATCTAACGCTCGTTTTATCACCTATAAAGGAAGAGCTGATGGTAATATACGCTTTGAAACTACTTGGCTTGAGAGTGAACGCAATACCTTCGTACCCATAGGAGCTGCCGATTCTTACAAAGAAGGTACTTTCACCTTTTGGTTAGCTGCTGCCGATCATAACAAAGACAATAGCAACCACGTAGTGAAATACGATGTAGAAGAGGTACAAGTGAAAATAGTCAAAGGTAAACCTTTTGAAATACAAAATTTCGACAATGGTAGTTGGGAGCAGAACAAAACCTACAAAGGAGGTCAGACAATTTTGCTTCATTGGCAGGTAGACGAGGCTATTTTTACCAAAGATAGTAAGGTGCGTATCCTTTTGTCAACCGACTCTGGTAAAACCTATAAATACGTATTGAAAAAAGAAGCACCTAACAATGGAGCTTGTGAGGTAGAGCTTCCCAATATATCCGTAGGTACTACTCGCGGACATTTTGGCAAACAAAAAGGACAAGGCATCATCAAGATAGAAGTGATTGATGGCTTGGCTTATGCATTGTCTTGTACAAAGCCTTATCACGTAGGAGGCTTTATGATACAAAAAGACCCTACAAAACCTGAAACTACACCAGAACCAGAACCTCAGCCCAACCCACGACCTAACCCACAACCACAGCCCCAACCACAGCCTAGCCCGCAACCTCAACCCAGTCCGTCAGACTCTTCTGATTCATCAACATTACCTAATGCAACAGCAATCATATACAATGCTGTCTCAACTACTAACCCCGAGAACTATTTTAAAATAGAAAATGCTGACGAAGATCGCCCTATTTCGGTGCTCATCTTCGATGAAATGGGACTCAAAGTATACGAGAACAACTATTACGGCAAAAACGGTGAAGTGTTTAGGGGCTACTCTAATCTAAAAACTATAAGTAACAAACCTCTTGCAGGTACCTATTTCTATATAGTTACCTATTATAAAGATGGTAACTTAGAAGAAAAGAAAGGATTCCTATATGTAAGATAATCGGAATTCTTACCTGTTACCTAATACTAACGACTAATAACTAACAAAAAATGAAAATATCACGACTTTTACTACTCTGGTTCTTCGTAGCAGGAACCATAAATGCACAACAAAAAGCTACTGAGGTCATACGCCTTTTTGGTACAAACTCCTCAGTACAATGGAATGTTCCTATCGAAGGAAAATCTGTATCGCTTAACTGGCAAGCACGCCCCAATAGCCTTGCCCAAGAAGGCTTCCGCACTTTCGTTGCCTATCACAATGGCAATTTTGCAGGAACACTCTCAATGAATAAAAGTACCCTATCAGGTGAAGTATGGCACGATGGTCATTCTTATTTCATCAACACTGAAAACGGAATACTCAAAGTTACTACCGATAAAGAACACTTCACTTGTGGTACTTGCGCCGATGGACAATGCTCTCAAGCTACAACGCCCACCTCCCAAAGACTACCTATGCAACTCGCGCCTGCTGATGCGATGACTGCACGTGGTGCCATACTGCACGAAGAGGCACTTCCGTCTGACGACAAAAAAGTGCTTTACAATACCAATGTACTCAGAACCTATCGTTTGGCTATGCTCATCGATTACAGTTTCTACAAAAAACATTGTTATGGTGATATAAATAAGGTAAAAGAATTTATGACAAAAGTAGAGGCAGGGCTCAACGAAGTATGCGGTAGAGAGATTGGCTGTCAATTTACTTTGGTGGACGACCCTCGCCTTATCATCACTACTAAAGACAAAGAAATATACGATTACCCTGTGGTGAGAGAGGTATTGAATAGAGCGACTTCAGATTTTAATAACCTTATAGGCGAAGAGAATTACGATGCAGGTATTGTCTTTTCTATATACAGTGATAACCGTGGTTTGGCGCATTTGGGTGAAATTACAGGAAAGCTAAAAGGAGGCTGTATCGCCAATCACGAGTTTTATATTATCCTTCACGAATTAGGACACTTATTAGGCTCCGCACACACCTTTACCATAGGAGGAGCAACCGCTTCTTCTCATACCGAGCCCGATAGAGGGAACTCTATTATGAGTTACATCAACGACCCTAATGGCACTTATTTCTCTCTTCCGTCTATATACACCATCCGCAACCGTACCAATTTGCACGATGCTTATTATAGCGATAAAGCTCGTACTCAGTTGGTAGGCTTGCCACAAGACAATATCCCTTACGGTGAAGTTTCTACTAACCGTGCCCCTGTGATCCAACGTTCTACATTAAAAAAGGAATACAAACTACCTCCTAACACTTACTTTCAATTCAATATAGAAGCAACCGACCCCGATGGCGACCCCCTTCTCTATATGGCACATCAAGCCGACTTTAATCAGTTTGGCAAAGCGCGTTTCCCTTCTAATCGCCCTACCGAAAGCAACCGTATAGAGTTCTATCAGCCTTATAAAAAGAACAAAAGCAATGAATGGAAAGCTGTAGATTATAAATTTACGAAGCCCGGAGAAACAGGAGAGTTTACTTTTTGGTTAGGCGTATGCGATGGCAAAATAGGAGCTTACAAAGACGGAAAACCTCACGTACCGCTTTATGATGTCTATGAAACCAAAGTAAATATAGTAGAAGGTAAGCCTTTTAGGATAACTAATATAACTAAAAGCAGTGCCGGAAAATTTAAATATGGTAAAGAAACTACTATCTACTGGGATGTTGATAAGAATGTTTTTGGCAACGATAGTAAGGTGCGTATCCTCTTTTCAGACGATTATGGAAAAACCTATAAATACGTGTTAGCCGATGGATTGCCTAACAACGGACAAGCTACGGTCATTTTTCCTACACAAGCTAAAGGATGGAAAAATTATAATCTTTTTGTAGAAGGACTCTTTAAAATAGAAGTACTCAACCATATTGCCTATGCTGTGAGCACTGACACCCCAGGCACTTTGGATATGCACAGCCCTGACATTACCTTTAAAAATTTGCCTGAGCCTGTGATAACTGTTAAAAAGAATGCTATTCCCGAAAAACCTAACGTTACCGCCGAATCTCATTATTGTGGTGCTAATAAAAAAGCTGAGGTAACTTTTTCAGAAGAAGACCATACTACCTATTTATTGCGCAAATGGGTAGCAAAAGATAAATGCAACTATTCTGCTACAGCACAGCAATTTATCTATTACGAAAAAGAACCACCTACTAAAACCTTACGATTTGTAGCTCCTCTTCCTGAGGATAAACACGTACAATGCAGAGACGATATTCCTGCTAAAACTGAAGTAAAAGCAGAGGGAGCCGAAAACATTCACATAGACTATGAAGAAGAGTTTAGAGAAGGCGACCGTAAGTCTTACAAACTCACTCGCTCTTGGATAGCCTATGCCGATGGAGCTTTGCCTATCCGTTATACCCAACAAATTTTCCTTAAAGACACTCAAAAACCAGTGCTCTCGTCTTACCCTCCAAGTATGACCGTAAAGAGCGACGCCGATGTGCCTGTAAGAGAAAACCTCACTGCAACCGATAATTGTGATGGAGCTTTACAAGTAGTCTATAGCCAAAGCAGTGAAGACAAAGGCAGTAAAAAAATAATACGCTATGTGTGGTTCGTAGAAGATAGTGCTCATAACGGAAACCGTTATGAACAAGTAATCACTATTGACCCTAACGCTCAAAATCCTCAACCACAACCCAACCCCCAACCTCAACCCCAACCTCAACCCCAACCTCAACCCCAACCACAACCACAACCTCAACCACAACCTAATCCGTCCGACCCGTCCAAATCACCCTCTGCGACACTTATAATATATAATGCTGTCTCAACTACTAACCCCGAGAACTATTTCAAGGTAGAAAATGCTGATGAAGATCGCCCTATCTCATTACTTATTTTTGATGAAATGGGCTTAAAAGTGTATGAAAATGACCACTATCAGCAAAATGGTGACTATTTCAGAGGCTACCCTAACGTAAAAGGAGTGGTAGGTAGTAAACGCTTAGCAGGTACTTATTTCTATGTGGTTACCTACTATTTTAAAGGACAACAACAAACCAAAAAAGGAATTTTATACGTAAAATAGATACTACTAAAAATATAATTGATAAATGAATAAGATAGATATTTTATTACTGGTAATTCTGGCTTTCGGAGCTGTACGTGGCTTTATGCGAGGGGTTATTATCGAAATGGCATCGCTATTAGCTATTGTGATAGGTATCTATGGGGCGATACACTTTTCGTTCTTTACAGCCTCGTTGTTAGACAAGATTCTACCTGCCGAAAAGCAAACCTTGGAGATTTTTGCATTTGGTATTACCCTCGTTGTATTAATGCTGGGGGTAATGCTCTTAGCTAAAGTCCTTACCCAGATACTCAAAATTGCCGAACTCGGTCTTCTGAACCGTTTAGCAGGAGCCTTGTTTGGCTTACTCAAAGTGGCTGTAATTGCAGGGTCGATGTTCTTGTTTTTAGAGCGTACCTTTCAAACCGAAAAGTGGCTCTCAGCCTCGGCTTTGAGTGAATCTCTTCTGTACAAACCCGTAAAGAGTATCAGTCAAGTAGTATACGCCAATGTATTTCCTGAGAAAGAGAAAAAAGAACAGAAAAGTGAATAATAAATGGAAGGGTTAGTCTATAAATCTACAGGAAGCTGGTACACAGTGAAGGACGTCGCTACGGAGCAGTTCTACGAGTGTCGCATCAAAGGCAAATTCCGCCTAAAAGGCATTAAGAACACAAACCCCATAGCCGTGGGCGACCGCGTGCTCTTTCGTTTGGAAGAGAGCAACAGAGGCGTCATTACCGAGATAAAAGAACGCGATAACTACATCATTCGTAAATCGGTAAACCTCTCTAAGCAAACTCATATCATCGCTTCCAATATCAACCTCGCTTTCTTGGTAGTAACCCTCAACAATCCGCCTACCTCTACTACTTTCATCGACCGTTTTTTGGTAACTGCCGAAGCCTATGGTATCAAAACCGTATTGCTTTTCAACAAAGTAGATACTTATACAGAAGACGAGCTCACCGAAGTGAAATACCTCGCTTCAATATACCGCAAGGCAGGTTATGAATGTATAGGTATTTCGGCTACTACGGGTAAAAATATCGATAAGGTAAAAGCTACTATGGAAGGAAAAACCTGCGTGGTATCAGGGCATTCTGGTGCGGGCAAGTCTACTCTCATCAATGCCATAGCTCCCAATTTACATCTCAAAACTGCCGAAATTTCTCAGCAACATCAGCAAGGTCAGCACACTACCACTTTTGCCGAGATGTTCGATTTGCCTTTTGGGGCACGCATTATCGATACTCCAGGTATCAAAGGCTTTGGTATGGTAGAAATCGAAAAAGAAGAACTCACCGACTATTTCCCCGAGTTTTTCGCTCTCAAACACCAATGTAAGTTCAATAATTGTCTCCACACCGATGAACCCCAATGCGCTGTAAAAGCAGCCTTAAACCGCGATGAAATCGCTTGGTCGCGCTACAAAAGCTATCTCCAAATCCTAAAAGGCGAAGAAAGCGTATACCGAGAAGGCGAAGGAGAGTAACGCAAAAAGCAATATTAGAATAAAACACCTCCCTCTTACAAACAACAGACCTCCTATTGGAGGTCTGTTTTCTTTCGTTTTATTTCTGTGTAAATGCCCTTTATAGCAGTTTGAAAATCAAATTTTTATATAGCTATCCTATACCAATCGTCCAAGATTCGTATAAGCTTCCTATAAGCTTTCTATAAGCTCCCTACTACTAAAAAAGAGGTTATTTAAAGAATAAATGCGGGAAAAGAGTTTCGATTGGTTTCTTAACGAAAGCTATTTTTAATGTCGCTCTGAGAAATCCCCAACCATAACTAAAAAACTGTACCAGAAGTGCCCAAACCGATAAAAATCCTATCTTCACACTGCGGTTCTCTCGGGCACTGTCCCACCCTATCAATATAAAATAAGAAGCGTATACAAGCAAGGGAGCGATGTGTCCAAAAAAGACTAACAGTATAGCGCCACAAAGTCCCAAGGCAAAGCAAGTAGGCAACCAAAAAGTCAGCTTGCGCGTTTGTGGGTGCCAATGGTTAAGGATAGCCCGCGTTTGTCCAAATTTGCTCACTTGGGTACGGAATTTCGCCCACGAAATGCGCCGTTTGTGAAACACAAAAGCAGTAGGGATAAAAGCCGAATCAAAACCCTTTTCCCAAAGGCGTATCACCAAATCTGGGTCTTCACCAGGGTGTATTTTCCCAAAACCTCCCGTCGCCTCAAAAGCTTTACGCGATAAACCCATATTAAAACTGCGAGGTTCAAACCGCTGAATACGCTTTTGGCTACCGCGAATGCCCCCCGTAGTCAGCAAAGAAGTCATCGTATAGTTAATAGCTTTCTGAATATCGGTAAAGTCATCGGTAGCAGTATCCGAGCCCCCAAAACAATCTACATAATGGGCTTGCAAGAAGTCATCTACCGCTTCCAAATAATGAGAAGGCAAAATGCAATCGGAATCTAAAATGAGAAAATAATCGTGCTGAGCGCGTTGCATACCGTAATTGCGCGAGTCGCCCGGACCTGTATTAGGTTTAGAAAGATAAGTAATCGATAAATCGTTTTGGTATTTTTTACATATCTGCTCTGAGGTAATAGTAGAGCCGTCCTCTATCACTACTACTTCAAAATCACCTTCGTAAGTTTGTGATGCAAGACTGTTTAGCAGTTCGTCAAGTTCCTCAGGGCGATTGTATATAGGGATAATAAAACTATATTTCATCTGTTAAAGTAATGTTAAAATTAAAAGATTTTGTAACATCTCTATAATACCATACGTATAATATGCGTATAAGAATCGACAAAATTAAGGATTTTTTCTGAATGAGACAACTAAAAATTACCAAACAGGTAACCAACCGTGAAACTGCGTCTCTTGATAAGTATTTGCAAGAGATTGGTCGTGTAGATTTGATTACTGCTGATGAAGAGGTAGAATTGGCACAACGCATTAAGGCAGGCGATGTAGCCGCCTTAGAAAAACTCACCAAAGCCAATTTGCGCTTCGTGGTATCAGTAGCTAAACAATACCAAAACCAAGGGCTTACCCTGCCCGACCTTATTAACGAAGGGAACTTAGGGCTCATCAAAGCAGCACAACGTTTCGACGAAACCCGTGGATTCAAATTCATTTCCTACGCCGTATGGTGGATTCGCCAATCTATTCTCCAAGCCTTAGCCGAACAATCGCGTATTGTGCGCTTACCGCTGAATAAAATAGGTTCTATCAACAAAATTAACAAGATGTATGCTTACCTCGAGCAAGCCAATGAACGCGTACCTTCAGCCGAAGAGATTGCGCGCGAACTTGATATGTCGGTAAATGATGTGAAGGAATCTATGAAGAATGCAGGTCGCCACATCTCTATGGACGCACCTTTGGTAGAAGGAGAAGACTCTAACCTTTACGACGTGATTCGCAGTAACGAGTCACCTAACCCCGATAAGGCTTTAATATTAGATTCTTTGCGCACCGAGATAGAGCGCGCGCTCGAAACGCTTACTCCTCGCGAAGCCGATGTAGTTCGTTTGTATTTCGGTCTTTCCGACCAGCACGCAATGACCCTCGAAGAAATAGGTGAAACCTTCGACCTCACTCGCGAACGTGTACGTCAAATCAAAGAAAAAGCCATTCGCCGTCTCAAACACACTTCCCGTAGTAAAATTCTAAAAACATACTTAGGCTAAGTGCGAGCCACACAAGCAATAATATCACACACTTTGCCAAAGTTTCACACTTTGGCAAAGTTTTTTTCTTACCTCTTATCTCTTACCTAAATAATGGACTACACTTGGGACTTTAAACCACTACCACCGCAAGCCATTGTCGCTACTTTGCAACAAGAGCTCAACATCAGTGAGCCTTTGGCGATTCTTTTAGCACAACGGGGCGTGACTACCTTTCAGCAAGCAAAAGATTTCTTCCGTCCTACACTCTCACAATTACATAATCCTTTCCTGATGAAAGGAATGAAAGAAGCCGTTGCTCGTTTAGATCGAGCCTTAAAAAGTAACGAAACAATCCTTATTTACGGTGATTACGATGTCGATGGTACTAGCGCCGTTTCTTTAATGGAGCGTTATCTTAGCAACTTCACTTCTAAATTGCACACCTACGTCCCTGACCGATATACCGAAGGCTATGGTATTTCTTTTCAAGGAATAGACTATGCCGAGGCGCAAGGTTGTACCCTCATCATTGCGCTCGACTGCGGTATCAAAGCCATTGATAAAGTAGAATATGCCAAAGAAAAAGCCATTGACTTTATTATTGCCGACCACCACCGTCCTTCGGAACAAGTACCCGATGCTATTGCCGTGCTCGACCCCCAGCAAGCTGATTGTCCTTACCCATATAAAGAACTCTGTGGTTGTGGTTTAGGGTTTAAATTAGCCCAAGCTTATCACGAGTATTTACAACGCCCGTTCAGTGAACTCATTTCCCTTTTAGACTTAGTAGCCGTTGCTACTGCTGCCGACATCGTACCAATGGACGGCGAGAACCGTTGCTTGACGTACTTTGGGTTAGAAGTGCTCAATAATAATCCGTCGGCAGGCGTAAAAGCGCTTTTTGGAGAGCATCAAGGTAAAATTACCATAACCGATGTAGTGTTCAAAGCAGCACCTCGTGTGAATGCAGCAGGACGTATAGAACACGGCAAATACGCCGTTGCTCTCCTCACCGAAACTGATGAAGAACAAGCCGTACTTAAAGCTAAGGAAATAGACGCACTCAATACACATAGGAAAGAGCTAGACAGCAGTATCGCCGCCGAAGCTCTCAACCAAATAGAGGCAAATGGCGAGCAAGAACACTATACGTCGGTAGTGTTTAATGAAGAATGGCATAAAGGGGTGATAGGCATTGTCGCCTCTCGCCTTATAGAGCATTATTATCGTCCTACGGTAGTCTTTACTAAGAGTGGTAATAAGTATGCCGCTTCAGCGCGTTCGGTACAAGGATTTGATATTTACGAAGCTTTGGAACAATGCAGTGAGTATTTGGAGCAGTTTGGTGGTCATAAATACGCTGCCGGACTCACTTTACGCCCTGAACAGTATCCGCTTTTCAAAAATGCCTTTGAAGAAGTAGTAAAGCAAACCATAGACTCTTCGCTTCGTATTCCCAAACTCTTTATAGATACCGCTTTGCCATTGAGCAAACTTACACCAAAGTTGTATAACGTACTCAAACAGTTCGAGCCTTTCGGTCCTCTGAATCTCCCTCCGCTTTTCTATGCCGAAAGCGTAATAGATACCGGCTTTGCCAAGCGTATCGGTAAAGATGAAGAACACTTAAAACTCACCTTAAAAGAAATAGGTACTACCTCGTATTACGATGCAGTAGGCTTTGGCTTAGCACATAAACTCCCCATAGTAACCTCTGGCAGACCTTTCAGCATAGTATATTCAATAGAAGAAAATCAGTGGAATGGCAGAGCAAGTTTGCAGTTACAAATAAGAGATATAAAATAAAAAAGAGGTTATTGGAATAGTATTCCAATAACCTCTTTTTTATTTGTTTCCTTACCTATTTCAAAGCCTCTAACGCTTTAACGTAGTTAGGTTCGTGTGTGGTTTCAGCTACTTGTTCTGTATAAACCACTTTCCCTTGCTCATCTAAAACTATTACACAACGTGATAATAACCCTTTTAAGGGAGTATCAGTAAAGACAATAGGGTAATGCTTTGCAAAATCACCTCTAAAGTCTGAAAGCATAGTGAGATTGTCTATTCCTTCAGCAGCGCAAAAGCGAGTAAGTGCAAAAGGAAGGTCTTTAGATACACAAAGGATAGCTACATTACTGAGTTTAGAAGCTTCCACGTGAAATTTGCGTACAGAAGCTGCACATACCTCCGTATCTACACTCGGAAAAATATTTAGTACAACTTTCTTCCCTTGAAAGTCTTTGAGTGTTACTTCAGCTAAATCATTCCTTACAGCTGAAAAATTAGGAGCTATAGTACCCACTTTGGGAAGTTCTCCAACAGTATGAGCTGGTTGTTCGTGAAATGTAATATTTGCCATAAAATATAGTTATTATTAATAATATGAAAATAAACAAAAATAATGCCAAGTATTAAGTTTATAATAGGATTATTATTGAATACTTTCTGCAATGATATAACCACCCGTCCACGCATTTTGGAAGTTAAACCCTCCAGTAATAGCATCAATATCTAGTACTTCTCCTGCTAAATAGAGCTGAGGGTATAGCTTGCTCTCATAAGTCTTAAAGTTGATTTCAGAAAGTTTTACACCACCTGCTGTTACAAATTCTTCTTTGAAGGTAGCTTTGCCCTCTATGGGAAAACGATATTGGGTAAGAGCTTCAGCCAGCCGACGCAATTGTGGTTTGTTGAGTTCTGCCCACACTTGTTCAGGAGCGATACCTGCATTTTCTAAAAGAGCAGACCATAAGCGTTTGGGGAGTTCAAAAAGTGAGAAGCTTTGCATTGCTTTGCGTCCGTTGTGTTGTTTAAACTCTTGGAGAACGGAGAGCGTTTCGTCATAAGAAAGCGCCTCTGTGAGGTTAGCGGTGAAATTTACTTCCATTAAGCATTGGTAGTTACATTCAGCTAGCACACGAGCCCCCCAAGCCGAGGCGCGCAATACCGCAGGTCCGCTAAAACCCGTATGGGTGAAGAGTAGCGGAGCAGTCTCAGTTATTTTTAGTGATTTTCCTTCTTTGCTAAGCAAATGTACAGAAGCATTTACAGCAATACCCGATAGTTCTTTCGTCCATTGGGTGGAAGTATGAAAGGTAAATAACGAGGGGACTGGTGGTATGATAGTATGCCCCAAATCAGCTAACAATTGCCATATTTTAGGGTTACTGCCAGTAGTAATGACTATATTTCGAGCAATGTAGGTTTGCTTGGGCGTACTTACTTGCCAACCATTGGGAGTAGGAGAGAAGGCTTGTACATTCTGTTCAGTGAAGAGCTCTATATGGTGTTTTTTTATTTCGTTGAGGAAGCAATTTACAATGCTCTCCGAAGTATTAGAAATAGGAAATACACGACCATCAGCTTCAGTTTTGAGAGGGATACCGTGAGCTTCAAACCAGTCCATTGTATCACCACACATAAAACGGTAGAAGGGACTAAGGAGTTCCTTACTGCCACGAGGATAGTTCTTTACGAGTTCTTGAAGGGTGAAAGTAGCGTTGGTGAGGTTACAACGCCCTCCGCCCGAAATGCGCACTTTGTGGAGCACTTCTTTGCTTTTTTCAAGGATAGCAATCTTAAAGTTAGGGTGTTTTTCAGCAGTATTAATAGCGGTGAAGAAGCCAGCAGCTCCTCCACCGATAATAAGAAGGTCGTACATAGTTATTTTACCCCAATAAAATTGAATTTATCGTCGAATTTGAGTTCTTGACCGTCGGTAAGTTCTGCTTCATATTTCTTTTTACTAAGGTTGCGCGATACTTCTTTGATAGATTCAAAAGGGAAAGTGGCACGTACGTGTGCTAATATTTTTTCGGGTACTACGTGATCGGGCACTTTGCCGTGACGAGCTTTAAGCTCTTTCCAATCACCGTCGCCGTTAAACTCTATTTCAAGTCCATCGCGGAAGATGACGGTATACTCTTCGTCGTTGTAATCGGTATCTTTCCATACCGAAGCGATGTGATCTACCAAGAAATGCTCACGCACAAAGTTGATAGCATCAGCAGGGAGGTCGTTAAAAGTTACTTTTTTGTCTTGTGCTGAAGTTGCACCAAAGGTAAGGACAGCCGTGATAAGTAATAAAAATCGTTTCATTTTAGTCGTCTATTTTTAAGAATTTACCATTTAAGTTAAAAATGAGTTCTACCCCGTTAGAAAGGTCTACTTCGTATTTAGTACGCCCTTTTTTAATTTCTTTAACGATTACATTAGGGTAGTTTTTGTGCACATACTTAGTAATTTTTGTAGGAACAATCTTGGGCGAAACTTGTCCGTTGCGTGATTTCACTTCTTTCCAATTGCCATCAGCACGAAACTCTATTTCTGTGCCATCAGCAAAGAGCACGGTGTAGTCCTCTACTTTGCCTTTCTCGGTATCTTGCCATACCGAAACGATGCTATTAGCAGAAAAATGTTGCTTAATAAAACTTTGTGCACTAGCAGGCAAAGCATCTATAGGTACAAGACCTTCGTCTTGAGCGATAGCCACTCCAAAAGCAAGTAAAGAAAAGGCTATTGTTGATAATGTTTTAAGTGTATTCATCTTTTTATAATTGAAAATGTTTAGGGCACAAAAGTAACTAAAAATAAAAAAATTACCAAATAAATGGTACTTTTTATTAGTCGTCTATTCTTAAAAATTGTCCTTTAGCATTGAATTCCAAATCGAGTCCGTTAGCGAGTTCTACCTCATAGCCATAGCGTTTCTTTTGGATTTTGTAGATATCCGTCTGAGGGTAGGTTTTCTTTACGTACTGAGCGATACCATTAGGAATGAGTTTTGCAGGTACAGCCTGAGTGCGAGTTTTCACTTCTTCCCAGTCTCCATTGGCATAAAATTCAATTTGAGTACCATCGTTAAAATACACTTTGTAATCTTGGTCGTGTATATCGTCGTCTTTCCATACCGATGCGATATCATTTACTTTAAAGTGTTGTTTCACGAAAGCTTGTGCCTTAGCCGGCAATTGTTCAAAAGTAATAGGAGTGTCCTTCGCTGATACATTTTGTACTGCTACCACAGTCAATAAAAAAGAGGCGATAATTGATACTAATTTTTTCATTGTTTAATCTGTTTTTAAGTTTAACGGGGCAAAGATACTACCTAATTTTGGAAAGAATTGGGAATAATTATCCTTCCATCTACCATCACCAGCTTTCTATCTGCCATAGTAGCCAATTCTTCATTATGGGTAACGATTACAAAAGTCTGCTGGAACTCATTGCGCAGTTGGAAAAAGAGTTGGTGTAGTTTCTCAGCACTTTCGGAATCGAGGTTTCCACTGGGTTCATCAGCGAATACTACCGAAGGGTGATTCATCAGGGCGCGTGCTACCGACACTCGTTGTTGTTCGCCTCCTGAAAGGGCATTAGGCTTATGGTCGGCACGTGAGGTAAGGTGCAAAAAGTCTAAGAGCTCCATTGCGCGTTTTTCGGCTTCTTTCCTGCCTACCCCTTTGATGAGTGCAGGAATGCAGATATTCTCCAAAGCAGTGAACTCAGGCAACAGTTGGTGGAATTGGAAGATAAAGCCTATGTGTTCATTGCGGAATTTTGCTAAGGCTTTGGAGGATAACGACAATATATCCGTACCATTAATCACCAACGACGATGGTTTATTGGTATCTGGACTGTCCAAAGTGCCTAAGATGTGTAACAGGGTAGTTTTTCCTGCTCCTGAGGCACCTACTATCGATACAATTTCGCCTTTGGCAACGTTCACCGATACGCCTTTGAGTACTTCTAAATCTTTATAAGTTTTATGAATATTTTTAGCTTGAATCATTTATTTGGCATTTTGATAGATATATACTTCGGTAGCACCTACACCGTATTTGGCGTATTCGGCATCGTAGAAAGTAACATTAGCATAACGCCCCAACAAGAATTCTAATTCAGTGCGCAATACGCCTTCGCCTACTCCGTGAATAAATACTACGCGTTGGATACGCTGTGCAATGGCAAACTCTAACTGCCGACGAGCGGTTTCGAGTTGCAGGGTAAGCATATCGTAATTGGTCATATTTCTTGTAGAGTCAACCAGTTGCTCGATGTGCAAATCTACTTCCATTGGAGGGATGTTACGCTCTTTTTTAGTGAGTGGCGATTTGTTTTTGCGCTTGCTCACCACATCTTTGCGCAAACTTTCTTCATCTATATTTGTAAAAGCACCTTTTAGAGGTGCTTCTTCTTTAATAACTATTATTTCCTCAGGGCGGTAAGTTAATTCAAACCCCTCAGTAGTAAGCACAGTTACCTGCTGAGGCGTAAGGCGCACGATGTGTCCTTTAATGGTATCGTCTAGTACTTCTATGTAATCTCCTATGTTCACTGTGTTAATTTGCCAATTTGCTAATTATCTTCTGGGTTTCTTATTTTCGTCGCTGGGTCTTGAAAATCTTCCTCATTTCTTGAGGATAGGTTGCGTGAAATGCGATAGATACCTATCATCAGTAGGCTTATACCTATGATGAGCAATGCTTGGTCGTATTTGGGAAAAAGATAACGCGACAGTGCTACCAACACCCCTAAAATCATTAGTATGTAATTCATTTTTTATCAGGTTTTAGGTTTCAGGTACCAGGTGTCAGCCTAAAACCTGACTCCTGACACCTAAAACCTATTTAATTGCTAATATTCCTTTTGCGAGTTCAATCATTCTTGGGTCGCCGGTGTGCTTATTAGGCTCATCGGAGAGTTTTACCGTAGGCACCCACTCGTTGTCGCTGGTGAGTACTTCGGTGAGTTTCATCACTATGTTCATCGGGCGCAACCCTACATCATTAGTAAGGTCGGTGCCTATACCAAATGAGATTCCTATGGTACCTTTGCAAGCCTCAGTAATAGCTTGTACCTTCTTAGGGTTGAGTCCGTCAGAGAAGATAATGTATTTTGATAGTGGGTCTATACCCATTTTCTTGTAGTGAGCAATTGTTTTTTCGGCAAAAACGATAGGGTCACCACTGTCGTGACGCACACCGTCGAACAGTTTGCTAAATTTCTTGTCGAACTGCTTGAAAAACACATCGGTAGTATAGGTATCGGAGAGTGCTACCCCAAGGTCGCCGCGGTACACATCCACCCAGTGTTCGAGAGAGAGTGCATTAGCCATTTTGTAGCTGTACTCAGCTGCGTGGAACATAAACCACTCGTGAGCGTGAGTACCTATGGGTTTTACCTTGTATTTCATCGCAAAATGCACGTTGCTAGAACCTATAAAGGTTTGGTTGTAGCCTTCCATTAAGGTATGCATCACGATGTCGTGCACGTGATACGAATGGCGACGACGTGTACCAAACTCGGCAAATACAACGCCCAATTCTTTGTATAACAATTCTTTTTCACGAGTATTAGCGATTACCTGCTCGTCTGTCCAAGCGGTCGCTTTGGTGAGTTTATAGAAGAGCTCGCTAATTATAGAAAGCAAGGGTACTTCCCAAAGTATCGTGCGATACCAATAGCCCTCAACAGTTACCTGCAAGTCGCTACCGTTTTGTTCGATATGCACTTCCGAAGGGTCATAGCGATACCCTTCCAAAAAGTCTAAATACAGCGGACTCAAATAGGGGCAGTTATCTTTCAAAAACTGTTTTTCGACTTTCGTGAGTTTCAGTTTTGCCATATTGTCCACCTCTTCTCTCAAAGCCTCGGCAAAGCCTTTGGGAAACTCGTGTTTGCCACGGTTGATAAAGGTGTAACGTGCCTTGTTTTTAGGAAATAACTGCACTACGCCACATTGCATAGTGAATTTGTAAAAATCGTTGTCTAATAATGAGTTTAGGATTGCAGACATATATTTTCAATTAACAATTTACAATGGATAATTAGCAAGTTCAAAAAGCTTATTTTGGGCAAAGATAATAAATTAATTGCAATTATAACCGATTGCTTCCTAATTCTATTCCACCTATTTTTCGTCTTAGCTTTGGTTTAGATTCGCCTTAGGTTCGCTTTAGCTTCGATTAAAAAGGAATTAAATGTAGATAGTAATCATTTAGAATGATTTCTCTACCTGATTCAATGCATCTAAGATAATATCACAGCCTTCTTTTATTTCTTCTTCTGTAAGAGTAAGTGGAGGAGAAAGTCGTACAGCGCGGTGTTCAAACAAGAGCCAATACACAATGAGTCCCCTATCCTGACAGTAATTCACTACAAAGTCGGCGATTTCGGCAGTCTTAACGATAACCGCTAACATCAGTCCTTTACCGTTCACGCTCTCAATAAGTGGGTGTTGCAAATACTTACGGAAGAGTTTCTCTTTCTCTAAGGTTTGAGCCATCAAGTCGGTAGTGAGTAGCTGGTTGAGGGTTGCCAACGAGGCTGCTGCTATCACGGGGTTGCCACCAAAGGTAGTGATATGCCCCATTTTAGGACTGTGTGCCAAGAGTTGCATACGCTCATACGACGACACGAATGCCCCTACCGGCATACCGCTTGCCATTCCTTTACCTATTGCGATAATATCAGGGGTAAAGCCATAGTTTTGGAAACCAAAGAGCTTTCCGGTACGTCCGAAACCTGGTTGTATCTCGTCGATGATAAGCAGGGCGCCTACTTCTTCACAACGGCGTTTTACCTTGATAAGATAGTCGTTCTGGGGTTCGATAAATCCTGCTCCCCCTTGAATACTTTCCAAGACCACACCTGCTGTGCGTTCGGTGATTTTGAGAATATCGGCTTCGTTGTTGAACTCTATAAAATCTACATCGGGAATGAGCGGACGATAAGCGCGTTTGCGTTCTTCATAGCCCATTAGGCTCATTGAGCCTTGTGTATTCCCGTGATAGGCGTTTTTGGCAGCAATGAGTTGGGTGCGACCTGTAGCGCGTTTGGCTAATTTCACCGAGCCTTCAATAGCTTCCGTCCCCGAGTTTACTAAATAAGTAGTATTGAGCTCTGGTGGCAACTGCTCAGCGAGGAGTTTGCAGAAGTCTACCGCCGGTTTTTGTACGTACTCGCCGTATACCATTACGTGCATATAGGTAGCGCACTGCTCTTGGATAGCCTTCACCACCGCAGGGTGACAATGCCCTAAGGTGCAAGCCGATACGCCTGCCACAAAATCTAAATAACGTTTGCCATCGGTAGTATAGATATAGCTACCCTCAGCGCGTTCTACCTCCAACAATCGCGGATAAGGTGAGGTGGGAGCTTGATATTTTAGAAATTCTTGTTGTTGATTCATACTTTTCATTCTTAACTTTTCATTTTTCACTATTGCCCCTCTAATAATCTATCCAAGCTTACAATGTCTTGAATAAGCACTTGCCTTGCCTTACTACCTTCAAACGGGCCTACTACACCGGCGTGTTCTAATTGGTCAATCAGGCGACCCGCGCGGTTGTAACCTAATTTCAGTTTGCGTTGTAAGAGGGAAGCCGAACCTTGTTGGGCATTCACTACCACTTCGGCAGCTTCGCGGAACATAGGGTCACGCTCCGAGGGGTCGAAGTCTAAATCTACACCCTCTCCCTCAGGCCCTACATACTCAGGTAACAAGTACGCATCGGGGTAAGCGCGCTGTGCCCCAATGAAGTCGGTAATGTGTTTTATTTCGGGGGTATCTACAAAAGCACATTGTATACGTACGGGTTCATTCCCTTGCGAGTAGAGCATATCACCTCGTCCAATGAGCTGTTCTGCTCCTGAGCCGTCCAAGATGATTTTAGAGTCGATTTTAGAGCTTACCTTAAAGGCAATACGCGTAGGGAAGTTGGCTTTAATAATACCGGTAATCACGTTGGTCGATGGGCGTTGGGTAGCGATAATCAAGTGAATACCAATGGCTCGGGCAAGCTGTGCCAATCGTGCAATAGGAAGTTCTACCTCTTTGCCTGCTGTCATTATCAGGTCGGCAAACTCATCTACCACCAATACGATGTAAGGCAAAAAGCGGTGTCCCTCGTTAGGGTTGAGTTGTCGCGCTTTAAACTTAGCGTTGTACTCTTTTATGTTGCGCACTTGGGCATTTTTCAGCAGTTCGTAGCGGTTGTCCATCTCTATACAGAGGGAGTTTAGCGTGTTCACCACCTTTTTATTGTCGGTAATAATTGCTTCTTCACTATCGGGCAATTTAGCGAGGAAGTGACGTTCTATACGCTCAAATATCGAGAGTTCTACCTTTTTAGGGTCTACTAACACAAACTTCACTTCCGCGGGGTGCTTCTTGTAGAGTAGCGAACTGAGCACTACGTTTATCCCTACCGACTTACCTTGTCCGGTTGCCCCCGCCATCAGTAAGTGAGGCATTTTGGTAAGGTCGGCTACAAAAGTTTCGTTGCTAATTGTTTTTCCGAAGGCAATAGGCAGTTCCATTTCGGCGTGTTGGAATCGCGGTGCGGTAATCATTGTGCGCATATACACCATTGTAGGCTTCTTGTTTGGCACTTCAATACCTATCGTACCTTTTCCCGGAATAGGTGCAATAATACGAATGCCGAGTGCTGCCAATGAAAGGGCTATGTCGTCTTCTAAGTTCTTGATTTTTGCAATACGTGTCCCCGCTTCGGGTACAATTTCGTAAAGAGTAACGGTAGGACCTATGGTCGCCTTTATCTTCTCTATTTTAATTTTGTAATCGTTCAGCGTTTGTACGATTGTATTCTTGTTTTCCTCCAATTCCTCTTGGTTAATAACAATACCACTGTCTTTGGGGTCGTCTAAGAGGTCGAGTGTAGGGAAACGGTAATCGCTAAGTTCTAACGTTGGGTCATACTCTCCATAGTTCTCTACCAATTGCTTAGCCAGAGCCTCGGGGTCTATTGCTTCTGTTGGCTGAGTAGGCGTTACTGTAAAATCAGGTTGTTCCTCTTCGGGAATATTAGTGATTTCCAAACCTCCTTCTTGTCTATCAAGGCGCGGAATTTCCTTTTTATGGGTAAAAGGGTCTAACTTTTCGTTTTCACCCTGTGGAATGATAAAGTCTAAATCACCCTCATCAGTAGTAAATTCTATGGAGTTAGGTTCTTTTTCTATACTTTCAAAGCTGTTTTCCTCCTCATCGCCTTGCTCCTGTTCTTCTTCTCCTTCGCGTTTCAGTTTAGAGAATGTATTTTGGAAGAAAGCAACAGCCTTTTCAGTAGTGAGATTTAGTTTGAAAATGCCATAGAGTACCACAATAAGTACCAAAAGGAGTATAGTGCCCAATTTGCCCAAATAGTCTTGTAGAAAATGGTTTAGTTCATAGCCCGAAACACCTGCTAATATGGTAGCTTTCCCTCCCAAAAATCCTAAGGCGGTTGAAGTGAATACCATTAACAGAATCCCCCAGAACCAGCGGTTTAGCAAAGGCTTTTTCATATTCAGGATAAGTTTCATCCCTGAGAGAAATAGAAGCCACACAGGAAAGATAACTGCCAGTCCAAAACCTTTATATACAAATAACTGCCCCAAATAGGCTCCTATTTTACTGCCTATATTGTCAGCAATTTCTTCCCGATTGCTCAAATCTGCCCATCCACTTTGGTCAGTCTGCCACGAGAAGAAGAATGACGAAAAGGTAAATACCAAATACAGCGATAGCAGTACTAAAAATACGCCAAAAGCCAATTTGCGCTGTTGAGGTTTATTAGTATCCTTCTTCTTCTTTTGTGTTTCTTGTGGTTGTTTCTTTTTAGCCATTTATAGTTAAGCGTTTTTTCAATTAAATTTTATGTAATGTCAGTTCAATTGCGTTTTATATACTTGATTCTGAACCTCATTTATGCTAATTTCTGAGACGCAGTCTCACTCCTTGTATTTTACTTCTTCTAAAAACTGCACCTCATACAAGTTGCGGTAATAGCCGTTTTCTATTTGCAACAACTCTTCGTGATTGCCTATTTCTACTATCTTCCCTTTGTCTAATACTATTATTCTATCAGCTTTTTTTACGGTGGTAAGGCGGTGTGCAATGATGATGGACGTGCGCCCTTCGGTCATCTTATCGGTAGCCTCTTGTATGAGCTTTTCCGAATGCGAATCTACTGAAGACGTTGCCTCGTCCAAAATAAGAATTTGCGGTTTGTGTACATAGGCGCGTAAGAAAGCTATCAACTGGCGTTGTCCTGCCGAAAGCATAACCCCACGCTCTTTCACGTTGTAATAATATCCCTCTGGCAAACTCATCAAAAAGTTGTGAACTCCTATACTCTTAGCAGCGGCAATCACTTCCTCTTCGGTGATAGCAGGATTTTTCAAGGTGATATTGTTGTAAATACTATCGGCAAATAGGAATACGTCTTGCAACACGGTAGCAATGTGCTCTCGTAGCGAACTGAGAGTATACTCCTCAATGTTCACCCCATCGATGTAAATCGCCCCCGAAGTCAAGTCGTAAAAACGGTTTAGCAAATTGGTGATAGTGGTCTTCCCTGCACCCGTTGCCCCTACAATAGCAATGGTTTCGCCTTCTTTTACTTCAAAACTAATGCCGTGCAAGATTTCTTCCCCTGCTACGTATTCAAAACGGACGTCTTCAAACTTAATATTACCTTTCACCTCCTTCAACTCTCTCTCACCTCCGGTTTCAGTATCCGTTTCAGTATCCAAAATAGCAAATACGCGGTCAGAAGCGATAATGCCCATCTGCAAAGTGTTGAACTTATCGGCTATATGCCTAATAGGTCGGAATAACTGTTGTGAAAGCTGTATAAAAAGAAAGATATTCCCTAAGTCGTACACGTTATCTCCTATAATTTGCCGACCGCCAAACCACACAATCAGCGCAATGGTAATCGATACACACAAGTCGCCAATCGGAAAGAAAATAGAGTTGTACCATATCGTTTTCAGCCACGCCTGTTTGTGTTTCTCGTTTATCTTTTTGAAATTCTCCAATTCTTCGCGCTCTTGCGCAAAAAGTTGTAATACTTTAATACCCGAAATGCGCTCTTGTACAAAGGCGTTTAGGTTTGCCACTTGGTGACGTACCTCCACAAAAGCAGCGTTCATTGAACGTTGAAACCAACGCGTAAAGTACAAAATCAGAGGCATCGTAGCATAGCTGATAAGCGCTAATTTCCAATCAATCACAAACATTACAATCGTGATAACAAACATTTTCAGTATATCGCTTGCCATCTCAAAAAGCCCCGAACTGAAAATTTCGCCTATCCGTTCCATATCGTTCACCGCACGCGTTACCAATACCCCTATGGACGATTTGTCAAAATACCGCATCTTAAAGCGCAACAAGTGCGCAAAAAGCTTTTCGCGTATATCCCGTATTACCGTTTGTCCCAACCAGTTAGAGTAATAAGAAAACAGAAACTGCATCGTTACTTCCGCACATAGCAAAGCTATGAGTATGTACACAATGCGCACTAAACCCTCGTAATCCTTAGGAGTGATATAATTGTCAATCGCTACTTTTATCAGGTAAGGTTGTGCGGTCGAAAAGATAGACGATAGCACCGCAAAGAGAGCTACGGCTATAAATACCCCGCGATAAGGTTTTACAAAGCGCGACAGCTGACGAAAAGTATGTTTAGTCCGAGATGTTTTTTCTGACATTGTTTTCTTTTAAGGTGGCAAAATTACGAACTAATTCCCAAATCCCCAAATTTAACACTCGTCATTTATTCCCCGTTCCCTCTATTTCACCAGTCCTACCTCGTCACAGCCGTCCTCATTTGCTAATTTCTAAATTTGCTAATCCTCTAATTATTCCTTCTCCTTTCCGTCGCCACATTCCCCTTTTTTCGTCGCTCTCTACTCGTCACTACACCCCCTCTCCTTGGGAGAAGTCTCCGAATAGGAGAGTATGTGAACGGGGTGAGGATTCTTTTTCTTTCGCCTCGAAACCCCGTTTTTAATATTTTTAGCGCTGTTGTATGATATTATGAATCAACTTTTTACATACCCTTTCTATACCAATCGTCCAAGATTTGTATAAGCTTCCTATAAGCTCTCTATAAGCTACCTCCACCCTCCTAATAGCACTTTCTCACCAAAACTTCTCTCGACTCTCTTCCGTTCTTCTCCGTTTTCTTACGAATCCTCCAACCCTCCACATTTGCTAATCTGCTAATTTTTCCTCGCCCGTCGTGCTACGACTGCCTGTGCGGCTCGCACCTTTGGCAAAGTTGATTACTGGCATTATCTGGTATTACTGGCATTATTTAGTATTATTGGCATTATTTAGTATTATTGGCATTATCCGGTATTACTGGCATTATTTGGTATTAATTACTATTATTTTAAAATTAAAAAAATCTATAAATCCAGTAGCTCTTCTTTGCAAAAAAACTGCTACCTTTGCACCGTAGAATTTTTAAAATAACAAATTATGAGTTTAAATACCTTAGGGCTTGATAAAGCCAAAGTAGAAAAAGAAATCAGCTTGCTAAATGTATTGCTTGCCAATTATCAAACGTATTATCAAAACTTGCGCGGTGTACACTGGAATGTAAAAGGAAAACGCTTCTTTGAATTACACGTGAAGTTCGAAGAACTTTATAATACCGCACAAGAACAAGTCGACGAAATAGCTGAGCGTATTCTTACCCTTGGTGGCGTGCCTTTTCACACTCTCGAAAGCTATGTAAAGCACACTTCTGTTCCCGTAGGCGAAAACATTTTCGACGATGATAAAACCGTACGCTTGGTAATTAATACCCTTAGCGCTCTATTACCTTTGGAAAGAGAATTGTTAGACTTCTCCGACGAAATAGGTGATGAAGGGACTAATAATCTAATGAGCGACTTTGTAACCGAACAAGAGAAAACCGTTTGGATGCTCAAAGCCTACCTCAATGAAGTAATTTAATACTGAATTTTGATTAAACGAGAAAGAGGAATTGACTAAAAATAATCAATTCCTCTTTCTTTTTTTGCCAATTCATAATTAATCCCTACCTTTGCACAACTCATAACTCTTAATTGATAACTCATAACTAATGAAATATTTAATCACATCTATCCTATTCATCGCAACCACTATCCTCACCGCTCAACACAAAGCCCCTACCGATTGGGAACTCTCAGGGCTCAAAGGAAAAGTCAAAAGTCAGCGCAGTATCCCTTACGAGGTAGTTACCCAAGGAAAAACATTCGTAAAAGGAGCCATCGACCGCGATTTGGATACAGTAGTCAAAATAGGTAACCTCGACAATATTCAAAAAGATTTCAACCCCAATGGATATCTCACTCAAATGCGTTTTTTCTTCAAAAACGGCGAATTGTACAGTCGTATGGAATACTATTACAATCCGCAAGGGCAACTGTTTGAAACCCGTTACAATTCCGATAAAACCCTTTATGTCTACAACCCTGAAGGCTATCTTATCAAAGATGCGACCTACTCACCTGGGGGCTTCTTAAAAACGCATTACAACTATCAAGTAGATACCAATGGCAAAGTGCTAAAAGAGGAAACTTATCACGCCAATCAGTTAGAGTCTACCATAGCTTATACTTACAACAAACAAGGCGACCCTGTCGAGATGCGCTACTACGATGCTCAGGGCAATCTGTTGCAAAGGGTAGAAAGCAAGTTCAATAAACAGCATTTAGCCGAACGCAATCGCACTTACGACAAAGATGATAAGTTGGTGAATATTACTACCAAAAAATACAATAGTCAAGGAGATTGTATCAAACTACAAGCAGAAAATAAACTACCTCAAAAACAGAAGAATGTAGCGACTTACGAGTATAAATACGATAATCAAGGTAATTGGATTGCCAAAACGACTTTCATCAATGGTGAACCCCGACAAATTATAGAACGCACCCTCAGTTATTATGAATAACATTCACTTTTTCGGTGTAAGGCATCTGTCGCCTTCGGCAGCCTATCATTTAATTGCCTTCTTAGAGGAAAACAACCCCAAGTGTATTCTCATCGAAGGTCCTGCTGATGCTACCCCTCTGATATCTCAAATAGCGCAAAAGGGGGTAAAACCTCCTATCGCTATGCTGGGCTATACTACCGAATTGCCTATCGAAACAGTGCTCTATCCATTTGCGTCTTATTCTCCCGAATATCAAGCAATATGTTGGGGAGTAAAGAAGAAGGTAACACTTCGTTTCATCGATTTGCCTTCGGAGAATATGCTGAAATTGAAGCAGGAGCAACGCACGGAGGAAGAAGCCGAAAAAGCCAAAGATTTTTATCTATACCACAATACCCTCTACAAGCAAATAGCCGAAGAGGGGGGCGAAACCGACTATGAAGATTATTGGGAACGCCATTTTGAACACAATCTCAATCCTGATGCTTTTGCACCCACACTTGCCTTACAATCGGGTGAAATGCGCCAAATGGTCATAGATAAAGAATATAAAGATGCGCCTTTCGATTTCTCGTATAATCTCATTCGTGAGGCATATATGAAACGTGAGATTGCTAAGGCTTGCACCGAGTTCAAACCCGAAGAAATAGTAGTAATTGTAGGGGCTTACCACTTATCAGGTATCCAGAACAGCCTACCTGCTATAACTGATGACGAGCTTAAAAAGCTCCCTAAAGCTACCTCTCTACTCACCCTGATGCCTTATTCCTATTTGCGTCTCAGCAGTCGCACGGGTTACGGAGCGGGCAATACGGCTCCTTATTACTTTGAACTGATGTGGCAAGCGATGCACGAAAACACCCTCAATCAGCTCTCAGCTGTCTATCTTACTAAAGTAGCCAAAATCTTGCGTAATCAAGGGCAAAATGCCTCTTCTGCTAGCGTAATCGAAGCGGTGCGCCTTGCCAATGTGCTTTCGGCTATGAAAGGCGGTACTTACCCTGTGTTGCAAGACCTCCACGATGCAGTGGTTACTTGTTTTGGTGGGGGAGACCTTGCTGTGGTAGCCGAAGCTATCAATAAGGTAGATATCGGTACAGCTATTGGGACATTACCCGAAGGGGTGAGTCAGACGCCCGTACAAGAGGATATGAACCAAGAGCTGAAACGCTTAAAGCTCACTAACTACAAATCGGCGGTAGCGCAAGACCTCACCCTCGACCTGCGTGAGAACTTAAAAGTAAAGACCAAAGAAGCTGCTTTTATAGACCTAAATCGCTCTACATTCCTTCATCGCTTGGAAGTGTTGGGCATTCACTTTGCTACCCAGCAGCACGTACAGCAGGATAAAGCCTCGTGGGCAGAGAAATGGGTGTTACAGTGGAGTCCTGAGGTCGAAATAGAAATCGTAGAAGCTAACCTTAAAGGTGAAACGCTTGAAATAGCTACAGCTTTTGTACTCAAAGAACAGCTCAACGAAAGCACCGACCTTTCAGTAGTAGCTAAAATCATTAGGCAGGCTTGCGAATGTCAACTTACGCATATTTTTAGCAATGCGCTCAGCACCTTGCAACGCCTTTTGGTAGATAGTAATAGTTTTGCCGAAACTGCCTTTGCTGCACACGAGCTCTCGGTGCTTATACAGTACGGTGACCTGCGTCAGTTCAATCTCGAACCGCTGAAACCTATCTTGCAACAGCTTTTCCTCCGTGCATCGTTATTACTGATAGATGCTTCATCTTGTGATGACAAAGCCTCTAAACCAATTGTAGAAGCTATCAATACTATGGAGTTCATAGCCGAACAGCAATACGAATTGGTAGATACCGAAACGTGGCAGAAAGAACTCACTCACCTTGCGTGGCGTGACGATGTGAACACCAAGCTTTCGGGGGTAGCCTTTGCTATATTGTTAGAGCACAATTTAGCTACTGAAGAACAATGTGGAAAAGAAGTGTCACGTCGCCTTTCAGCAGGTGTCCCCGCCGATTTAGGTGCCTCGTGGTTTGAAGGATTTTCAGGAAGAAATAGATACGCATTGTTATCGCGTACGATTATATGGCAAGAATTAGACAATTATGTACGGCAGTTGGACGAAGAGCAGTTTATGCGCTCGGTAGTATTCTTGCGCCGTGCTTTTTCGGATTTTGAGCCCAACCAAAAGAACAGTATCGCTGAACTTTTAGGAGACCTTTGGGGTACTGGTAAAGAAGCTACTGCCGAACTCTTGCAAGAAGTGCTTACGGAAGAAGAGAGTACTAAATTAGACGAACTCAACGACTTTGATTTTGATTTTTAAATATATGAAAGAAGTATTTACTTTATACCGAAAATTGCGTGAGCGACAACTCAAATTGCTCAATAGCTTTACCCCCGAAGAATTGGCAATCATTCCTGCGGGCTTTAAAAACAATATTTTGTGGAATCTCGCTCACTGCGTAGTTACCCAGCAAAATTATTGCTATGCCAATAGCGACCTACCTACTTATCTCACCCCTGAGTTTGTAGAGCGTTATCGCAAAGGCACCATCCCCGATGGACATATTCCTACTGCTGCCGAGATAGAGGAACTAAAAGACCTTCTCATCAGCACTATAAATTGGCTCGAAACTGATTATCAAAAAGGAATTTTTAAGCATTATAACCACTATGTAACGGGCATAGAGTACGAACTCAATACTATTG
Source organism: Capnocytophaga sp. oral taxon 903 (assembly GCF_013394785.1). Taxonomy (NCBI): domain Bacteria; kingdom Pseudomonadati; phylum Bacteroidota; class Flavobacteriia; order Flavobacteriales; family Flavobacteriaceae; genus Capnocytophaga; species Capnocytophaga sp. oral taxon 903. The sequence goes on along the minus strand of NZ_JABXYW010000002.1, from coordinate 367,419 downwards.
AAGAAGCTATTTACTTCAATATTTCACACGAGGGGGTACATTTGGGAAGTGTGTTAGCTTTAAAATGTGCAATTACAGGAAGCAAAAAGTAATTGATTATAAATTAAATAGATGAGTAACACGAAAAGCTATTTGATTTCTGATATTGAAGTAAGTTTCCCAATTAGAAAAAAAAGTATTACCTTTGCAATCGCTATCAATAAAATTAGTTTATGAAAAAACGTACCATACTCAACCTACTGCTTATTCTTTTTGTGCTCTCTTTCTTTGTAACTCCTTTGGGGTACGAAAGTAAGATATTACTACAGCGTATCTTTGCCGGCTCGGTAGATATTATTCCCGCTGACAAAGCTCGTAAAATAGACTTCGATTGGCAACTGAAAGACCGCAATAATGTGCAGTTTAACTATTCCCAAACCGAAGGTAAGAAACCATCATTTGTATACTTCTTTTCTTCTTGGCGTGAAATCAGTGTAGCCGACCTTTATGCAGTGGAAAAACTCTACGATGCTTATAAGGATAAAGTGGATTTTTACATCATCACCAATGAGCTCCCCGAGCCAGTAGATGAAATGATGCAAAAGCGCAATTTTCATTTCAAAGTTACCTACCTCATTATCGAAGCTCCTAAAAAACCTTTTGACCCCGATAAGATTCCTGCAGGTTACATAGTAGATAAAAACGGTTATGTACGTGCTCAGAAAGACGGTATTGCACGCTGGAATAGTGATGCAGTACATCAGTTGTTAGACAGTCTTACCCAATAGCTTAACTATAAGCAAACTCTATCTCTCAAACAAAATAATTATAAAGATAGTATTTTAGATTCAATTTAAAGTACTATCTTTGCGCTTTGTAAAATCGCATCTCGGTATAAATAAGAGGAGTTTTACCTCTTATCTCTTACCTCTTATCTAAAAGCAATTATGACTAAATATACAGAAGAAGAACTTAAAGAAGAATTAGAAAACAGCGAATACAAATACGGCTTTTATACAGATATCGAATCAGAAACTTTTCCTAAAGGGCTCAACGAGGAAGTGGTAATAGCCCTTTCTAAAAAGAAAAACGAACCCCAGTGGATGACCGATTGGCGCTTAGAAGCCTTCCGTGCGTGGCAAGCGATGGAAGAGCCTCCTCATTGGGCAAATCTCAAGTTTGAAACTCCCGACTTTCAAGATATTGCTTATTATTCTGCTCCTAAACAGAAACCTAAACTCAACAGCCTTGATGAGGTAGACCCTCAGCTATTGGAAACTTTCCAAAAACTCGGTATCTCTCTTGAAGAACAAAAACGCCTTGCGGGAGTAGAAGATGAAAAATCTGCCGTAGCAATGGACGTAGTGATGGACTCCGTTTCAGTAGCAACTACTTTTCAAAAAACATTAGCAGAACGAGGCATTATCTTCTGTTCTATCTCCGAAGCGATACAAAAACACCCTGACTTGGTGCGTAAGTACCTTGGTACTGTCGTACCTAAAACCGATAATTTCTACGCAGCTCTTAACTCAGCAGTCTTTTCTGATGGTTCTTTTTGCTATGTACCCAAAGGGGTGCGTTGCCCTATGGAACTTTCTACTTATTTCCGTATCAATCAAGCAGGAACAGGACAGTTTGAGCGAACCCTCCTCATTGTTGATGAAGGTGCTTACGTCTCTTACCTCGAAGGTTGTACGGCGCCCAAACGCGACGAAAACCAATTGCACGCCGCAGTGGTAGAACTCATCGCAATGGAGGGAGGCGAAATTAAATACTCTACCGTTCAAAACTGGTTTCCTGGTGATAAAGACGGTAAAGGCGGTGTATATAACTTCGTAACCAAGCGCGCTTTGGCTGAGAAAAATGCCAAAATATCGTGGACACAAGTAGAAACAGGCTCTGCTATCACTTGGAAATACCCTTCAGTAGTGCTCAAAGGTGATAATTCTATAGGCGAATTTTACTCAATTGCGGTTACTAACCACTTTCAGCAAGCCGATACGGGTACTAAGATGATACACTTAGGCAATAATACCAAATCCACAATTATCTCTAAGGGTATTTCGGCAGGAAAATCACAAAATAGCTACCGCGGATTGGTGAAAGTAGTGCCTAATGCTAAAAATGCACGCAATTTCTCTCAATGTGACTCCCTATTGATGGGTAACCTCTGTGGAGCGCATACATTTCCTTATATAGAAGCTAAAAATCCTACTGCTCAAATAGAACACGAAGCTACTACCTCTAAGATTGGTGAAGACCAGATTTTCTACTGCAATCAGCGGGGTATTGATACCGAGAAAGCGATTTCACTCATCGTAAATGGCTTTGGTAAAGAAGTACTCAACAAACTACCTATGGAGTTTGCCGTAGAAGCTCAAAAACTCTTAGAGATTTCGTTAGAAGGAAGTGTTGGCTAATGACGAATTACGAATGACGATGGTATACTAAAAATTGCTTTTGCTTCATAAAATAAATTACTAATCATTAAACATTAAATATTAAAATATGATTCTCGCTCCTTCATTATTAGCTGCCGATTTCGGCAACCTGCAACAAGCCGTGGAAATGGTAAACGCCAGCGAAGCCGATTGGTTTCATATTGATATTATGGACGGTGTTTTTGTGCCTAATATCTCTTATGGTATGCCTATACTCTCAGTGATTCACAAACACGCTACCAAACCGTTAGATGTTCACTTGATGATTATTGACCCCGACCGCTATATTAGCACTTTTGCTAAGCTCGGTAGTGATATTCTTACTGTGCATTACGAGGCGTGTACGCACTTGCATCGCACTATACAAGCAATTAAAGCAGAGGGAATGAAAGCAGGGGTAGCCCTCAATCCGCATACGCCTGTCGCCTTGTTGGAAGATGTTATTCAAGATATAGATGTACTCTTGCTGATGAGCGTGAACCCTGGGTTCGGAGGACAGTCATTTATTGAAAATACTTATAAGAAAGTGCGTCAAGCTAAAGCACTTATTGAACAAGTAGGGGCACACGCAATTATAGAAATAGATGGTGGAGTGAGTTTAAAGAATGCCAAAGCACTTGTAGAGGCAGGTGCTGATGCCTTAGTAGCAGGCAGTTTTATCTTCAATGCTACTAACCCTACCCAAATGATTGCGGAATTAAAAAAAACAGTATTATAAATATCAATCAAGGATTAAATAACTTATTGATTATAAACCTCCCCCCAGCCCCCTCCAAAGGGGGAGATGTGACGCAAAAAAGACTATGAAGTTGTAAATCAGAGATAATCATTTCTCAGATTTACATTATAAAAATACTTATTTTATGATACAAAATAGGCTATCAAGAAAGAAATCTTATCTTTTTGATAGCCTATTATTATTGTATTATTTCTTTTTAGAAGGGGCTTTTTTAGGTTTAGGCTCTTTCTCGGTAAGGAGGGTAAGAGCTTGTTCTTTGGTGAAAGTTGCTATATCGGTGTCTTTGGGGAGTTCTACTTTGGTTTTACCTTTGAGGAGGGTAAAACGTCCCCAGCGAGCTTTCTCTATACGGATAGCTCCTTCGTCCCATTCTTTCACTACCTTTTCTGATTCTTTTTTGAGTTTATCTTCTATAAGTTCTTCTACATCTTGCTGACTAAGATGGTCGAAATTGTACTTTTTGGTAACGTTTATATAAGTGTTGTTCCACTTAATAAAGGGACCAAAACGACCTACACCTTTGGTAACTTCCACTCCTTGATAGGTGGCAATAGGAGCGTCAGCTTTTTTCTTCTCGCCGATGAGTTGCTTAGCCCGCTCGAGAGTTACACTGAAAACGTCTTCACCTTTATCAAGTGATATAAAAGCATCGCCGTAGCGCACATAGGGTCCGAAACGCCCTACATTCACTTCTACATTCTTACCATCGACAATGCCTAACTGACGAGGAAGCTCGAAGAGTTTGAGGGCTTCTTCAAAAGTAATCGTTTCGATAGACATACCTGCTAATAGACTTGCATAAATAGGCTTTTCGGCATCATCGGGATTCCCTATTTGCGCCATAGCTCCATAACGACCTAAGCGTACGCTGAGAGGGCGACCTGATTTAGGGTCGGTACCCAGCACGCGTTCACCTGTTTCACGACCTGTATGCTTTTCAACATTTTCTACTACGGGGTGAAAATGATTATAAAACTGTGTGAGCATCTTTGTCCAATTCTCAGTGCCTTCGGCTATTTCGTCGAAGCTATTTTCTACTTTGGCAGTGAAATTATAGTCCATTATCGTATCGAAATGGGAAACGAGAAAATCGTTTACTACACTACCTATATCGGTGGGGACAAGCTTGCCTTTATCGGCACCTACTCGTTCGCTAAGGGTTTGTGTTTTGATAGTATTGCCTGCAAGGGTGAGTTGCTGATAGGGGCGCACTTCACCTTCGAGTGTGCTACGTTCCACATATCCGCGGTTTTGAATCGTAGAAATAGTAGGAGCATAAGTAGATGGGCGTCCGATACCGAGTTCCTCTAACTTTTTCACCAGCGAAGCCTCAGTATAACGAGGTAATGGACGAGTGAAACGCTCGGTAGCAGTAATATAGCGATGCGTAAGAGCTTCTCCTTTTTTGAGATTGGGGAGCATTCCTTCTTGTTCTTCTTCCTCGTCGTCGGTACTTTCTAAATACACTTTTAAAAAGCCATCGAACTGTACCATTTCGCCATTGGCTACGAAGTATTCTTTGTGCTTATCGGCTTCTATTTTTACGGTAGTGCGCTCTATTTGAGCATCTGCCATTTGTGAGGCAAGGGTGCGTTTCCATATCAGTTCGTATAGCTTATTCTGGTCGGGTTCAGCAGCGATAGAGGAGCGACTCATATCGGTAGGACGAATGGCTTCGTGCGCCTCTTGTGCGCCTTTGCTTTTAGTAGCGAACTTGCGCACTTGGCTGTACTGAGCTCCGAAGAGTTGCACGATAGCGTTTTTGGCAGTGTTGAGCGCTTCTTGTGAAAGATTCACGCTATCGGTACGCATATAGGTGATAAAACCAGATTCGTAGAGGCGTTGGGCTACCGTCATTGTTTTGCTTACTGAGAAGTGCAGTTTGCGTGCGGCTTCTTGTTGGAGGGTGGAAGTAGTGAAGGGGGGCGCAGGCATTTTCTTGGCTGGTTTGGTTTCTAATGATTGCACTTTGAAATGCGCTCCGATATTCTGTTGCAAGAAGTTTTCAGCTTCGGCTTGTGTGTCGAAATTTTTAGGCAAAGAGGCTTTTACAACTTTGCCTTCTGAGGTGATAAATTCGGCAGTAATTCGGTAAGAGGATTGCGTTTTGAAGTCTTGTATTTCGCGTTCGCGTTCTACGATAAGGCGTACTGCTACCGACTGTACGCGTCCTGCTGAGAGTCCGCTTTTAATTTTTTTCCACAGTACGGGAGAGAGTTCATAGCCCACGAGGCGGTCGAGTACACGGCGTGCTTGCTGTGCATTCACCAGATTATAATCAATACCACGAGGGTTTTTAATAGCGTTTTCAATAGCCGATTTGGTAATGGAGTTAAAAACGATGCGCTTGGTATTTTCCTTTTTTAGTTTGAGTGTTTCGGAAAGATGAAACGCAATTGCTTCTCCTTCACGGTCTTCATCGGAAGCGAGCCATACTACTTCGGCTTTTGACGTGAGTGCTTTGAGTTCTTTTACAAGATTTTTTTTGTCGTTAGAGATGAGGTAATTAGGTTTAAAACCGTGCTGGATATCTACGCCCAGTTCATTGGAGGGCAAATCGACAATATGCCCATAGCTGGACACTACTTTGTAGTCCTTACCTAAGAACTTTTCAATGGTTTTAGCCTTGGCAGGCGACTCTACAATCACTACATTCTTAGCCATACGCTTGTTTGTTTTTTGAGTTATTGGGTGCAAAAGTACAAAATAATTGCGAAATAGCAAATGAGGGAAAAGGCAATAATGCTGGGAATACCAGTAATGCCAGTAATGCCGGGAATGCCAATAATACCGGAAATACCAGTAATCAACTTTGCCAAAGGTGCGAGCCGCACAGGCAGTCGTAGCACGATGGGCGGGAAAAATTAGCAGAATAGCAAATTTGAAAATTAGCAAATGGGTGGTAGTGATAAAAAAGGTTTTTTGACGAGTCTGACTTGTCGGACAAATTGGACTGGTCTGAGTTATCGGAGAAAAACGAAAAATATAAAAAGTGAGTTAGAAGGATTTTTGGTGAAAAAAGGGTGTAAGGAGGGTGGGGTTAGCTTATAGAGAGCTTATAGGAAGCTTATACGAATCTTGGACGATTGGTATAGAAAGGGTATATAAGTGATTGAATAATAGTATAATACAACAGAGCTAAAAATGGTAAAAACGGGGTTTCGAGGCGAAAGAAAGAGGAAGAGGCATTAGGCCTTAGGCCATAGGCACTAGGGGGGAGTATGACGGAAAAGGAGAAATTAGGGACGAAAACATACTCCTTTAAAGAGGGAATGTAGCGATGGAAAAGGGAAGAAATGAAGAATGACAAGGGACGAATGACGGAGGAGATGTGGAGAAAATTCGCCGTATATTAACTAATAGATAAAATGGGAAAAATGACTGATGAGTAAATAATTTTTTGTGTTTTGCTTTCTAATTAAAATAAAAGTTGTACTTTTGCCGAACTTTAATGAAAATTATATATGGCAACTTACAAAAAGAACAACAACCGACCTAATAGACAAAAAGATACCGAGCATTTAGACGAAGCAAAACAGGCTCAATTACACAAAGAAAGTACTACTGCTGAGGTGTTTGATGCCCTCGATGCAGGCGCTACTCGCACCGAAGATTGGGTAAAACGCAATCAGAAGATTATTATTGGAACTCTCATAGCCGTAGCTGTGATAGGCTTGGGTTATTTGCTTTACCAACAGTTTGTGAAAGCCCCTAGGGAAAAGAATGCTGCTAATGAGCTTTTCTTTGCACAACAGTTCTTTGATGAAGCGATGGAAGCTACTGATGCTAGAGCACAGGATTCCCTCTTTAAAGTGGCTATCAACGGTGGAAAAGGAAAATATGGATTTAAGCAAATTGCCGAAAACTATAGCGGTACCAAAGCTGCTAACCTTGCTGAATACGGTATGGGTATGGCTTATATGCGTTTGCGTGACTATAACAACGCAATAAATCACCTTAAAGAGTTCGACTCTACCGATGATATTTTCGGAGCTTTGGCTTACGGGAATATAGGTGATGCTTACCTTCAACAGAAAAATAATGCTGAGGCATTGAAATATTATATCAAAGCCTTTGAACATAGCAAAAATGACTTTGTAACTCCGTTATACCTGAAAAAAGCAGGAATAGTAGCTTCTTTGCAAGGTAAAAAAGACGATGCCTTGAAATATTACGAGCGCATCAAAGACGAGTATCCTACCTCAGAAGAAGCACGTACTATCGATATCCTTATAGGGAAAATTAGTCAATAATTAATGGCAACAGAAAACAAAAACTTATCACAATACGATAAAAATATAATCCCAAATGCGGAATCTCTTCGCTTTGGGATTATTACTTCTCAGTGGAATGAGCAGGTAACTTATGGAATGCGCAATGGTGCTATTGAGACCCTTAAAGATTGTGGTGCTATTGATGACAACATACTCTTATGGGAAGTACCAGGGAGCTTTGAATTAGTACACGCTGCCAAGCGAATGCTCGAAACTACCGAGGTAGACGCTATTATTGTAATAGGCTGTGTGATACAAGGAGAAACTCGTCATTTCGATTTCGTGTGCCAGGGTGTTACCCAAGGTATTGCCCAGCTCAATGCGGAACAAAGTAAAGTGCCTATTATCTTCTGCGTTCTCACTGATAATACCTTCCAGCAGTCGCTTGACCGCAGTGGTGGTAAGCTGGGTAATAAAGGCGTGGAGGCGGCTATTACTGCAATAAAAATGGCGGTGTTAGGGAAGTGAAAGAGAAAAGTGAAACGTAAAAGGTTGGAACAATTTTTGCAATGCAAATGTTGTTAAAGTCGTTAGATTTTAAAAATAAATAAAGAAAATCAGAATGAAATACATCATTGCACCTATACAACATTACCTTTTATTCACTTACCCAGCTATCACTGTTTTTGTCTTTTACTTTTTACCTTTTACTTCTTTCTCGCAGAAGCGTGATACTATTTATATTTTTGACCAGCAATTTTATTCAGGAGATACTATTCGGCTTGCTGAGGTGAGTGTTTTTGGTAAAGAGCATTACTTCGGTGATGCAGAAGCTCAAAAGCGCTATTTGCTTCTCCGCAGTAGGGTGAAACGCGTGTATCCGTATGCCAAAATGGCTGCCGACCGGCTCTATACAATGGAACGTACGATGGATACTATGCAAAATAAACGACAAAAGAAGGTGTACGTAAAACGCACCCAACGCTATATTGAAGACCACTTCACCGACGAACTCAAAAAACTTTCCCGCTCGCAAGGGCGTATTCTCATTAAACTCATTCACCGCCAAACTGGAAAAACGGCTTACGAATTGGTAAAAGACCTGCGCAATGGTTGGAATGCTTATTGGTATAACAAAACCGCGTGGCTGTACGACCTTTCTCTCAAAAAAGGCTATGACCCTATGAATGTAGAAGAGGACTATTGGATAGAGGAAATTATCTTGCGGGCTATCAATAGTGGAGAATTAGAATACCAAACCCCAGCTTTACTATATAACTTCTCAGACCTTGTAGAACAACGACAGAAAAGACTTCAAAAGCAATTAGCAAATTAGCAGATTTGCAAATTAGCAAATTATTTGTACCTTTGCCGAAAATAAAATAGTACTAATGGAGTTATACTACGCTTTTTCAGTAATTATCGTCTTAGCAGCTTTGTTTTCGTACGTGAATGTTCGCTACGTAAAACTGCCTATGACCATAGGTATTATGGTGATTGCTATGATGATATCGGTAGGCGTACGTCTTTTCGGAGGTGAAGTATTTACAGGGCTTGCACACCGTCTTGAATCGCTTTTACAAGGCTTTGACTTCACTGAAATACTGATGGGAGCAATGTTGAACTTCCTTCTCTTTGCAGGAGCTCTCCACATCAATATCAACGACCTAAAAAACTACAAAATCTCCATTTTTACTTATGCAACTATCAGTGTAGTACTCTCGGCTTTCTTTATATCAGTTTTGCTGTACTACATTGCTCCTTTGGTAGAAATCCATATTCCTTACGTTTATTGTCTGCTTTTTGGTGCACTTATTTCCCCAACCGACCCTATTGTAGTGTTGGGAGTGCTCAAACAAGTGAAAGTACCTAAACGTATTGAAACTAAGATTACGGGTGAATCGCTTTTTAACGATGGGGTAGCGGTAGTAATGTTTGCCGTAGTACTGAAATTGGCTACTAATAGCACTTTTGAGCCTTCGTTCTTCGCTATTACTAAGCTCTTCCTCTTGGAAGCAGGAGGAGGTGTTTTACTAGGAGTGCTCTTGGGGTGGATAGCTTCTCAAATGATGAAAAAAGCCGATGACTATCACGTGAGTGTACTCGTCACTTTGGCAGTGGTAATGGGTGGTTTTCTTATCACCAAAGCTTCTCACGTTTCTTCGCCTCTGGCAATGGTAATTGCAGGGCTTTTTGTAGGAAATGTAGGCAAGAAAGCCAGCAGTGCGGAGAATAAAGATTACCTTGAAAAGTTTTGGGCAATCATAGACGAGATTATGAATGCTATCTTGTTCCTATTCATAGGATTTGAGATGCTACTGATAGACAATCTAACAGAGCAGTTCCTTTTAGGCGGGGTAGCTATTCTCGTATGCCTCTTGGGGCGTGCACTGGCGATTTATATTCCTGCCAAAACGATATTACGCAAGGTAGCTACCTATTCGCGAGGCTCGCTCATCACAATGGTGTGGGGGGGTATTCGCGGGGGAGTATCCATCGCCTTGGTACTCTCTATCCCTGCTGATAAAGGAGGATTTAAAGAAACACTGTTGCAAATTACTTATATTGTAGTATTGTTTTCCATTTTAGTACAAGGTCTTACCGTAGGCAAAGTGGCTACCAGAGCCTTGTATCGCGATGAGGTGATGACACGCTTGAAAAGAATGAAACAACTGCAAAGAGGGAAACAATCATAAGACTTTAAAGAAGAATGAGAAAGCAAAAAGATAAAGGATTGGTAAGTGCCAAAGAAGTAGCCAAAGCGATTAATATTGATAAACTTGGCTTCTTGGGTACTTTTGGAGGATGGGCACTGATGAAGTTGCTCCGTATCTCCAAACTCAATGCTATTTACAACCGAAATAAACACTTTGAAGGGTTAGACTTCCTCAACAAACTGTTAGATGAGTTTGAAATAAAGTTCGAAATACCCGAAGAGGATTTTAAGAATATCCCCAAAGAAGGGGCTTTTATCACCATTTCTAACCACCCACTGGGGGAATTGATGGTATTCTGCTTCTCAAACTACTCTTAGAAAAACGTCCTGATTTCAAGATTATGGCGAATTTTCTCTTGCAACGTATTGAGCCTTTAGCGCCTTATGTATTACCGGTAAACCCCTTTGAAGACCGCAAAGATGCGAAATCTAGCGTGGTGGGTTTTAAGCATACCATTGCACACCTCAAAGAGGGCAAACCCTTAGGTCTTTTCCCTGCAGGGGAGGTATCGGTAACCAAAGAGGGGCAACTGATGGTGGATAAGCCTTGGGAAGAGGCAGCTATGAAACTTGCTAAGAAAGTGAAAGTGCCTATTGTGCCTATCTATTTTCACGCCAAAAACAGTAAGTTGTTTTACTTCTTGGCAAGCATCAGTGATACGCTACGCACGGCTAAATTGCCCTCAGAACTGCTTACACAGAAAGAACGCACTATTTATATACGCATAGGTAAGCCTATTTCGGTAGCTATGCAAGATGAGCATACCGATTTGGAAGATTTTACCGAATTTTTACGTAAGAAAACTTATATATTAGCTAATGCTTTAGAGCAAGATAAGAAGTTTTTACCACTCACTAACGTGTTGAAATCAAGCAAGAGCGGTAGCAATCCTCAACAGATAGAAGCGCCTATCAAACAAGACCTCATAGAGAAGGAAGTTGATAACATCACTAAAAAAGATTACCGACTGCTCAAAAACAACAACTACGAGGTATTCTTAGCACCTTATCAAGAGATTCCTAATATAATGAAGGAAATAGGACGCTTACGTGAAATCACTTTCCGCGAAGTAGGGGAGGGGACTAACGCTTCGTCTGACTTAGATAAGTTTGACCTCTATTATCATCATCTTTTTCTTTGGGATAACGAAGCTAAGAAGATAGTAGGAGCTTACCGTATGGGCTTAGGGGCTGAAATATTCCCTAAATATGGCATCGAAGGCTTTTATACCCACGATTTGTTCCGTTTTGAGCCCGAATTATACGATATGATGAGTAAAACCATCGAGATGGGGCGTGCCTTTATCATTTCAGAATATCAGCAGAAACCTATGCCACTGTTTTTGCTGTGGAAAGGCATTGCTCATACCACTTTGCGTTATCCGGAACACTCATATTTGTTGGGTAGTGTGAGTATTAGTAACCAGTTCTCTGACTTTTCTAAATCGCTGATGATAGAGTTTATGAAGTCGAACTTCTATGACCCTTATATTGCACAGTATGTACGCCCTAAAAAAGAGTTCAAAGTAAAACTCAAAGACGAGGATAAAGATTTTATTTTCGACGAAACCAAAGCCGACCTCAATAAGTTCGACAAACTCATCGACGAACTCGAACCAGGAAACTTGCGTTTGCCGGTGCTCATCAAAAAGTACATCAAGCAAAACGCCAAAGTCATTGCCTTCAACGTCGACCCACTTTTCAACAACTCTGTAGACGGATTGATGTACATTCGCATCTCCGACCTCCCTGAAAGCACTATGAAACCCGTGATAGAAGAGTTTCAAGCCGAACTCGAAGCTCGAATGAAGAATAATGAATATGAATAAATATTAGAAACCAATGAAAAAGATATTATTTTTAGTAGCATTACTACCACTGACTCTTGTTGCACAAACTGTGATTGTGCCTAACCGTTATACTTTCCAAAAGGAAGATAATCAGTACCAGTTGAATGCACTTACGAAGTTTTTACTAGAAAAACAAGGTTTTAAAACGTATATGGAGAGCGAAGTCCCCGCTGAACTGCTCCAAAACCCCTGCGATGCACTGAAAGCCGACGTGAAAAACCAATCGAATATGATGACCTCTAAGGTGCAATTTATCCTCACCGATTGTGCTAATAAAACCGTCTTTACTTCCGAGATAGGTAAAAGTCGTGAAAAGGAGTTCAAGAAGTCGTATCAAGAGGCCTTGCGCAATGCCTTTGAAGGGAATGCTTTAGCAACTTTTAAGTCGGAATACAAAGCACCTGTTACTACTCAAACGGCAATGGCAACGCTTACTCCTGCACAACCTACTACTATAGCAAAAAGCAATACTCAAATAATAGAAGAAGACCCCTATATAGAATTTTTATATGCTAAAAAAGTAGACTTTTCATACGAATTGTATGATAAGAAGACTAATGAATTGCGTTATAAAATCAAACCGACTCTTACCCCGAATACATTCGTAGCTTATGATTTAAAAAATAATGAATTTGGAGTGCTTGAAAAGGACGGCTCCACATTCTATAAATTTACTTTGTTTAAAAAAATAGAGGATAGAGGTCATACATTTTTAGCAAATATCCAATTCACACCTTAACCCCTTGTACAGCAAAGCTGAAGCAAAAAAACTACGCGAAGACTTCTGGATTTCCTTTGGCAAATCCTTCCCTCGGAAATGGACGCTTTACAATACCAAGATAAAGGATTTCAGCTTTAAGTTTTCATTCGACACCCGTAAAGCACGGGTGCTCCTCGCTGTGGAAGACCCTAACGAGGCAACACGTAGTTTGTACTATAACAAATTGTTGTCGCTGAAAACCATTCTGCAAGAACAATACCTCCCTGACGTTGTTTTCGAAGAGCACTTTCTCTTGAACAACGGTAAAGAAATCGGCTGTGTGTATGTAGAACTGCCAAACGTAACTATTCACAACAAAGCTACTTGGCAATCAGCGATGGAGTTCCTCTATCAATCGATGTTACAGTTTGAAGCCTTTTGGGCAGAGTACAAAGACATAATACAAGAAGAAAAATAAGCACTACTTACCTCTGTATTATCCTTTGAAACTTTAAGAAAAGATTAACATCGAACCTCATTCTTACGCAACTTTTTTGTCTTACCTTTGCATAGAATAAGGTAACACCCTCAAAGAGGAAGTGTTTTTTACTATAAAAGCGCTTCCTTTTCTATATTTCTTAATATCTAATGAATTGGTAATTATGAAAGAAAACATCAAAGATAAAGTCGTGATTATCACAGGAGCCAGTAGCGGGTTTGAAGGTGGCGACAGGTCGAGGACGTAGCTATCAATGAGATTACTTTGCGTCCTACTAAACAAGAATTTTAATTCAAGTATAACATCTAACTTATGATAAAAAACTTTATTAACAGACCCGTACTATCAACGGTAGTCTCTATCTTAATAGTGATTTTAGGGGTATTGGGGATTATCTCTTTGCCTATCTCTCAATATCCTGATATCGCCCCTGTAACGGTACAGGTATCGGCTAACTATGCAGGTGCCAACGCCGAAACAGTGCTCAAAGCGGTGGTGATTCCGCTGGAAGAACAAATCAATGGGGTGGAAAATATGGATTATATTACCTCATCGGCTTTTAATAGTGGTTCAGCAAATATTACTGTGTATTTCAAACAGGGCACCAATGGTGATATCGCGGCGGTAAACGTGCAAAATGCGGTGTCGCGTGCCAATTCTATTTTGCCATCTGAGGTAACCCAATCGGGGGTAACGGTGCGCAAACAGAGCTCAGGTAACCTGATGTTTCTCTCCTTCTTTTCTGAGAATAAAGAGTTAGACGATGTGTTTCTGCAAAACTATTTGAGCATCAATGTGATTCCGGCAATCAAACGTATCAGTGGGGTAGGGGATGCCAGTGCTTTTGGAGGTAAAACCTATTCTATGCGCATTTGGTTAAATCCGCAAAAACTCCAAGCCTATGGGCTTAATCCTACCGAGGTAACTGCTGCAATTTCGGCTCAGAGTAGAGAAGCGGCTGCGGGTACTTTGGGACAAAACAGCGGTAGTAGCTATGAATATGTGATTAAGTACAAGGGGAAATACACCCAAGTATCGGAATATGAAAATATAGTGCTCAAAGCTTTAGATGGGGGTCGTATTCTCCGTCTTAAAGATGTGGCTAAGGTAGAACTCGACGCGCTCGGATATACAGGATTTTCTGAAAGCAAAGGTCGCCCTGCTGTGGCAATGGGTATCTCCCAAACGCCAGGCTCTAACGCTCACGAGATTATCCAAAATATAGAAAAGCTATTAGACGAGTTGAAACCTTCTTTGCCCGAAGGGATTACTTATACTATCAACTACAACGCCAATACTTTTTTAGATGCTGCCATTTCTAAGGTGGTATCTACCCTCTTGGAGGCTTTCCTTTTGGTGTTCTTGGTGGTATATATCTTTTTGCAAGACTTCCGTTCTACACTCATCCCTGCTATTGCGGTACCAGTGTCTATCGTGGGTACTTTCTTCTTCTTGAACCTCTTTGGCTATTCTGTCAATATGCTTACCCTCTTTGCCTTGGTATTGGCCATCGGTATAGTGGTGGACGATGCCATTGTGGTTGTCGAGGCGGTGCACGCCAAGATGGAACAAACTCACGAGAAAGCTAAACCCGCTACAATTTCAGCTATGAACGAGATTACAGGGGCGATTATCTCTATCACCCTTGTGATGGCAGCAGTGTTCGTGCCGGTAACCTTTATGGGTGGTACTACGGGCGTGTTTTACAAACAGTTTGGGGTAACTCTGATTGTAGCCATTGTGATTTCAGCTATCAATGCGCTCACCCTCAGTCCGGTACTTTGCTCGCTTTTCCTCAAACCTCACGGCAATAAAGAATATGAAGAAAAGTCGTGGTTCGGCAAGTTCTTCCACAAGTTTAATATAGCTTTCAATGCCGCTACGCATAAATATGGGCAAACCTTTACCTTCTTCCTTCGTCATAAATGGGTAACCTTAGTGCTCTTACTTATGGCAGGAGGCGGTATCTATTTTGCTAATAAAAGTATGAAATCGGGGTTTGTGCCCAGTGAAGACCAAGGGTTTGTGATGATGGATGTATCGATGATTCCTGGTGCCTCTATGGAACGTGTAGCCAATATTATGCGTGAGGTAAACGAAAGTCTTTCCAATATCCCAGGTGTCGAAAATGTTACCTTTGTTACTGGTCGCGGTATGATTTCAGGTGAAGGTAGTAATAATGGTATGGGTTTCTTCAAGCTGAAACCTTTTGAGGAACGTTCTAAACTCCCTGGTCAAGACATTCAGTCGATTATCAACAATGCCTTTCGTGCAGTAGCCAATATCAAAGATGCCAATGTAATTTTCTTCCAGCCTCCTTCCGTGCCTGGTTTTGGTGTAGGAGGTGGGGTGTCGTTTGTACTCTTGGATAAATCCGGAAGTGATATCAGTGAGGTAAATAAAAATGCACAAGAGTTCTTGGGTGCCCTGATGCAACGCCCCGAGATACAGTTTGCCCAAACGTCTTTCAATGTGAACTATCCACAATACCAAATGGATATTAATGTAGAACGCGCTATGCAGTCAGGTATTACAGTGAGCACTATTCTATCGACCTTACAGAATTATATAGGGGGCTTCTATGCAACTGATTTTACTCTTTACGGAAAGCAATACCGCGTAATGGTACAATCGTTGCCCGAAGCGCGTAAAGACCTCAATAGCCTTAATAGCTTATTCGTGAAAACAGGTAGTGGAACAATGGCTCCTATTACCGAGTTTGTAACTCTTACACGTACATTCGGTCCGCAATCGCTCAGCCGTTATAACCTCTTTACTTCGGTGTCTATTTCGGCTCAGAACAATCCTGCCTATAGTACAGGTGATGCTCTGAAAGCAGTACAAGAGGTGGCTGCCCAAACCCTCAATGCTAATTATGGAATCGACTATACGGGCTTAACGCGTGAAGAGCAGAATGCCGGTTCACAAACTATTCTCATCTTCTTGCTCAGTTTGGTGTTTACCTATTTTATTCTCTCGGCACAGTATGAGAGTTACCTATTGCCACTATCAGTGCTCTTTTCATTGCCTTTTGGTATCTTTGGAGCTTATTTAGGACAGTGGCTTTTTGGATTAGAAAATAATATCTATTTCCAAATTTCCCTTATTATGCTGATGGGACTCTTAGCTAAAAACGCGATTTTGATTGTAGAATTTGCTGTGCAACGTCGTCGTATGGGTGAAAGCCTATCTAAGGCAGCCATCAATGCCGCAATGGCGCGTTTGCGCCCTATCTTGATGACCTCCTTTGCCTTTATCGTTGGTTTGATGCCATTGGTATTTGCTTCAGGCGTAGGAGCAGCAGGAAACCGTTCAGTAGCTACGGGAGCTGCTATTGGTCAGCTTATTGGTACTTTTTTCGGACTTGTTGTGATTCCGGTATTTTTTGTATTCTTCCAAGCGATACAAGAGAGTATTAGTGGTCATAAAGAAAAAGAAGAGATATTTGTAGAGCCTACTGACGAATATTAAATGCCTATTGTGCTACGACAAAAAAGGCTGTCTGCTAAAAAAGCAAACAGCCTTTTTATTTTCTATTACTAGCACATTATTTTTGGGTCGTTTTTGCGTACAATACTTTGCCAAAGTTAGAAACTTTAGTAAATTTGATATCTCTTTTGTGTCGCAATCCGTACAAATCTTATTTCCTTAGTTACTAAATTCACCCTATAAACCTCGCAGATTTGTGGAATCTGTGTAATTCTGTGGGATTTTTTATTATCTGATGTTTTCTTATCCAGAACTCAGAAAGTAGTAATATTGTTTTTTATTTATCAAAAACGCTATTTTAACACTTTTTCTTCAATAAAGTTATAAGGGCTTTTTACCTATTGATATCCAATATTCTAACACCTTTCCTTCGTCTTAGGTTCGTCTTAGGTTCACCTTAGCTTCGCTCTACCTTCGGTTAAACTTCAATTAAAAGATAACAAAGGTTTTTCTAATATTTTACTGATAAATAATGTTTTAATGTTTTTGATACCACAAAAGACTATCAAGTGTTCTACTTTCTAAACTTTAAAAAAATTGCAGGGTTTTAAAAGAGATTAACATTTTTTCAGCATTGACCTTGCCTCTTTTAATTCGAGTCAAACTCACGTAATAGAAAATAAAAAAGGCTATCCTAATTAGGATAGCCTTTTTCCTTAATTTTTATTTGTAAGTTCTTATTTTGTAGGGTATTTGATTACTCTACGATATTAGCGATACTTACACGGTTCCAATCTGGTTCACTGAACATATCACCGATACCATTACCTTCAGCTTGGATTCTATCAGCTGAGATTTTGTAACGTTTAACTAAAAGGTTTTTAACAGCTTCAGCACGAGCAGTAGCTAATTGTTTGTTCTTTTCTAAGTTTCCTTCTGGTGAAGCATAACCTTTGATACTAACTTTAGCATTCCTATATTTGTTAAGGTAAGAAGCGATACGCTCTACGTTAGGCAATTGAGATGCATCGATAGTACTTTTAGCTACACGGAAAGTAACTACTGATTCCAAAGTTTTCTTGTTTTTAGTAACTACTTTTTCTACTACTTCTGGCTTCTTGTTGCGAGCTGCTTCTAAGTCATCTTGCAATTTATTAACTTGTCTTTGGCAGTCAGACAATTCTTTGTTTTTGCTGTTCAACTCATCACGAAGTCTACTCAATTCTGCGCTATTGTCAGGATTTTGAGTAGCTGTAGTGAAGTGGTGAGCACCATTGCTTCCTTTAAAACGGTAAACTACACCAACAGTAGCTTGAATGAAAGAGTTCAAGCTGTTTAAGCTGTTTACTGAACTTTTCTCAGTAGGTGTATCTACTGCATAAACAATAGCAGGACTTAATTTAACTCCCCACGCTTTGCTTTCGCCTAAATTGAACAATAAGTTAGAACCAAACTGAGCAGACATACTGTTGCTTCTGTAGTTTTCTCTATAGTTAGGAGCGATGTCTTGTACATATCTGTGGAACCAACCAATTCCTGCAAAACCTTCTACTTCGAAGAAACGAGGAGTTCCTTTGTAACCAGCAATAAGGTTGCTCAAGTTTACAGTACCTACCAAGCTTACATTGGTATTGTCTATAAAGTTACCTGCATCTACATCATTGTCAAGGTCTACTGGACGAACATACGCCATACCTTCAACGCCTAAACGGAAAGCAGGAGAGATTTGTTTACCAATCTCAGCTCCAAAAGTGGCACGGGTGTTTTTAAAGAAAGCTTCACGCTGAGTATAAGAGAAACCTCCAGCTTTAACACCTACTTGCCAATTGTCAAAAAATTTGCTCTTACTTAGCATATCTTGTGCGTTAGCACTTGTTATCACTGCAACGACAGTTGCAATACTTAATAAGGTTTTTTTCATATAAAAAAATGTTTATTACTTGTGTTTTAAAATTCGGGGCAAATATACGACTTTTTTTATTTGTACAATCATTTTTGGTTATAAAATATATGCTTTTCGCATTTTTACCCTGTTTTTTAACGTTTTATTTACAAACCGTTTGCATTTCTTTCACATTTCAAAGAGATAATATAGTTTTTGGGTGTAAAAATCAGGGAGAGTTTCATTGTAAACTCTCCCTGATTTTCGTGTTAATAAAATATGATAATAATGCTATGAATTTACGATTACATCATTCCTGGCATACCACCACCCATTGGAGGCATTGCAGCTGCTTTATCGTCTTTGATGTCTACCAAAGCACATTCGGTAGTGAGAATCATACCAGCTACTGAGGCAGCGTTTTCAAGGGCTACACGGGTTACCTTTTTAGGGTCGATGATACCTGCTTTAAACATATCGGTATAAGTACCTGTTTTAGCATTGTATCCGTAAGCATCTCTTGAAGCCTCGAGTACACGAGCTACGATTACAGAACCTTCAACCCCTGCGTTTTCTACGATAGTGCGCAAAGGAGCTTCCAATGCTTTGAGGATAATTTTAATACCTGTTTCTTCGTCGGCATTGAGAGGTTTTAGTTTTCCTAAAACATTTTTAGCACGAATAAGCGCTATACCACCTCCTGCTACGATACCTTCTTCAACAGCTGCACGAGTAGCGTGAAGAGCATCATCTACACGGTCTTTTTTCTCTTTCATTTCCACTTCCGAAGCAGCACCTATGTAAAGCACTGCTACCCCACCAGAGAGTTTAGCTAAACGCTCTTGTAGTTTTTCACGGTCATAATCAGAAGAGGTGTTTTCGATTTGTGCTTTGATTTGTGCTACACGCGCTTTGATATTATCAGATTTTCCAGCACCATTTACAATAGTGGTGTTATCTTTGTCGATACTTACTCTTTCGGCAGTACCAAGCATATCGATAGTAGCGTTTTCAAGGGTAAAGCCTCTTTCTTCGGCAATTACAGTACCACCCGTAAGGATAGCGATATCTTCGAGCATTGCTTTACGACGGTCACCAAAACCAGGAGCTTTTACAGCTGCGATGCGAAGAGTACCGCGCAATTTGTTTACTACTAAGGTAGCTAATGCTTCACCATCGATATCTTCAGCGATAATCAAGAGGGGTTTGCCAGATTGAGCTACAGGCTCTAATACAGGAAGCAAGTCCTTCATAGTAGAGATTTTCTTGTCGTATAACAAGATATAAGGGTGGTCGAGTTCTGCAACCATCTTTTCAGAATCGGTTACGAAGTAAGGAGAAAGGTAACCGCGGTCGAACTGCATTCCTTCTACTACATCTACGTAAGTATCTGTACCTTTTGCTTCTTCTACGGTGATAACCCCTTCTTTACCTACTTTCTCGAATGCTTGAGCGATAAGTTCGCCAATAGTATCGTCGTTGTTAGCAGAGATAGAGGCTACTTGTTTTATTTTTTCAGAAGAAGAGCCTACTTCTTTAGCTTGTTTAGCCAAGTGTTCTACGATTTTTGCTACGGCTTTATCAATACCGCGTTTTAAATCCATTGGGTTAGCACCAGAAGCTACGTTCTTAAGACCTTCTTTTACGATAGCTTGTGCTAATACAGTAGCGGTAGTAGTACCGTCACCTGCGAGGTCATTGGTTTTAGAAGCTACTTCTTTTACCATTTGAGCGCCCATATTTTCGAGAGCGTCTTCTAGTTCTATTTCCTTAGCAACGGTTACCCCGTCTTTGGTTACTTGTGGTGAACCAAATGATTTGCTAATAATCACATTACGACCACGAGGACCTAATGTTACTTTTACTGCATTTGCTAATGCATCAACGCCACGTTTTAAACCTTCGCGAGCGTCTATATCAAATTTAATATCTTTTGCCATTTCTTTAGTTTTTAGTTTTTATGTTTAGATAACTGCTAATACGTCGTTTTCACGCATAATAAGGTAGTCTTTACCTTCTAATTTTAGTTCAGTACCGGCATATTTGCCATAGAGTACTGTATCGCCTACTTTTAGGGTTACAGGGTTATCTTTAGTACCTGCTCCAACGGCTACAACCGTACCTTTTTGAGGTTTTTCTTTTGCAGTATCAGGGATAATAATACCTGATGCGGTAGTAGTTTCGGCCACTGCGGGCTCAATCACTACTCTATCAGCTAAAGGTTTAATATTCAATTTTGCCATTATTTGTTTAGTTTTTAGTTATTTTTTTGTTTAGAAAATAGGAATTAGGTGTTAGGGAATTACATCGCCCGCGCCCCCTTCGAAAGGGGGGATGTGGGGATGTTATCTAACCTTTTCATTCAAGTATTTTAATTCCTTTTATAAAAAATCGAAGAGGATATTTCAGAAAGTATGCCAATCTGTAAAAACTGACTTTTTGTCAGTTTAGTTACCTGTATTAGAAGATGTGGCAGGAGTAGCAGGCATTTGAGTAGCATTGTTGGCAGGTGCTTGTTGGTTAAGAGGGTTTTCTATAGGGGCAACAGGGGTATTGCCATCGAGCAGTTTAGAATCGGCGTTTACACCGGTATTGCCTTGTAGTAAGGTGTTGGCGATAAGGATAAGCACTCCTAAAGCAGTAGCAAACGTCCAAGTACTGCGTTCGAGGAAGTCGCCTGTTTTTTTTACACCACCTACTACTTGTGTATTGCCACCGAAAGTAGAAGAGAGTCCGCCTCCTTTAGGGTTTTGTACCATAATTACTAAAGCGAGTAGCAAACATACTACCACGATAAGCACTAAAAAGATGTTGAATGTAGTCATTTCTCTATAAATTAAAATAAATTATTTTGTTGTAGTTTTTTGATATTTTCTATTTGGGCTGCAAAGTAAGCACTTTTTTCTGGATTTTTCAAAATTAATATTTCATACGCTTGTATAGCTTGCTTAAATTTGCGCTGATTTACATATACTTGTGCCAAAGTTTCAGTCATTAATTGTTTAGGGTCTGAGTTTACATCATCGGCTAAATTTACGTTGGATACATAATCTTTAGAGGCCTCAATCTTAGGATTGTTTTCCAAAAACTTATCAATGAGTTTGAACTTCTCGGCTACCTTGTCGTCTTTATAGGATACTTCGGTATGGTCATCGGAGATGTTTTCTAACCATTGAGAGATATTGTCAGTATCAGTTTTAGGTTTTTCCTCTGTTTTAGGTTCAAAAGCATCGGCTAACTCTTGGTGATTTACCAAATCTTCGGGGAAAATAGGTTCTTCAAAAATAGATTCGGGTACATTAGGGCGATATAAGCGCGGTTCGTGGTCGATGTAACTTACCTTAGGAGGTGTATTCTCAGTTTCTTCGGCTTCCTTGCGTTCTCTCGCTTTGCGAATACGTTCAAAATCACGGCGCAGGGCTGAGAAATCAGGGATAATACTTTTAGAATTAATAAAGTCGAACAATACTGAGCGGTCGGTTACGTGTACCGCAGCGAGTTTTAAGGCTTTGTTGTACTTGTAGTTTTCTTCGGAATGCAATATTTTGAGTTGTAACACCCTTGCTGCTTGGAAATAAGGATATTCCTTCACTATCTCGTCGAGTTCATATACTTGATCATCGTTAATAGTGTAGGGATGCCTAATAATCTCTATGAATTGTTTTACTGTCAATTTTACCTTATTGTCTTTACCTAATTGCTACCAATCTGCCAATGAGGCGTTGAAAATATCTTGGGTGATACGCTCGAATATCTGTGGTATAGCTTCGCCTTTTACTGAGTTGAATTGTGTAGCAGCAGGATAATCATAGTAAAAAGAAAAGCGTTTTTCAAAGTCTTTTTTATCTTCTTTATGATTAGTAAAGCGCACATTTACGCCTATGGTTACACGGTTTTGGGCAGCGGTTTGTCCTGCAGTAGACGTCATAGGGGTAATGTTAAACTCTACGATTTCGCCTTCGTACACAAGGTCGCCATTGCGATCGGTAAGGCTGAGGTTGGTTTGGTTGTTAATTAAATCTTGTAGGGCGATGGTAAAATCGCGGTCGAGTCCAGGTTCTACCAAGGGAGCATCGTTGCGAAAGAAGTTTACTTGAAAAGTCTTTGCATCGCCTGTACTTCCTCCTGTAAAGTTGTAGATACCACAACTTATAGCAGTGAAAGCCAAGAGTATATATAAGATATATTTCATTTTACCAATCAATTAGCGGGCAAAGATACGAAAATAATTACGAATGACAAATTACGAATGATGAATTTGCAGTAAAAAGTATATTGCTATCAGTTATTACTATCATTTCTCAGCATATTTATTCTTCATAGTCTTGAAATATCGTTTGGCAAAACCTTTTTTTACATCTTGTGATAGTTCCATTATAAAATCGCGATGTGCAATAGGAATACCGTCTTCATCTTCTTCTAATATTTCCATAGAGGAAGCTGATGTTTCTTTCTTGCTCTTAGGCACTTCTACTTTTACAAATGGCAAAGACTTTACATATTCTAAAAAAGCTAAAGCCATTTCACTGCTATTGTCTACTTTGAGAATGGTTGTATTCATAGTTTTTACTGTTAAATTTACAAGCGTTTGAGGGCTTGCTTGATAATTTCTTCTACTGAAAGCTCTTCGCTACTCGATTTGATAATGATATCGACTACTTTTTCGGCTTGTTTGCGCATAAAGCCCAATACTTCTAAGGCGGCAAGCGCTTCTTCTTTGTGGGTGCTTACAGCGTTCATAGGCACCTCTTCAAAGTCTTGAAGCTTGAGCATCTTGTCTTTGAGGTCGAGTACTACACGTTGGGCTGTTTTAGCACCTATACCTTTTACTGCTTGAATGGTAGCTACCTCGCCATTGATAATAGCATTGCGCACTTGTGCAGCGGTGAGCGATGAGAGCATTGTGCGGGCAGTGCTAGCACCTACTCCCGATACCGAAAGAAGCAATACAAACACTTCGCGTTCGGCTTTGGTGAGGAAGCCATAGAGTGTATGGGCATCTTCTTTTATTTGCAAATAGGTGTATAGTTTAATGGCTTCGCCTTCGGGGAGCGCTGAATAAGTATTCAGACTGATATTTACGAAATAGCCCACCCCGTGACAGTCGATTACTACGTGAGTAGGGTTCTTTTCTACGAGTTTTCCTTGTAATTGTGTAATCATTAGTTCAATTTGTCGATACTTGGGTTAATTCTTTTTATAGGTCTTAGATTTTAGTTCAGAAGTAGTGATACAAATGTCTAACCCCTCTTCTTTCAGTCCGTTGATGAGTTTGAAATCACAAGTCCAAATTTTGTGTCCTTCTTGAAAGTGAAGGGCTACAAAGGGATAGTCGTCAATATCTATATTTCTAACTATCTTTTTAGCTTGAGAAGTATATTTTGAAGGTATCTGCTCTAATTTATAAAATGTAATATTCTTTGTAACCTCTTTTAGGAAAGTAAGAGCTTCTTTTTTAGTCATATTTACTTTATCCATTATTTCAGGCAAGTGTTCTTCAACTTCTTCTAAAAGATAGTCGGGAGCGATAAATTGTATAGGATTCTTTTTATTGCATAGTATATTAGCTATTACTCCATTGGGAGCATAGAAGCAACTAAAAATAATATTGCTATCAGAAATAACTATCATATAGTTTCTTTTTCTATTCTTTTAGATAGTTCAGCGTCCCAACGTTTAGCGACAGCCTTATTTACTTTTTTAGAAATTGCCATAATTTCATCTCGATTAGTTTCTTTTTCTATTCTTTTAGATAGTTCAGCGTCCCAACGTTTAGCGACAGCCTTATTTACTTTTTTAGAAATTGCCATAATTTCATCTCGATTAGTTTCTTTTTCTATTCTTTTAGATAGTTCAGCGTCCCAACGTTTAGCGACAGCCTTATTTACTTTTTTAGAAATTGCCATAATTTCATCTCGATATTTTATAGGAATGCCATATTCATCTTCTTCTAAAACTTCAGAAGTAACAGACTTTTTTTTAGTCTCTTTGTTTTTAGTAACTTTAGTAAAATCGAGGGTACGTGCAAACTTTATAAAGGATAAAGCTTGTGGACTGTCATCGGTGATAGTGATAGTGTAAGGCATAATAGTATAATTTGAAAAGACAAAAGTACAAAAAAAATAGCAAATGACAAAAAATAGTTCGTTAGTCGTTAGGAAGCGTCAATAATACCAATAATGCCTATAATCAACTTTGCCAAAGGTGCGAGCCGCACAGGCAAAAACTTTGGCAAACTGTATACCGCAAAAGAGACACATCTGAGTTGTCAAAAGAAAACGGAGGAGTTCGGAAGAGGGGAGGTAGGTTTTTTGATGAAAAAAGGGTGTAAGAAGGGTGGGGTTAGCTTATAGAGAGCTTATAGGAAGCTTATACGAATCTTGGACGATTGGTATAGAAAGGGTATATAAAAGGTTGATTCATAATATGATACAACAGTGTAAAAAATGTTAAAAACAGGGTTTTGAGGCGAAAGAAAAAGAATCCTCACCCCGTCCCTCTCCCAAGGAGAGGGGGAATGTAGTGACGGAAAAGGGGAAGAAATGACGAGGGACGAATGACGAATGACGAAGGAGATGTGATGAAAATCTGTTGCTGGTTATCTTCAAAGGGGGAATTAGTGACGGGAAGGTTAAATATATTTAACTTTGCCAAAGGTTCTAGAACAACAGGCAATTAGGGGAAGACGGATATAAATTGGTAAATTGATAAATTAGCAAATTAAAAAATTAGTAAATTGGACTATCGGCATATGATGGTAATGGCTCTTTCTTCGCCTTTTTCGTTGATGATACGCAGGGTGTGATTGCCTTTTGGGGCAAAGATATTCATTTCGTGAAAAGTTTCGGTGGTGCCGAGAAAAGCATCGTCTAAATACCAAAAAACCTTGCCTTCGCGATTGGCAGCCTTTGCTGTAAAGGGTTGTTGCTCGCCTCCAAAAGTTTTAGTGGTGTAGAGTACGCTTTGGTGTTTAGGGTAAACGAAATCCAAGCCCCTTTGGAGATTGCCTTGTGTGCAATCGGGACGTAGGGGGGGAAGCGGCTTGTAGTGAATGTGTTGCTGTTTGTAATACCATTCCATTACGGGAGGTAACACGAACCACGCTTTGTTTACAATGTTTTGTGGAGACTCACACGAGGTGTTTACTTGATACTGCTCATCACGGTCGAGGTGTACGAGCTTATGATAAGGACATTGCCCCACTTCCTTAGGAGCGAGATTGCTAAGTACTGTTTGCTTAGGGCATTCGGGTTTGGCAAGGAGACCAGAATTGGCACAGACGGATACCTCGCGCAGGTCGTCTAAGGGTTCTGAAAACCACGAAGTAGGAGGGAGGGCGTTGAAGATACTGAACATCACCGGAGCGGCATAGGTAGCCCCTGTGAGGGTGGGACGTCCTTCGCCTGTGGCATTGCCTACCCACACAGCCACCACATATTGAGGCGTAGCACCAATCGCCCAGGCATCTTTATTGCCAAAGCTGGTGCCTGTTTTCCACGCTATCTTGCGCGACGACTCGTAGTAGCGCCACGCTATATCATCGGTAGGGCGGTTCACTTCCTTCATTGCACTAAACATCTTGTAGAGCGCTCCCGCCCTGAGTGTAGGTAGATCGCGAGTGTTTTTTCCGAAATCTAAGGGGGCAGTATCGGTATAACGCAAGTGCTGAAATTCCTTAGTACGATAGTGCTGAGTGCGCGCAAAGACTTCCGTTTCCGAAGCCAGATTGGTATACGCCTGTGCCAAATCCCACAGATTGCTCTCGGCACCTCCGAGGATAATGGAAAGACCATAATGGTCGGGGTGGCGGTTGATGTTTTTCAGTTGCAAGTGTTGTAACACATCGTAGAAACGATAGGTAGTAAACTGCTTTAAGAGCCATACAAATGGAATGTTTAGCGATTTGGCTAAAGCCATATCGGCAGAGACAGCACCTTCAAAACTATTGCTAAAATTCTGAGGTGAATAGCCTCCTATTTGAGTAGGAACATCGGGTACTAACTGGGTAGGCAAGAGTTCTCCCTCGTGCAACATCGCTGCATAGAGAAAAGGTTTGAGCACACTGCCCGTACTGCGAGGTGCGTGCACGATATCCACATCTTTTTGATGGTCGGTATCGGTAGGGGTATTGCCTACGTAGGCGAGCACTTTTCGTGTTTTCACTTCTACCACCAAAGCTGCCATATTATAGATTTCGGATTGCGAGTAGTGGGTGTAATACCCTGCTACAAGGCTGTTTACCTTCTCTTGCAAGTTTAACGACACCGTAGAGCTAATGCGCTCACCTTCTTGAGTTTTAGAAGCAAAAATAAGCAGGTGAGGCGCAAGTTGTGGAATAGGGTGAGGTTCAGCAGGAAGAGGTTCGAGAAGTGCCAAATCGTATGTTTCTTTATCGATGATATTTTTAAGGAGGAGTTTGTAAAGCAACGTATTGCGTTTCTGCAAGAGACGTTCTTGGTTCTTACCAGGAAAGATAAGGCTGGGTGCATTAGGGAGGACTGCCAGCGTAGCCGATTGTGCCCACGAGAGCTGATGAGGAGCGACACCAAAGTAACGCCAGGCTGCCATATCGAGTCCCACAACATTGCCACCAAAGGGCGCGTGAGAGGCGTAGAGTTTGAGGATACTCTCCTTAGAATAGCGGAACTCCAATCGGGTAGCCCATATCATTTCAATAAGTTTCTCGAAATAAGTGCGCTGTTGGTGCTCACGAGCGATACGTATCACCTGCTGGGTGAGCGTACTGCCCCCGCGCTGTACTTTACCACTACTCACATTGCGATAGAGAGCCTTGGCTACCGATATGGGATTTACCCCCCAATGGTAATAAAAATGAGCATCTTCGAACTGCAATACCGACATTTTAAAGCGGTAGGGCACACTGTCTACTTCGGGGAAACGCCATTGTCCGTCGTTTGCAATCTTAGCCCCAAGTAATTTACCCTCGCTACTTTCCAACACCGTAGCATAAGGTTGTGGGAAGAGCTGACGAGGCAGACAGAAAGCATACCACACAAAGCATAGCACTGCTATCGCTGTTTTGATAGGGTGGTGGCGGAGTTTTTGCTTTGTTAAGAAAAGGATATGTAAAATTTTATTTTTCAATTGTTTTTGCGTCACGGATTTTGTAAAAGCCTAAGAGACTTTGATAAAGAGTTTTTAAAGTCTCTCACGGATTACGCGGAAGCCCCCAAACCCTCGAAAGGGGACAATCCACGAAGGGATTTATAATTAGTGTTATATATTGAAATACTATTGATTAACGCTATCATAACACGAATAACCTCTAAAAAATCGGGCAAATGTAACATAAAAAAATGAGATAGAAGTCACAAGGCTGTTGAAAAATGGCACGTTAATTGCTCTTTGGCACATTAATTTATTGTCTTATTGACAGATTAACACGTTAATATATGAAACATTTAAGTATTGTTATTATCTTTTTTTCGTTATTAGTAAGCCCTATAGTAGGGGCTCAAACTGCTGAACTACCTTTCAAAGGAGGAGAATGGTTGCGTTTTAAAGTAAAATATGGTGTATTTAACGCCAGCATTGCTACAATGGCAGTTAATGAAGAGATGTATAACGGCGAAAAGGTGTTTCACGCAGTGGGTAAAGGTGCCACTACTGGTTTGGCACGTATATTTTTCAAAGTAGATGATACTTATGAGAGTTATTTTGGCATAACAGATGGCAAACCACGACTTTTTATAAGAAATATTTACGAAGGAGGATACACTAAATACCTCAAAATGTATTTTAATCATACCAGCAATAAGGTAAAAATAAATAATGTAGAAAACGGTAATATTACCGAAATAAACTTTCAGCCAGGTTTACACGATGTAATATCAGCGTTCTATGCACTTCGTCATCACCCTAATATCGAAAATATGAAAGTAGGGGGGCAGATATCTATGGATATGATTTTTGATGATGACGAGGTATACAAGTTCAAACTAAAACTATTAGGTCGCGAAAAAGTAAAGACACATTTTGGTACGGTTAATACCTTAAAGTTCTGTCCATTAGTACAAGATGGGCGCGTGTTTAAGGAAGAAGAAAGTATCACGATGTGGATTACCGACGACAAGAATAAAGTGCCTGTGAAGCTAAAAGCTTCGTTGCGTGTAGGTTCGTTGGTAGCTGAGCTTGATGGCTTTAATAATCTTAAAAATGACACAAATTTGAAAAAAAAGAAATAATTGTGTAGTTAGTTTATTTTTTTTACGTATATTTGTCGCCTCAAAGCGGAAGTAATCAAAAATAAACAAATATACTATGAAAAACTTGTTTTTAGCAGTCTCTATTTTTCTTGCAACATTATCGTATGGGCAAGATGCGAATGTAAAAAAACTCATCAAACTTGCCGAGAAGGGAGATGTACAAGCACAAACTGAATTAGCTGATGCTTATTTTAAAGGAAAGGGCGTAAGGCGCTCTTATCAGGAAGCCGTAGTATGGCTTGAAAAAGTAGCCGAGACAGGCGATTTAAATGCACAATACCAGTTGGCACAATGCTATTTTAACGGTAAAGGCGTACCAAAATCACCACAAAAAGGAGTGGAATGGCTCACCAAAGTAGCCGATGCGGGTAACCCCGAAGCACAACGTGAGTTGGCACTATGCTACCGCGATGGTAAAGGCGTAGAGCAATCGAAAGAGAAGTATTATGCACTTATAGAGAAGCACGCTGAGAAAGAGAACCCTGAAGTGCAGTTAGACCTTGCTAAGGCGTACCACTCAGGTGAAGGAGTTACTAAAGATGTGAATAAGGCTAAATATTGGGCAGAACAAGCTTCAAAAAACGGCAATTCAGAAGCTGAGATGCTATTAGCTTCTTGGGCGTATGAAGTCAATGCATCAAACCCAGAAGCTATAAAGCGTTTAACCCAAGTGGCTAATAAAGGTAATACCGAAGCACAAAGAATGCTTGCCGATGCTTACTTAGAAGGTAAAGGCGTAGAAAAATCGGAAGCTAAAGCTATTGAAATGCTTGAAAAAGCAGCCAAAGGAGGCGATGCTGAAGCAATGTACCAATTAGGAAACTTTTACTTCTATGGCAACAGTCCGCTTATAGGGAAATACTACAAGAAAGCGATTAATTACTATACCCAAGCCGCTAACAAAGGCAATGCAGCAGCACAAGCACAATTAGCACTTTGCTTCTACAATGGCATAGGCACCAATGCTTCCCCGAAAGATGCTTTCAGTTGGATACTCAAATCAGTAAATACCAATCCTACTCCTAAAGCGCAAAATAACTTAGGGGTATGTTATGCAGTGGGGATAGGAGCACAACCCTCAAACGCACAAGCCTTAGAGTTCTTCCAAAAAGCTGCTGAAGCAGGTGATGTAACAGCGCAATACAACTTAGGAAATATTCTTTTGCAAGAGGGACAGTTGGACGTTAAAAAGGGCTTTGACTACCTCGAGAAAGCTGCTGTGGCTAATCATCTTTTAGCGCTTAAGAAATTAGGTGATTTGTACTTCAATGGGAAATACACCAACCAATCGTTTGAACGAGCCTTTGAATATTATACTAAGGCTTCTAAACAAACACCTACTCCACAAAAAGAAATGTTAGACTACTTCTACCAAGGACAAGAAGATGCGTATGCCGATGTGTTATACAATCTTTCACAATGCTATGCCGAAGGTAAAGGAGTGAAGAAATCGATGAGAGAAGCCAGCAAGTGGGCAGTAAAAGCTGCTGGGCTTTCTAATAAATACGCTTTTGATTGGCTTAATAAAATAGTTGAAAAGAATGACCCAAAAGAGAGTCCGGAAGTGATATTGGCAGTAGCTGATGGTTATTTCTATGCTAAAGGGACAAGTAAACAAAATGATAAAGCCTTTCCACTCTATGAAAAATTAGCCAAACAACAAGATAATACCACTGCACAAAAACGTTTGATGGAGTATTATTTTGAAGTAAAGAATCCAGATAAGAACGATGAGAAAGCAGTTTATTGGGCAGAGAGAGTGGCTAAGAAAGGTGATGCTTCTACTCAATTCAGCCTAGGAAAATACTATATGACAATGGTACCCGATGTGAAGCCACAACCGGCAACTCCCGCTCCTAAGCCAACCCCTAAAAAGCCAGCTGCTACCGCTACGCCTACTGTTGCTGTTACCTCATCACACAATATAGAGCCTAATAGTCCTGAAGCCGAAGCACGTGCTGAGTTACTTCGCAGACAAAGAGGAGGCAAGAGCATTTCTTCTGCTAAACAGCAATATGCTGTGAGAGCAAGTACACGATCTGCCGTAGCACAAAACGCTCCGAAAACACCTATGAAACACCTCAATGAAACCAAAGGGATACATTGGCTTGCTAAAGCAGCTGAACAAAACAATGTGGAAGCACTTAATGAGTTAGGCTCTTATTATTTTGAGAAGCAGAACTTTGGTCAGGCATTGGCTAACTTCCAAAAGTCGGCACAACGTGATTACGCTCAAGGACAATACAACTTAGCTAACTGTTATTACAATGGGAATGGTATAGACCGTTCGTATGAGAAAGCCGCTAATTACTACAAATTATCTGCACGTAAGGATTATGCTCCTGCGCAATTTCGTTTAGGACACTGCTATTATCACGGTGAAGGCATAGAACAATCGGATAGTAGGGCTGCCGATTGGTTTGAACAAGCTTGCGATAACGGTGAGAAGAAAGCTTGTGATATGCTGAAAGTAGTTACCGCTAAAAAGTAAACTCTCCTTTTTCAAATAATAAATGCGGAAAGAGCTGTCTTATTAAGACAGCTCTTTTTGTTATTTAGCGAGAGTTTGATGTAAGAGAGGTAATATCCAAAGGGCTAAACTTTGGTAAAGTACTGTAACCGTAAAAGTGTTTGAATATTAATAAATCGTTACATTGAGTTGAGATTATTTTACAGTAAGTGCTACGCTGAATATGCCTGCTACTAATATCAATTTAAGCATATTGTGGAGCAATGCATAATGTTTTTGGTCTTTACTTCGCCAAAGAAGACATACAAAAATACATAAATATATAAGCATAAACCATAGAAAATAGGTTAAATTCCCTATGGAAAAGTAATTGAGCAATACGTAAATAGGTAAGGCACACAACACGACGCTTAGGGTAATGAGCTTTTTGGAGAAGGACTCTCCATATACTACGGGTATAGTAGCGTAGTTATGAGCCAAATCTCCTTTGATATTTTGTAAATCTTTAATAAACTCCTTGATAAGGATAAGCAGAAAGATGAGTAGGGCGTGTACGAAAATTATCGCCTCGAAGTTGCGGTAATATACAAAGATGGCAAAGAAGGGTATAATAGCTAATATTGCCGAAGTGAGGTTGCCAAAAAATAATAACTTCTTGATACGGTGAGAATAGAGCCACATTGTGAAAATATATCCAGAGAAGAAAATTACTGCTCTGAACGATACATAACTGGCTACAATTACTGAAAGGAAGTTAAGTAAAAAGTAAAGAGTGAGTTTAGTATTTTGACTTACCAGATGGTCTATCATTGTTTTGGTAGGCTTATTGATAAGGTCTTTTTCTTTGTCGTAAAAACCATTGATAATATAGCCTCCTGCGATAGCCAAAGCTCCTGCAATGACAAGCATCAGTAAAGAATCGTCAAAAATTACCTCACGCCAAGGTTTATGCGAAAGCACAAAGATAGCAGCTAAATATTGGGCGAGGCATACTATCATTATATTATAACCTCGTACAGCCGAAAAAATTCCGATGAGCTTTAATAAGGTAGTTCTCCTCATTATGTGTATGTTTTGTGCTTGTTAGCCGTTACCTATAGATAGAGAGCCTTTGTCCTACACGAATATTACTGCCCTTGATACGATTCCAGCGTTTGAGATTAGAAACCGTTACACCGTGCCGTGTAGCAATCTTTCCTAAATTATCTCCTTTCTTTACTGTGTATATTGTTTTCTTAGAAGATCTGCCTCCTGCATATTGGTCGCCTTTTACTACTTGAGGGAGAGGTTGCTCACGGTTTGCTTTCTCTTCATTAAGATAAGCATAGATAGCCTCTTCGTTGGCTACAAACTTACCTATCTCAGAAATAGGCAAGCGCACGGCGTAGTTACGACCTTCAACATAAGGGACAACATCTAATTGATAGGAAGGGTTAAAAAATTGAATATCTTTTACGTCCATACCTGTAATATCGGAAATATCTTTAAAAGATATAGCTTGCTTTACGCGGACAGTATCGGTTTCAAAAACGTGATTAGCGCGCTTTTGAGGTTTGAAGCCGTGTTCTTTGGCATATTCAAAAATATAGAGGGTTGCCAAGAAAGCCGGTACATATCCAGCGGTTTCTCTGGGGAGATAAGGACGCAGATTCCAATAGTTAGTCTTGCCATTGGAACGGCGAATGGCTTTGGTTACATTACCGGGTCCTGAATTGTAGGCGGCGAGTGTTAAATCCCAGTCGCCAAATATTTTATAGAGTTCATTTAGGTATTTTGCAGCTGCTTTGGTAGAGCGAATGGGGTCGCTACGCTCATCAACATAGTTATTTACTTCTAAGCCATAACCTTTACCTGTACTGTACATAAACTGCCATAAGCCTGTAGCTCCTGCACGCGAACGAGCCTTAGGGTTTAGAGCCGACTCAATAATGGCTAAATACTTCATCTCTAAAGGAATCTTTTGATTACTCATCTCTTGTTCAAACATCGGGAAATAATAATCACTAAGAGTCATTAGGCGCTCTAAAGAAGAACGGCGATTTTTGAGAAACGACTTGATTACCTGTTCCAAGATAGGATTATACTCTACATTGAAAGGAGTTTTCTGGTTAAGTTTCTCTAATCGTTTTTTGAGGACTTCAGTGGGAAGTTCGTCGTAGGTTACATCGGTGGGGGTAGTAGCAATATCTTCACTCATTTGCTCGAATAAATCGGAATTAGAGAGTTCTTTTAGCCATTTTTCATCGTATTTTCTTGCTTTAGGGTTGTCGTTTAGTTTGCGAAGAGCTTCGCGTTTGTTGTTAGCAATAGTTTGATTGATGGTATCTTTGGAGAACGAGCTCTGTGCTTCAACGGATAAACTACCGATTAAAAAACAAAAAAGAGTTCCCAATGTATATTTTTTAAGTGTCATATTATTGTTGAGTGTTTTTTAACTTAGATTTAGCAAGGGGACAAAGTTATTAAAAATATTGAAATGCAACAAATATATAGTTATTTTTTTCAAAATCCTCACTGAATTGATACCAAAAGTGTGCCAAGATTTGTTATTTTTGGGTAAAGGTATTTTTAGATAAGAGGTAGCTTATACAAAACCTATGTTAATTGATATTGGTGATTTTATATTTGATGCCAAAAGAAGAAAAGCGTACTACTTTGTTATAAAAAGTTTGTCAGTTTAAAAAAAAGTATTACCTTTGCCCGCAGAAATCCTCAGAGAGACTATTTGAGGATTTTTTATTTTTATATAAACATAACAACATTAAAAGATATTATGAAGAAAGTATCATATTACACTGCTGAAGGGCTGAAAAAGCTTCGTGATGAGCTCAATCAGCTGAAAGATGTGGAGCGCCCTCGTGCTTCTCAAGCTATTGCTGAGGCACGTGACAAAGGAGACCTTTCAGAAAACGCTGAGTACGACGCTGCTAAAGAAGCACAAGGTTTATTGGAAATGAAGATTGCCAAACTCGAAGAATTGGTAGCTAATGCTCGCATTATCGATGAATCACAGCTTGATGTGAGCAAAGTGCTTGTGCTCTCTACCGTAAAGTTGAAAAATCTGGCTAACAAGATGCAGATTACTTATACCCTTGTAGCAGAAAGTGAAGCCGACCTAAAAGCAGGGAAAATATCGGTAAGTTCTCCTATTGGCAAAGGGCTCTTGGGCAAATCAGTAGGTGAAATAGCTGAGATTAAGGTACCTAATGGCACTCTTAAATTGGAGATTTTAGAAATCTCAAGATAGATAAGAGGTAAGAACATATGACTAAATATAGTTTTTTATTACTAAAATATGATTTTACCCCAATCAGAAGATAAACTTGCAACAAAGCAAGATTTAGCGCAGGCTAAATTAGATATCATAAAATGGGTGGTGGAATTATTTATTACTCTTGCCCTTATGATTATTGGTTTATACTTAAAGATTGGCTAAGTCCTAAAACCTGAACTAATAAATAAAAAAAATGAGTATTTTTACAAAAATTATCAATGGGGAAATTCCTTGCTACAAAGTAGCGGAAGACGATGAGTTTATCGCTTTTTTCGATATCAACCCTAATGCCAAAGGGCATACCCTCTGTGTGCCTAAACAGGAAATCAGCTATATTTTTGATATGGATGACGACCATTACTTGCGCTTGATGGCTTTCTCAAAACGTGTAGCCAAAGCTCTTGAAAAGGTAGTACCTTGCGAGCGTATAGGCGTAGCAGTTGTAGGTCTTGAAGTGCCTCACGTACACGTGCACCTCATTCCTATCAGCGAGATGAAGGAAATGACTTTCCAACACAAAGTAAAACTTACCGATGAAGAGTTTAAAGCGCTTGCGCAGAAAGTAAGAGAAGCGCTTTAGCCTTAAAGAAGACAATACAAAAAAGGCTATCAACAATTACAATAAGTTGTTGATAGCCTTTTTTGTTGTAACACGACAAGCAATTAAGACAATAATCCGTCTAATGCATCGGTGTAAGTCTTTTTAGGAGCTACTCCCACTTGGCGACCTACTACCTCTCCATTTTGGAATACCAATACGGTAGGAATATTGCGAATGCCATATTTAGCAGCAAATTCTTGGTTGTTATCCACATCTACTTTGCCTACTACTACTCTACCTTCGTATTCTTTAGATATTTCTTCTATAACGGGAGCAAGCATACGGCAAGGTCCACACCACACTGCCCAAAAGTCTACTAATACAGGCTGGGTACTTTTAAGTACCAAGTCTTCAAAATTTCCATCTGTTATTTCTAATGCCATACTAATATGTTTTTATATTGTAATTAAATTTGAGGCAAAGATACAAACTTTATTAAAAATACAAAACCTCACGGTGATAGTTTTTTGTTATACTACTATAACGTTTGTTATCTGCGCACTGATTGTAGGAACTCTGATAGTTTCTTTTTACCAGATGGGAAAGTGAATTTGGCTTGCAACTGGTAATAGTTTTGAGGGTCGACTACATTAGGATAGGCTTCTTGTGCGATGATGAGTTTATTGTCGTCAAAAGAAAGTTCTTCCATCAGTTCACCTATTTGCTCAGTGGTAAACGATACGATATTCTTTTGGGCACGGAAGAAAGCCAGCTTATCTTTATCGAAAGTTTCGTCCTTGTACATCTTAAAGAAGTTGTTAAAATCACCTTGGCGCATCATAGGAGCACCTCCATAGCCTCCACCGTATGAGCGATTCCACACATCATTCCATTGACGACCGTGATAGGAGGGCTGATTGTTGTTCAAGCTAATTTCGTCTAACAAATAGAGTCCTTCGCGTGAAAAGAAGTCCATTATCATACGGGTGTTGTTACGGGGATTGATAGTTACTCGATAAATGAGCGTACGTCCTTGCCAAATGCTGAGTGGTTGAGGATTAGCTGTTACGTCGAAGAAGCGGTAC
Organism: Capnocytophaga sp. oral taxon 903; assembly: GCF_013394785.1. Lineage (NCBI taxonomy): Bacteria > Pseudomonadati > Bacteroidota > Flavobacteriia > Flavobacteriales > Flavobacteriaceae > Capnocytophaga > Capnocytophaga sp. oral taxon 903. The sequence goes on along the minus strand of NZ_JABXYW010000002.1, from coordinate 331,374 downwards.
ATACCGGTAGTACTGGTGATTTCTTGGTCGCCTATACTCACTGTAAAGCGGTCGCGTTCAGGAATGCGGATAAAGACTTCGGCATAACCGCCGTTATAGTCGTATTCCCAATCGATATTTACTGAGATACCCCCCCGCCCAATGACAGCGCGCGCTTGTTTGTTTTGACGGTATTCGTTTTGCAACAAACGACCTGCCGAGCCTACTTCTTGTGCCCAGCTTACTGAGGTTAAAACCCCTAAGCAAAGTAATAAAAACTTTTTCATAAGTGTATAGTATTTTATGAACTATGTGTAGCGAATTTCGTGCCAAAGCCGTTTTTTAGGTAAAAGGTAATAGGTAAAAGGTAAAAAGTGTCTAATTTGTAATTGCTAAAAAAAGGAATGTTAAGTAAAATTTAACGATAATTTAACAGAAGAAGAGATGTAAATTCGTACTTTTGCACTGTTTAATTAATAAACAATATAGCAAATGAAAAAACTTTTTAAAATGGCTTTAGTAGCCGTAGCAATTTTTGTAGCATCGTGTGGAAAATCGGACGATAAAACAAATAATCAAATAAACAATAGCTTAGTAGGAAGTTGGATTATTGAAAGTGAAACAGGAAATGGTGTTGTGAAAGTTCTTGATGAATGTGAGAAGAAAAACACTTATACTTTCACTGCTGACAACAAATATTCTTTAGTTTCTTATGACATCAATCCTACAAACAATCAATGTAAAGAAAATCAGGAGGAGGGTACTTACACTATTACTGGAAAACAGATTGTTTTAACAGAAAAAGGAGATAGAATAGGAGAAGCTGATGAAGCCACTTTTTCTATAGCCAACAACAAACTTACTCTTACTTTTGAAGATTTCAACAAAAGTAGTAGTGTTACAGAAACTACTGTTTATATCTATAAAAGAAAGTAAATTTTCTTTATAAACTAAAAAAGCGCAATATCCTTTGTGGTATTGCGCTTTTTTAATTGGTAATAATGTAAGGGCTAATTGCTATTAGCCCCTACACGTACTGAAAAGAACTTATTATTAGGGTAATTAGCTTTGCCGGAGGTCGTAGTACGACAGGCGAATCGTAGTACGAAGGGCGAATCGTAGCACGACAAACAATTTAAAACTTTGGTGAAGTTTGCCACGAACTTCCTTCCTTGGGAAAATACAAAAATCACAGATTTACTTTTTTGGATAATATTAAATTATTAACTTTGCCACAAAATTAGGGACAGAATGAATTTATTAATTTATATTATTGCTTATCCTATTGTTTGGGGGATTTCGCGATTGCCTTTTTGGCTTCTTTACAGAGTATCGGATTTCTTTTACTTTATACTTTATACTCTATTGAAATACAGGGTAAAAGTGGTACGCAAGAACCTCCATACGGCTTTCCCTTTTAAAACAGAAGCGGAACTTAGAACGATAGAACGCAAATTTTACCATCACTTTTGTGATACTTTATTAGAAATGGTGAAATCATACGGAATGAGTGAAAAAGAGATGAAGAAGCGTATGGTGTTTCCTAATCTTGAAGTGCTCAAAAAGTATGAAGAAGAGGAGCGTAATATCCTCATTATGTGCAGTCATTATGCGAGTTATGAATGGTTACTTTCTTTGGCTTATTTCCTTGAACACAGGTCGTATGCACTTTATACTCCGCTGAGCAATAAGTATTTTGACAGATTGTTACAAAAAATACGAATGAAACACCACAGTTACCTTTTGCCTCGCTATACAGCGCATAGAGAGATGAAAAAACACAAAGATGCGCACGGGGTGTATTGCTATGGTTTTGCCTCTGACCAGATTCCTAATAACAAGAAGAACTATCGACGTCCGTTTTTAGGGCTTAATGTGCCTGTATTTACAGGGGCGGAACGCTTGGGAAAGGCACTCAATACTGTGATTGTATTTGCTAAAATAGAAAAGGTAAAGCGCGGTTATTACCAAACGACCTTTGAAGTATTGGCTGAAAATCCCACTGAATACGTGGATTTTCAGATTACAGATATGTTTTTTGAACGTATCAATAGGCAGATTTACGACAAACCAGAGTTTTACCTGTGGACGCACAATAGGTTTAAGAGAATGCAATAAGAGTTCTAAAATTAGCAAATGAGGTGCGAGCCGCACAGGCAGTGTGAGCCACACGGGCAGAATTTTTGGCAAATTGTATACCCCTAAAAGTGACACATTTGAGTTATCGGAAGGAAACGGAGAAGAACGGAAGGGAGTTGAGAGGGATTTTGGTGAGAAAAGGCTATTAGGAGGGTGGGGTTAGCTTATAGGGAGCTTATAGGAAGCTTATACGAATCTTGGACGATTGGTATAGGAAGGGTATATAAGTTGTTGATTCATACTGTAATACAACAACGCTAAAAATGGTAAAAACAGGGTTTCGAGGCGAAAGAAAGAGGAAGAGGCAATAGGTCTTAGGTCATAGACACTAGGGGGAAGTATGAAGGAAAAGGGGAGTGTGTTGACGGGTAAAGTGAAGGGAAAGAGGAGATGTATAACGGTTATCATAACTCATTATAGACCAGATATTATTAATTTTTAATCCTTGACTCGTATTATAAAATAATATCTAATTGAATGAAAATTGTAATTATTAAGATGAAAAAGATATTATACTTTGTGTTTTTGTGTTTGATGATGGCTTGTAACAAGCAGGCAAACACTTCAAAAGAAGAAACTAAACAGGATACTACTTCGGCAGTGCCCGAAACCTCTTACACTGAGTATGTAAACCCACTGATGGGTACGGACTCGAAGTTTAGTTTATCCAACGGGAATACTTACCCTGCTATTGCGGTGCCTTGGGGTATGCACTTCTGGACACCTCAAACGGGCAAAATGGGCGACGGCTGGGCATATCAATATCACGCTGATAAGCTTGTGGGCTTTAAGCAAACCCACCAACCGAGTCCGTGGATTAATGACTATGGGGCTTTTGCACTGATGCCGGTAGTGGGTGACTTGAAAATTAAAGAAGAAGAACGCGCTTCGTGGTTCTCTCATAAGGCAGAAACGGCTCAGCCTCACTACTACAAGGTGTATTTAGCCGATTATGATACATCGGTGGAAATTACGCCTACCAGTAGAGCAGCACAGTTCCGCATTACCTTTCCTGAGAGCGATAAGGCTTATTTGGTTTTAGATGCTTATTTTAAAGGCTCGATGGTGCAAGTGTTGCCCAAAGAACGCAAAATTATAGGCTATACCCGCAACAACAGTGGGGGAGTACCTGAGAATTTTCACAATTACTTTGTGCTTACTTTCGACAAGGATTTTGAGAGTGTACAGACGTGGAGCGATGACTTTAAGCTGACAAAAAATGCTGAAAGCAAGGGCGAACACACAGGGGCAGTGATAGGTTTCCGCACGAAAAAAGGTGAACAGGTAACCGTAAGAGTAGCCTCGTCGTTTATTTCGCCTGAGCAAGCCCTATTGAACTTGCAAACGGAACTGGGTAATGACACTTTTGAACAGACGAAACAAAAAGCACTTACCCTTTGGGAGAATGAACTCGGCAAGATACAAGTGGAAGATGAGAATATAGACCATTTGCGCGCTTTCTACTCCTGTTTGTACCGCACACTGCTCTTCCCACGCACTTTCTACGAATACAATAAAGATGGTGAAATGGTGCATTACAGTCCGTATAACGGCAAGGTGGAAAAGGGGTATATGTTCACTGACAACGGTTTTTGGGACACTTTCCGGGCAGTATTTCCGCTTTTCAACCTGTTGTATCCTGAGATGAATCAACAGATGATGAAGGGATTGGTGAACGCTTATAAAGAATCGGGCTGGTTACCCGAATGGGCAAGTCCAGGTCATAGGGATTGTATGATAGGGTCGAACTCGGCTTCTATCATTGCTGATGCTTACCTGAAAGGGAATATAGACGAGGCTGATGCTGAAATTCTTTTAGAAGCGATGCAGAAGAACGCTACCCAAAACGATGGCAGACCGGTGAAATCGGTAGGGCGTGAGGGGGTGAATTACTACAATAGTTTGGGTTATGTGCCTTATGATGTGAAGATTAATGAGAATGTAGCCCGCACATTGGAGTACGCTTACGCCGATTATTGCATTGCTCGTATGGCAGAAAAGATGGGTAAGGCGCAGGTTGCTAAACAGTATTACGAACAATCGAAACGCTACAAGAATGTATTTGACCCCGAAACTAAGTGGATGCGAGGCAAGAATAAAGACGGCAAGTTCCAGTCGCCATTTAATCCGCTGAAATGGGGCGATGCGTTTACCGAAGGAAACAGTTTGCACTACACGTGGTCGGTATTTCAGGATATTGAAGGACTTATACAGCTAATGGGAGGCAAAGAGGCTTTTGAAAATAAGATAGATGAAGTGTTTGAGATGCCACCGCTGTTTGACGATTCGTACTACGGTTTTACCATACACGAAATACGCGAGATGCAACTCATAAATATGGGGAACTATGCGCACGGCAATCAGCCCATACAGCACCTTATCTATCTATATAACTACGCTGGTAAACCCCAAAAAGCACAAGCTAAACTACGGGAAGTGATGGAGAAACTCTATACCCCTACGCCCGACGGTTATTGCGGTGATGAGGATAACGGACAGACCTCGGCTTGGTATGTATTTTCAGCCTTAGGCTTTTACCCTGTTACCCCTGCCAGTGATAACTACATACTCGGTAACCCACTGTTTAAAACGGTGAGCTTACAACTGCCTGAGGGCAAGAAGTTTTTAATAAAGAGTGTGGCACGCAATTCGGATAACAATTTAGTAGAGTACGTACAGCTCAATGGCAAGAAAATAGAAGGTTTTGAAATACCGTTTGGGGCATTTAGAGAGAATGGGACTTTGACGTTTTTCAGGTAATGAGCAAGTGTGAAAATTAGTAGATTAGTGATTTTGGTATGCTCTTTGATTTACAGACAGTAGTTTCATCAAAACCATTGTTTAGTAATGAGAATCAAGCATTTTTTATCAGCAACAGCTTTACTACTTCCCTTACTGCTAACCGCACAGAAATCGGTAGTGCCAGAGGTGAAGGTAGTGAATGAGCGCAATGCCAACCCGATGGTATTGCAAGACCTTTCAGTAGATATATTAGTGGTAGGACAAACGGCTGTTACTACTATGGAAATGACCTTCTACAACCCCAACACCCGCGTAATGGAAGGTGAGTTTCAATTCCCGCTTGCCGACGGACAGCAGGTGTCGCGTTTTGCCTTAGATATCAATGGCAAACTGCGTGAAGGTGTGGTAGTAGACAAAGCCTTAGGGCGCAAAGCCTTTGAGGACATAGTGCGCAGGGGTGTAGACCCAGGTTTATTAGAAAAAACTGAGGGCAACAATTTTAAAGCGCGTGTATACCCTATGCCTGCCAAAGGTACTCGCCGTGTACTCATTGCCTTTGAACAAGAACTACACGAACGAGGCGGACAAGATTACTACTTCTTGCCTATCACGGCTAACGTAACCCTTAAAAACTTCAAGGTGCGTACTGAGGTAGTATCACGCTTTGTAAAGGCAGATATTCAGAACAGTCTGCAATTAGACTTCAAACAAGCGCGCAATAGCTATATCAGTGAGGTAAGCAAGCAAAACTTCACGCTCAACCAAAACATTGCACTTACTTTCCCGAAAATTGAGAAACCACAAACCATTAGCGCTACCCAAGGCAGTAAAAGCTATTTTTATGGCAATATAGCTTTGAGCGATACCAAAGCTAAAAGTAGCCCCATTCCTAAGGAAATAGGACTCTTATGGGACGCATCGCACTCAGCAATCCAACGCGACAGAGCAAAAGAGTTTGCTTTCTTAGATGCTTATTTTAAGGAACTCAAAGACACTAAGGTAGTACTTAGTACTTTTAATATTCGTTCTGCTAAACCGCTTACTTTTGAGGTGAAAAACGGCAATTGGCAAGCACTGAAATCGCATTTAGAAAGTTTGCAATACGATGGAGCTACCGATGGTAATGCTATTGATTTCAACCTCAAAACAGATGAAATATTACTTTTTAGCGACGGTATTTTCAACTTTGGCAGTAAAGAATTTTCTGTAAACGAAATAGTGAAACAAGCCAAAATACCGGTGAGTGTGGTGAATGCTTCGGAGGTTGCTAATACTCCAGAAATGCAATACCTTGCTAATGCTACGGGTGGTAGCTTTATAGATTTGACCACCCTCACTACCGAGCAAGCACTAAACGTAGCACGCACTATACCTTTCCAACTGCTAGATATAGAAGTGAAAAATGGTAAAGTAACCAAAATCTTCCCACAGAAAGGAGCTACTATTAGCAAAGGTAATTTCACCCTTGCAGGTGAATTGCAAAGCGAGGAAGCAACCTTAGTACTTAGTTTTGGTTACCCTAAAAAGGTAATGGTGCAAAAAGAAGTAAAATTTGTAGCAAACCCCGATGCTTCTGAAAGTGAGTTCAATCTTTTGCGCCGTATATGGGCAGAGAAGCAAATTGCACAACTGCAACGAGAAGGTGTTGAACAAAAACAAATAGATGCGGTAGGACGTGAGTACGGCATTGTAACCGAAGGTAATTCGCTGATAGTATTAGAAACCGTAGAAGATTATGTACGTTACCGCATTATGCCACCTACCGAATTACAGCAGGAGTACTCCAAACGCTTAGCAAATGAGCAAAAGCAAAAAGAGGATACTGCTAAGCGTATTTTGGATAGAGTCGTAGAGCAATCGGAAAAGCAAAGTAAATGGTGGCATACCGAATATCCTGTGAAAGGCACTGAACCTAAGAAAAATGTTAATAACTCTAATGATACTCCTGTAAGAATAAGAGGGGTGGCTTCTGGGGTAGCACAAGAAGTTAGAAGTGAGGAGGTTGCCGCTATAGAAGCTGATGAAAGTGCAGAATTAAATGAAGTAGTTGTAGTAGGTTATTCTCCACAAAGAAAAGCAGCTATGGCGGGAGCTATAAGTAGTAGAGTTGCTGATTCTCCTAGTGGTAACGCTACTGTTAAAAAAGATGTTTCTTTATCACGCAAACCAGCAAGTCCTGTTCCTGTACCTGCTTCAAAAATAGAGCTCAACGCCTATAACCCCGATACCCCTTATTTAAAGGTAATGGAGTACACTGAGGAAGCTAAAGCGGTAGAAACCTATTACAAACTCAAAAAAGAATACGGTAACACACCTTCCTTTTATGTAGATGTAGCCGACTATTTCTTTAAGAAAGGTAATCGTGAGCAAGCTATCTTGGTAGTATCTAATTTGGCAGAGCTCGGTTTAGACGACCCTCAGTTGTTGCGTATGTTAGGCTACAAACTCAGTAACTACAATGCTAAGAAAGAAGCGGTATGGGTATTCCGTAAGGTGGTAACTCTGCGTGAAGAAGAACCACAGTCTTTTCGTGATTTGGGCTTAGCACTTGCCGACGATGGTGCCTATAACGAAGCCGTGAAAAACCTTTATAAAGTAGTTACAAGCGAGTGGAGCAGTCGTTTTGGTGATGTACAAATCGTAACAATGAACGATATCAATAGCCTCGTCGCACGCCACAAGGGTATAGACGTGAGTTATATCGACAAGCGTTTGCTCAAAAAAGAACCCGTAGATGTGCGAGTAGTGCTCAGTTGGGATACTGATAGCTGCGATATGGACTTATGGGTAACCGACCCCAAAGATGAGAAGTGTTACTACCAAAACACTCTTACTTACCTTGGTGGTAAAATCTCGCGTGATGTTACTCAAGGCTACGGACCTGAAGAATTTATGCTCAAGAAAGCCGAAAAAGGCAAGTACAAAGTGCAAGTGGATTACTTTGGCACTCGCTCACAAAAGCAACTGATGCCTGTGAACTTGCGTATTACTTTCTATACTCACTATGGTACGCCTCAGCAAAAACAACAAGAAACCACTGTACGCCTCAGTAATGCCAAGGAGGTGATTGAAGTAGGAAGTTTTGAATTTTAATAGTTAATGCTTAATAATTAAAGATAAAAGGCTGTTCAGCATTTGCTGAACAGCCTTTTCCATTATGAAGTTGTAAAATTAAATTAATAATTAAAGGTCTACGGGGTAAGATTGGTGACCGAAACGAAGCCCAAAGAAGAAGTTAAACTCTTTAGCTGAGCGGGTAAGCACATTGCCTAAAATAGTGCTTGACCCTAATACTAACGGACCTAAGCGCAAGGCAATTCCCACATTAGCTTTTGATACTTGGTTGTATGAAATAGGCAAATAAGCCCCAAAACTATTAGTATCGTAGTGAGGAGTGAGTGAAAGCTCATTGGCATAAGTAGCGTTGTAAAGCTCTTTGTCCTTTGTAGAAGCTATATTCACTTGTCCTGATAAGTTCAAGTAGAACGCATCAACTACGCGATAATCGGCGCTGAGGTTAAAAGTAGAAGGTAGTGATGACCTCAATTTAGAGCCTGTAGCCTTTGTTCCATCAAAGTGATTCTTTAAATTCTCTTCTGATAGGTCGTCTAGACTTAAAGTCGTACTTTGTGTTGCAGGCATTTTGTAGCGGTAAGAGTTCTTATTGGCAGTGTATTGTAAACGCCCGAGATCCATTAGCGAAATCCCTACACGCAAATCGTGAGGATTGTTGTGGCAACGAGGACAACCGTCCTTGCGAAACTCATACGTAGCTCCTAAATCGAAAGCCAAAGTAGTAGCTTCTGAACTAAAATACAACTTGTTTACCTTTACATTGTCGAAATCAACCAAGTCCATTCCACCGTTAAGCACTTCCAAAGTTCCGTTAGCCGATTGGATATTCAAGTTTACTTTGTCCTTATCAGTGTCAGGCGTTAGTGTAGCCGAACCTTCAAAGTCTTTAAAACCTACGTAAACATTACCAGAGCCTTGTACTAATTTAGCACTTGCTCCTACTTTCACTGTGTTAGTACCGTCAAAATACACTTCACCTGACCACGAGAAACCTACTTCCGAAAAAGCATTTACCACTATCTCTTGGTCGTTAAGGTTCACTTGGTAAGGGGTTTTGAGTTCCAATTTATCTAAATCACTAACAAATGATTGTAACATTTTTGCATCTATGTTACGTACATTGCCCAGAAGGCGCACACGAGAGAAAATCCCTACTGTATGCTGGTCGTTTATCTTCACAAAAGCCGATGGTCCTAACACATCAACGTTTATCTTCGCTTTGATATTGTTATAACCAAAAATAGCATTCTGGGTATCAACGCGTGTGTACTCGTTAAAGCTATCAGTGATATTAGGCGTGAGTTTAATAGCGTTGTTGCCAAAACCAAAGTTCACTGTAGCAATATTAGCGTCCCAAGAACGCTTACTGCTAATCATATTCGCAGGATTAGAAGTTACAGGAAAAATACCCGAATAATTGCTTTCTCGAAGCCCTACATACGATTGCTGAGCTTCCACTGCCATTGTTGTTAGAAACAATGCTGATAAAATTACTTTTTTCATTCTATAAAAAACACTTGTTTAAATTGCGCGGCAAAAGTACAATATTTTATCAAATAACAAATAAAGAAGGTCAAAATTATTTGTAGAATTAATTTATAATCGTTATCTTTGCCCTTTCTATACTGCCATTTACCGCTGAGCCACCTCTTTAAAAACCATATACAGTCTTGTCTGCTTTGCATAGTTCACTACCTGAGTTTCGTTTTAGTTTCGTTTCACCTATGCTTTTAGTAGAGCACACATTCGTCTTTTCTATACCAATCTTCCAAGATTCGTATAAGCTTCGTATAAGCTTCCTATATCTAAGCGCTGATTATCAAAGGTATTAGTTACTTAAACATAACCTATTAACGGAAGTTCACGAAAGTTATAATACATAAATCGTAATCTTTATTTTGTAGAAGATTTTAAAATTGTTATTTCTTATGAAAAAGATAATTCTCGTAGGATTGAGCCTGCTTACGCTCTCCTGTCGCACCACACAAAAAGTAGCGCAATCTTCTTCTTCTGAAGAAGAAATGCTTAAAAATATTACGCATAATCTTATTATTAGCTATCAAAATCAAAAAACATTGGCTCATTTGAAAAAAGAAGTACAAAAATATGGCGCAGAGATGCTTTATGAATACAGAATTATCAAAGGAATAGCTATCAAAGTACCCCAAGATAAAGATATTCGTCAGGCAAAAGCCTATTTTTCTAATCTTAAAGGCGTAACAAATGTGGAATACGACCAGATAAACCATATTGACCATTAATCACTAACCATTAACCATTGAAGCCTAACTTTAACAAAAGATTAACGCCTCACGGCACTTGTCTATAAAATTTTTTAGTGTACTTTTGCACTGTAAAAGCAGACCTCACAACGCCATGAAAACAAGGAAGTGTTTTTTTGCAAACGCTTCCTTTTTAGTGTATTATTTTTAATAAAATTATCTCTCAGACCTATCCGACCTGTTTGATAACTAAAACCTCTAACATCTAAAATAACAAACATTATGAATAAAATCTTTTTAGTAGCAACCGCTACCGCAATGGTAGCTTGTAATAATGGAAACCAACAGCAACAGCGACCACAAGGTGCTGTGCCTTACCCTGTGATTATCGTAGGCGAACAAAATACCGTGTCTAACCTTTCTTACCCTGTGAATATCGAAGGCGTAGTGAACAGCGCCGTACAAGCCAAAATATCAGGCTATATTACCAAAGTATTGGTAGACGAAGGTCAGGTGGTTACCCAAGGGCAACCGCTCTTCAAGTTAGAAACTCAAACCCTTAACCAGTCAGCTGCTTCAGCCAAAGCAGCCGTAGAGGTCGCTAAGGTAGAGGTAGATAAACTCGTGCCTTTGGTACAGAAAAACATTGTAAGCCCTATCCAACTCGCCACAGCCAAAGCCAACTTACAACGCGCCCAAGCTACTTATAACGAGGTAGCCAGCAACATTGGTTTTGCCGTAGTAAAAGCACCAGTAAACGGCGTGGTAGGTGCAATTAACTACCGCGAAGGTGCTTTGGTAACTGCCAATAACACTGTGCTCACTACCGTATCCGACGTGAAAGAGGTGTATGCCTATTTTTCAATGAACGAAAAAGAATACCTCGACTTCTTAGACAATACCCAAGGCAAAACCACTGCCGAGAAACTCAAAAACTTACCTGAGGCTTCTTTGGTGTTAGCTAACGGACAAGAATATGCCGAGAAAGGCAAAATACAAGCCGTAACCGGACAAATAGACCCTACTACCGGTAGCATACAATTTCGCGCTACCTTCCCTAACCCTAACAAGTTGCTTACCAATGGAAATAGTGGGATTATCAAGATACCACAACATTTTAGTAACTCACTTGTAATCCCCGAAGTTGCTACCTTTGAGCAACAAGGAAAGGTATTTGTGTACAAAGTAGAGAACGACACCCTCAAACAAGCTATCATCACTCTTAAAAGCCGTGCCGATAACTATGCTGTGGTAGAAAGCGGACTTAAAAACGGTGATGTCATTCTCGCACAAGGACTTAACAAAGTGCGTACGGGTACGGTTATCAAACCTCAACCTATCTCAATGGATAGCCTTGTTAAGAAAATACAACCGATATTTTAGTGAAGACTGAAAAGTTGCCTTTGCATCGTAAACCTTGCTAAAATTTTAGTGCTTGTCGTGCTACGATTTGCTTGTCGTGTTACGACCTTTGGCAAAGTCTACGTTAAACATTAATTGTCAATTGAACATTACTGTATGAACAGAATCATTTATAAATCACTGGCTATAGTAACCGTAGCCCTTACCCTTACCGCTTGTGCAGGACGCAAAACCTATGAGCGTCCACAAGCCATAGACGAAAAACTCTTCCGTACCGAAAGCCCCGCTACCGATGCCCAAAGCGATGCAACCCTTTCGTGGCGCAATATCTTCACCGACCCGCTTTTGCAACAACACATCAGCAAGGCACTTTCCAATAACCTCGATGTGCGTGTAGCGATGCAAAGTGTGATTTCAGCACAAGCCTACCTCAAACAAAGTAAGGCATCTTTTATTCCTACCCTCTCGGTGGGAGCTAACTATACTCGTAGCATCTCATCATTAAATGCTGGAGGTGGTGCTCCCGACCGTACTTACAACAATCTATTCGATATCACGGGTAGTGCTTCGTGGGAAGCCGACATATGGGGCAAGCTATCCGCTCAAAAACGCGCTTCCTATGCCTCTTATTTAGCAACTTTGGAAGCTCAAAAAGCAGTACAGTCCGAAGTGGTAGCTACCTTAGCAACGGCTTATTACCAACTGTTGATGCTCGACGAACAGAAAAAGGTACTCGAACAAACGATTGATTTCCGCCAAAAGAGTTTAGAAACTACCAAACAACTCAAAAATGCAGGTTCTACTACCGAAGTAGCAACCAAACAAATCGAAGCACTCGTGTACAACGCACAGGCGCAACTTATTACCATCAACAATAGCGTTTGGGCATTGGAGAACACCATCTGTGTACTCTTGGGTGAAGAGCCTCATAACATAGAACGAAGCACACTTGCTGAGCAACAATTCCCCACACAGTTTCGTCAAGGGTATGCAGTAAGCCTGCTCGAGAATCGTCCTGATGTGGCACGTGCCGAACTGAACTTGCGCAACGCCTTTGAACTTACGAATGTAGCGCGTTCCAATTTCTATCCTACGCTTACTCTTTCCGCTCGTGGAGGTATCAGCAGTACCGAACTCGATACTTGGTTTTCTGCTAAATCGATGTTTGCTAACTTTATAGCAGGATTGGCGCAACCTATTCTCAATCGCCGACAAATTCGTACCCAATACGAAGTGCAGAAAGCTGCTCAAGAAATCGCTTTGCTGAACTTCAAAAAAGCAATTCTTTCAGCGGGCAAGGAAGTATCCGATGCAATGCGTCAATTTAGTTCGCAAGACGAGTTCATTCAACTCAAAACCCAAGAAATGAAAGCCTATCAAGATGCCACCGATTATTCCAAACAACTGTTCGATAGCGGTATGGTGAATTATTTAGAGGTCATTACTGCCGAAGTAAACCGCCTCAATGCCGAGCTTAGTGTAGCCAACGCCCAGTTTACCCGTATGCAGTATGGCATTACCTTATATAAAGCCCTTGGTGGTGGCTGGAGGTAGGAAAAAGAGCATAGGTTTTGCACACTTTGTTAAAGTTAAAAAAGCGATTTATAAGTTGCCATTGCTTTAAGAATCTGAATCGTCAGAAAGCTCAGAAAACCCTTGCTATCTCATTTCTTATAGCTTGTGCCTAATATAACTATAACTTAGTTATACAATGAACATAGAAATTATCAAAGACAGAAGAGGAGCTCAAAAGGCTGTTGATATCCCTTCCGAAGTACTTTCACTCTTAAATACAGGGAGTATAGAAACGGTAAACCTTACCGAATGGTTAGCGATAGACCATTCACAGCTTGTAAAATCTGTTTTTCCTACTTTGCGGATTGATAAAAATGTCATTGAAGAGTTGGTTTGCCAAATCAATCAGCAAAAGAAACCTTCTACAATGAATACGATTAAGCTCATAGGAGCATCGCTATACAAAAAATATGCAAATACTAACTTATATGAACCTTTGTTTGAGCAACTTAGCACTCATTTATCCGATTCTGTGCGCTGTTATGCTTGTTATTTGGTAGCATTTACCGATACCCCTTTGGAAGACAAGTTACACAAGTTAAAACGCTTGGTAGCCGATAGTCATTTTGGCGTTCGTGAGGTGATTTGGATGGCGTTACGTCCCGAAATGAGCGAGCATTTAGACTTTTCAATTGCTTTTCTTTCCCATTGGGCAGAAAGTGAAGATGAGAATATACGAAGGTTTAGTACAGAAGCCTTGCGTCCGCGGGGTGTTTGGTGTGCTCATATAGAGGCTTTGAAAGAAAAGCCAGAATTATATTTGCCTATATTAGATAAATTGAAGTCTGATAAGGCAAAGTACGTGCAAGATAGTGTAGGAAATTGGCTGAACGATACCAGCAAAACCCGCCCTGATTTCGTAACAGCACTATGTGAGCGTTGGGAAAGTGAAAGTCCTACCAAAGAAACTAAATATATTGTAAAAAAGGCACTGAGAAGTATTCTCTAATAAGATTAGGAAAATGAAAACACTCATTATAGTAACACACCCTCATATAGAGGAATTGTTACCCTCTCTCTGGCGCGAGCTTGTAGCTCGTGCCTCCACCGTCCAATAACAGCAATTATTATCACAAATGAAAAGATTATTTTTAACTTCATCATTCAGTTCTGTAGCCAAATTGTTTGAAGATTTTGCAGGAGAACCGGTAAATGGAAAGAAAATCGTATTTATTCCAACAGCAAGTTTGGTAGAAAAAGTGCGTTTTTATGTTGATGATGATAGAAAAGCCTTTGAAAAATTAGGGCTTATCATAGAAGAATTAGAAGTTTCTACAGCTACTACCGAAGAAATAGCCACAGCATTAGAACGAAATGATTATATTTTCATTTCTGGAGGGAATACGTTCTACCTAATGCAGGAACTAAAAAAGAAAGGAGCTGATAAACTACTTATTGAGCAAATTAATAACGGAAAGTTGTACATAGGTACTTCGGCAGGTTCTATTATTGCCTCTCCTACTATTGAATTTGTTAGCGATATGGACGAGACCAAAAAAGTTCCAGAATTAACTGATTATTCAGGATTACATTTGGTAGATTTTTATTTTTTACCTCATTATTTGAACTTTCCATATAAGGAAGTTACTCAAAAAATAGTAAACGAATATTCACAGAAAGTAGATTTGCGACCTATTTCTAACAATCAAGTAATTACGGTTTTAGGTAATGAAATAAAAACACTTGAAAAACCTAAAAGAGGAACCAAGAAATAGTCTTGATTATGCATCTTTATGCTACCTATAATCAAATGAAAAACAGCTATGGGAGATAGAAATACAGAAATAAAAGTTATTTCGAGACAAACTTTTAAAAGGTTTAGACGTTGCTTACAAGCGAATGATTACCGAAAAGCGGGAGAATAAACAGAAAATAATAATCTGGGAAGAGGGTAAAATCGTTACTATTAATCCGTAGAAAGAAGCATTAAATACTACTTACAAACATCAATTATTTTTTTATTATTGCATTTTTATTAAAATATTTTTAGTAATTTTGCCTTACCTTTACAATAATGATTAAGATTAAAATGCTATGGGACTAAAATTCTTAGAAGAAATTAAACAAGGCATCAGAAGCGCCTCATTGAAAAAGGATATTATCTGTTATTACATCAATAACGGAGATGATACACTTGCCGACCTTGGTAAAGAACTTAACTTCAGTGTGCCTACCGTCACTAAAATGGTGGGCGAACTGATAGAAGATGGTATAGTGATGGACTTTGGGAAGATGGAAACCCCAGGAGGTAGACGTCCTAATATCTATGGATTGAACCAAAGTTCGGGATATTTTATAGGTGTAGATATCTCTCAAAAACGCGTTCATATAGGGCTTATCAACTTTAAGGGAGATTTGATAGATGAACAGATGGATATCTCTTTTGAGGAAGCGCATCCTCACGAGCGTTTTGAACGTTTATGTGAAATAATTGAAGATTTTATGAGCCATACAGTGGTGCCTAAGGATAAAATACTGAGTATTGGCATTAATATTTCAGGGCGTGTGAACCCTCAAACGGGGCATAGTTATAGTTTCTTTTATTTCGATGAACGCCCGCTTACTGAAATGTTTGAAGAAAAATTGGGTATAGATGTCTCTATTGATAACGATTCGCGTGCGATGGCTTATGGTGAATATATTAAAGGACGCGTACAAGCTGAAAAAAATATCCTCTACGTGAATGTAGGTTGGGGATTAGGCTTAGGAATCATTGTTAATGGGCAGCTATATTATGGGAAATCGGGCTTTTCAGGTGAGTTTGGGCATATTACTGCCTTTGAAAACGAGATATTATGCCACTGTGGTAAGAAAGGTTGCTTAGAAACAGAGGCTTCGGGCTCTGCTCTTTATCGTAAATTCTTGGAAAAACTTCATAACGGTCAATCGTCTTTACTTACTCAACAGAAGGAAAATGAGGACGAAATTACACTCAACGATATCATAGATGTAGCTTTACAGGAAGATATATTGGCTATAGAACTTATTGAAGAGGTGGGGAATACACTAGGTAAACACGTGGCGGGTCTCATCAACCTATTTAATCCTGAATTGGTGATTATTGGTGGTACTCTTGCCAATGCAGGCGACTATTTAATATTGCCTTTGCGCAGTGCTATCAAGAAGTATTCTTTGAATTTAGTGAATAAAGACTCTTCGATAAAAGTATCAAAATTAGGTGATAAGGCGGGTCTATTAGGTGCAAGTCTCCTCGCCCGTAGTAAATTTATAGGATTGATATGAGAGAGCAACAACTTCAGGCTTTTGGGAGACTCCTCGATATAATGGACGACCTGCGTGCGAAATGTCCGTGGGATAAGAAACAAACAATACAATCGTTGCGCCATCTCACTATTGAGGAAACTTATGAATTGGGCGATGCTATCCTCAGTGGCAATCTGCAAGAAGTGAAAAAAGAACTCGGTGATTTGTTACTTCATATCGTTTTCTATGCCAAAATAGGTAGTGAAACGGGTGATTTTAATATTGCTGATGTGGCAAATGGTGTGTGTGAAAAACTCATTGAACGGCATCCGCATATCTATGGAGATGTGAAAGTAGACAACGAAGACGATGTAAAGCGCAATTGGGAAAAAATAAAACTCAAAGAAGGTAACAAGAGCGTACTAGGAGGTGTGCCTAAAAGTTTGCCTGCATTAGTAAAAGCTACTCGTATACAAGACAAAGTGGCAGGTGTAGGCTTCGATTGGGATAATATAGACGATGTTTTTGCGAAGATAAAAGAGGAAATAGATGAACTACACGCCGAAGTAAAAGCGCAAAAACAGACAAATATTGAGAGTGAGTTTGGCGACGTTCTTTTTAGTCTTATTAACTATGCCCGATTTTTAAAAGTAAATCCTGAAGATGCCTTAGAGCGCACTAATCGTAAGTTTATAACTCGGTTTCAATACTTGGAACAACGAGCCAATGAGAAGGGAAAATCACTCAAAGATATGACCTTACAAGAAATGGAAACTTATTGGCAAGAAGCTAAGAAAATAGTAAAACAATAAAAAACAATGGCAATACAAAAACCAAGCATACCTAAAGGTACTCGTGACTTTTCACCAGCCGAAGTAGCCAAACGCAACTTTATTATTAACACTATTAAAAATACTTTTAACGCTTTTGGATTTCAGCCTATCGAAACGCCCAGCTTTGAAAATTACGATACATTGATGGGTAAATATGGCGAAGAAGGCGATCGTCTTATCTTCAAGATACTCAATTCAGGTGATTTTACACAAGGAGTTAAACAAGACGATTGGGAAACTAAGAATACTCAGAAGCTCACTCCCCAAATATCAGAAAAAGCACTCCGTTATGACCTTACAGTTCCTTTTGCACGCTATGTAGTACAACACCAAAATGAACTGATTTTCCCCTTTAAACGTTATCAAATTCAGCCTGTATGGCGCGCCGACCGTCCGCAAAAAGGACGTTTCAGAGAGTTTTACCAATGCGATGCCGATGTAGTAGGCAGTACCAGCTTGTGGCAGGAAGTGGAGTTCGTACAGCTTTACGACACCGTGTTCACAGCGCTCAATCTTAAAGGGGTGACTATTAAGATTAACAACCGCAAAATTCTCAGCGGTTTTGCCGAAGTGATAGGGGAGAGTGATAAACTCATCGACTTTACCGTAGCTCTCGATAAGCTCGATAAGATAGGCGAAGAGGGTGTTATCAAGGAAATGATGGAAAGAGGTATCAGCCACGAAGCTATTAGCAAGTTACAACCTATCTTCGCACTTAAAGGAGCTCTTGCTGAAAAGCTCACTGCTCTGAAAGAGATACTAAAAACTTCTGAAACGGGGTTGAAAGGTATTGAAGAGGTGGAGTTTATAGCACAACAAATAGAGCGACTTACCTTACAAACAGCTATTTTAGACCTCGATGTCACCCTCGCACGTGGACTGAATTATTACACAGGAGCTATCTTTGAGGTTGCTGCTCCAGCGGGAGTACAAATGGGTTCTATTGGTGGAGGTGGACGTTATGACGACCTTACGAGCATCTTCGGATTGAAGGGGATAAGTGGTATAGGTATCTCGTTTGGTTTAGACCGCATAGGATTGGTGATGGAAGAACTGAATCTTTTTCCTGAATCACTGAGCAATAGCATAGAAGTGCTTTGTATAAATTTTGGCAATAACGAAGCTTTACAGAGTATGAAACTGTTGAAAGAGTTGCGTAAACTCGGAAAAAGAGCAGAACTCTACCCCGATGCAGCTAAGATTAAAAAGCAAATGGAATATGCTAATAAGCGAAGCATTCCGTTTGTAGTGATGATTGGGGAAAGCGAGCTTACTAAAAATACTTTTGTATTGAAAGATATGCTTAAAGGCACTCAAAAAGAATATAATTTTAATGAGGTAAATGAAGCATTATTTCAATAATATGAATCATAGAATATATATAAAGGGACTGATATATCATCAGTCCCTTTTTTATTGTAAGCTTTGTTTGATTGTTGCTTAAACAATAACGGATAATAAGAAGATAGATTTACTTCACTATTATCTGAACCGTATCTGAAGCCACTTGTTTAAGCAGCACTTCTTTGTTCATTTCCACTTCTTTAATAGCCTCTTCCGTAGCGTGGCGAATGGTATAAAGTGTTACGTTCTCAGTTACCGATACCTTAAAGCGTTCTTCCAATTTTTCTAAAAGTTCAGTTAAGGTATCGAATTTGTTGTCTACACATACTGAAAAACTAATAGCCGAGTTCTGTATCACACTTACTTTCATCTTAGTCTTATGCAAATTTTTGAAGATATAGCTAATACCCTCTTCCATTATAAATGAAAAGTCAAGAGAAGAGAGAGAAAGCAGTATTTGTTCTTTCTTGAGGATAAAGCAAGGTACCTTTGGAGATAATTCAGCTACATTACACACAGCGCTTCCTTCAGCAGTAGGATTCAAAAACGAACGTACATAAAGAGGGATTTCCTTTTGTTGGAGTGGTTGTAGGGTTTTTGGGTGTATTACTGAAGCACCATAAAAAGCGAGTTCTATAGCTTCCTTATAAGGGATTTTATGCAAGAGCTCTGTATGCTGAAAATATCGAGGGTCGGCATTGAGAACACCAGGAACGTCCTTCCATATCGTTACACTTTCAGCGTTTAAACAATAGGCAAAAATAGCCGCTGTATAGTCTGAACCTTCACGCCCTAAGGTAGTAGTGAAGAAATTAGCATCGCTTCCTAAGAAACCTTGTGTGATGTTAAGTAATGATTTGTTAATATGCGTACGAATGTTACTTTGTGTTTCTTCCCAGTCGATAGAGGCATCACGGTAATTACTATCTGTTTTTACGAGATTACGGACATCTATCCACGTGTTTTTAATACCATTGTCATTCAGATATTGACTGATAATAGTAGTAGAAATGAGTTCGCCAAAGCCAATCACTTGGTCATATACAAAACTGTGTTTCGGCGACTTATTGCGTTCTAAAAACGAAGTGAGCTCTGCAAACAAGCCATCTACTTTCCAATACACAGGGTGATTTTCATCGGTAAATAGTTCGCGAATGATATGGTAATGAAAGTCTTTTATCAGCTGAACGCTTTCCGAAAGTTTTTCTTGTTCCTTAAAATAGCTATTTACCACTACTTCTAAAGCATTAGTGGTTTTTCCCATTGCTGAAATGACGATGAGCGTATTAGCATAGCCTACCGTTTCTAATATTTTAGCGACATTGCGCACACCTGCAGCATCTTTTACTGAGGCGCCTCCAAATTTAAATATCTGCATTTCTTTTTAGATATGAGGTAAAGTCTGCGACTGCAGAGTATGTGAGTAAGAGGTAAGTAATAAACCTAAATACCCAAAATACCGAGATTAACAGTGCAAAGGTAGTGTATTTTAGTGAAAATAGAAAAGTGAAGACTAAAAAATGTCATTTGGAAGTGATATTGTTATATTTCTAACGTTCTTTTTTTATCTGTTGTTTTAGATATTTATTATCTTTAAAGTAATAAAAAATGAGTGTTGAGAAGTATTTCTCAACACTCATTTGTATAGTCAAGTATCAAACTATTTTTATTTGTTTCCTGCCTGTTTTTTAGCGTCTGCTTTCATCTTTTCATTAGGAACGATTACTACATTCACACGGCGGTTTTTAGCTCGTCCATCAGCAGTTTCGTTACTTGCTACAGGGTTTCTTTCGCCATACCATTTGGTAGTAAAACGGCTACCTGCTAAACCTTTACTTTTAAAATAGTTAGTAACGGCTTGTGCACGGCGTTGTGAAAGACCTAAGTTGTACTCATCTTTACCTACATTATCAGTGTGGCCGGCTACTATCACATTAGTATCAGGATATTCTTTAAGAATAGCAGATAGTTTATCAAGTGTTTGTCTTGATTTGTTGTTGATGTTATACTTATTAGTATCAAAGTATACACCTCCGTTATTTTCGTCGAAAGTAACCACGATACCATCGTCTACACGTTTAACATCGGCACCTGGGATTTCTTCTTCTATTTTTTTAGCTTGTTTATCCATTTGGTTACCGATAACAGCTCCTGCAGCACCTCCTACTACTGTACCGAGTACGGCACCGAGTTCGCTGTTTTGTCCGTTACCTACGTTGTTCCCTAAAATAGCTCCTAATAAAGCTCCACCAGCAGCACCAATTACAGCTCCGCGTTGTGCTTTGTTAGAGTTGTTGTATGCCTCGCAACCGGTAAGCAATACAGCTGCCGATAAGGCTAAAACTACGATTTTTTTCATCTTCTGTTTGTATTAATCTTTAATTATTTTACAAAATTCATTGAGATAACAAAAGGTTTGCCATCTACTCTCACGGTTTGTTCCCATACCATTGAGTCGTCAGAAATACTTGCCAAGTGCAAACGAATACCTGCATTGGTTTCAGATTTGTATTTTTCATTGGTAGGTTTCAACAGAAAATCATAGTATCCTGTTGATTTATCTACTTCTTGAACAATGAAAATGAAGTTTCTTTGTCCTGTTGAACAACCACTCGCGTTGATAGTATAGTGTCCGCGGTTGTTATTCGGAACGAATTTCCAAGTACTACCTTCAAAGCATTCTTTGGAAGTATCGTTCAATAAGGTAACATCAAATTTACCTTTTTCACTATATGTGATGGATTGCAATGTCCATTCACCTTTAATAGCTTTATTAGCTATATTTGTTTCTTTAGGTTTTGCAGTCATTGAGCCTGAAGAACTCTTACAAGCCATTACCAATACTGCCATTACAAGTAAAAGTGCAATTTTTTTCATCTTTAATTGTTTTTGATTACGAGGGCAAAAATAAACTTTTTTTTCTCGCCCACCTAATAATTAACTAAATATTAACATTCTATTACTAAGTTATCATATGCCAAAAATACGTTTTTAGGCAATCTTTTTTGTATCTCATCGTGAAAACCAAAGGTTTGGCTCACGTGCGTGAGATAGGTGAGCTTAGGTTGTACATCTCCTATAATTTCTAACGCTTCCGCTAAATTAAGGTGCGTGGGGTGTACTTCATCTCTTAGGCAATTCAATACTAAAACATCTAAATCTTGTAGTTTTTTCCTTTCTCTTTTATCTATATATTTGGCATCGGTAATATAACCAAAATCTTCTATCCGATAGCCTACGATGGGCAAATTCCCGTGCATTATGTGTATAGGTTCAACTGTTTTACCACACAAAGTAAAAGGTGCTTCGTCTATCTCGTGAGGTATTACCGAGGGAGCTCCTTCATATCGGTTTTCAGTGGCAAAGATATAACCAAAACGCACTCTCAGCTCATCGATTACTCTTTTTAGTCCATAGATAGGCATATCGCCTTGCAAGCGTACAAAAGGGCGTATGTCGTCCATTCCGGCGGTATGATCGGCGTGCTCGTGAGTGAACAGTATAGCCTCCAAATGCTGTACATCGTTGGTGAGCATTTGCTGTCTAAAATCAGGACTGCAATCTATTGCAATATTGGTGTCTTCCCAACTGATAAGTGCCGAAGTGCGCAACCGTTTATCTTTGGGATTGGTGCTTTTTCCCACAGGGTGGTTGCTTGCTATTACAGGAACTCCTTGTGAGGTAGCTGTGCCGAGGAAAGTAATTTTCATTTTTCAGGTAAGAGATAAGAGGTAAGAGGTAAGAAATAAGAACTTTAGCTCTTACTTCTTACCTCTTACTTTTTACCTTATAAAAAGGTTTATTTTTTATGACGTGGTTCTGAGGATACAGTTAATTTTTTGCGTCCTTTAGCGCGACGGCGTGCTAATACTTTTCTACCATTGGCAGTTGCCATACGTTCTCTGAAGCCGTGTTTATTTCTTCTTTTTCTCTTTGAAGGTTGAAATGTTCTTTTCATTGCTTGTTAATCTTTAAAATCTTATTAAAAATGATACTTTATCTCTCTATTTTATCAATAGCGGGGCAAAAGTACGTCAATTTTTTGGAATGACAAAATATTTTTTATTTTTTCTTGTGTAAGACTCTATATTCTTCGTAACACTGACTGATGGCTTCAAGCACTTGCAGGTCGTTTGCCGTCATTATAAAATCGTTAGAATAGTTACAAGAGCGAATGATATCTTCTAATTCACTACGGTCTACTTGCAAAAGTTCTAATAGGGTTTCGCGGTCGTAACGGGTGGAAAGAGCATCGCTCAATTCGTTATCTTTGCGCATCTCTCTCAGTTTGCGCATTTCTTTCCCTTTGGCACTAAACGAGCGACTCAGCAAGTCGGCAGGGTTCATTACAGCACTTAGCACTCTACCCACAGCACTTGCACTAGCTCTACTTTCATAACCTATATCTAACCCCGAAATACTATAACGCGTATTGTCATTGATAGGTGCATTTTTAGCGTCAATATCCAAATAACCTGTGAGTTTATAAGGGGTTACAACCACTTCTTGTAAAGTATAAGCAAGCTCTGTCATTCCTATTTTCAACCCTTGATATTTTATCATATCGTTTGTTATGCGTATCTTGGTAGATTTATACCCTAAAAAAGAAATGTATAGCGTGTCGTTAGCACTTACTCTGATGCTAAAATCACCTTTGTCATTGGTAGTAGTACCTCTTACTTTATTGAGGTTTAAGATGTGTACATTAGGCATTGGTTTATTGTTTTGCACACTGTAAATATGTCCGTGCAACACTGTTTCCTGAGCTACAAGTGTCGTCACACATAAAAACATACAAAACCATAATATCTTCTTCATCATACTTACTTCTTTTAAGGGTAAAAAAATGGGTGTTCGAGGAGTGCCCTCGAACACCCTAATCATATTAAAACATTAGTTCTTTACATTGAAGGCTTTTTCTTTAGGATAGTAAGCTACTGAACCCAAAGATTCTTCGATGCGGAGCAATTGGTTGTACTTCGCCATACGGTCTGAACGTGAAGCCGAACCTGTTTTGATTTGTCCGGTGTTCAAAGCTACTGCTAAGTCGGCAATAGTGTTGTCTTCTGTTTCTCCTGAACGGTGAGACATTACGGCAGTATAACCAGCGCGGTTTGCCATATCTACGGCTGCGATAGTTTCAGACAAAGTACCGATTTGGTTTACTTTGATGAGAATAGAGTTGGCAATACCTTTGGCAATACCTCTTTCAAGGATAGATACGTTAGTAACGAACAAATCGTCACCAACCAATTGTACTTTTTTGCCCAATTTGTCAGTAAGGAGTTTCCATCCGTCCCAGTCGTTTTGATCCATACCGTCTTCGATAGAGATGATAGGGTATTTAGCTACCAATTCTGCCAAGTAGTCAGCTTGTTCAGCTGAAGTACGTACTTTACCTTTAGCACCTTCAAAGATAGTATAATCGTATTTGCCATTTTTGTAGAACTCAGAAGAAGCGCAGTCTAAGGCGATTTTGATATCTTCACCCCATTTGTAGCCTGCTTCTTTTACAGCTTCTTTAATAGAATCGAGAGCGTCTTCGATGTCTTTAAAGTTAGGAGCAAAACCTCCTTCATCACCTACGGCAGTGCTCAATCCTTTTTTGTGCAATACCTTTTTAAGGTTGTGGAACACTTCTGAACCCATTTGGATAGCTTGTGAAAAGTTCTTAGCGTTCACAGGCATAATCATAAACTCTTGGAAAGCAATAGGCGCATCGGAGTGTGCCCCAGCGTTGATGATGTTCATCATTGGTACAGGCAAAGTGTGAGCACTTACCCCACCTACATAACGATACAAAGGCAAACCGAGTTCTTCAGCAGCGGCTCTTGCTACTGCCAATGACACCCCAAGAATAGCGTTAGCTCCTAATTTAGATTTGTTAGGAGTACCGTCGAGCTCAATCATTGTTTTGTCGATAAGGTTCTGTTCGAAAACGTCCATACCTACGATTTCTTCTGCGATGATATCGTTTACATTAGCAACGGCTTTGAGTACGCCTTTACCCATATAATTTTTACCACCGTCGCGCAATTCAACGGCTTCGTATTCACCTGTCGATGCTCCTGATGGAACAGCAGCTCTACCAAGGAAACCATTCTCGGTCATTACATCTACTTCTACGGTTGGATTTCCTCTTGAATCCAAAATCTGACGTGCGTGCACGCTTACAATAATACTCATATATTTTGTTATTTAATTATTTACTTTGTTTAGGGGTTAGGGATATCGGACTTATCTGACTTTATAATGCTAATTGTCAATTGTCAATTATCAATTGTTAAAGCTTTCTCTTCCCCAAAAGAAAGGCGGTTCGATACCCAAAGCGCGGAGGTAGGTATACCCTTGTCCGCGGTGGTGACTCTCGTTTTCAATGAAGTATAATATCCATTGGGCAAAGCTGAAAGTCATTTGATAAATAGTAAACGGTTGGGTATAATCACCTACTTTTTGCCATTCACGGTCGAGAATTTCAGTAGCTCTGTCCCACAAAGTCAATACTTCCGCTTTGGTAGTAGGAAAGGCTCCTTTTAAGAAAAGCGTGTGTTGCTCCTGAAATCTCTCTTTAAAAAGATAGTCCATAACTCTCAAAAACTCTTCTACCATTCCTGAAAACGGACGCAGGTTTGCAATGTTGAACTCAAAGAGGTCTTTCTCGGGGAAAGCCTCAATCACCTTGCGGGTGAGACCACGTACATCTTTTAGGTTAGTGAGCAATGCTTCGGGTGTAAGTAATTCTTTCATATTAGTCGTTAGTGTTTAGTCCTTAGTTTGTAGCCTATATTTTATACTTAATCTTCTTATCCTCTTCTCGGCTTGTCCCCCTTCGGGGGTTCGGGAGTAATTTTCTAATTTTCTAATTTTCACATTTTCTAATTTTCACATTTTCTAATTCCCCAATTGCTCCACAAATTGGTCGAACAAATAGGTCGCATCATTAGGACCAGGTGCGGCTTCAGGGTGATACTGCACACTGAAACACTTCTTGCCTTTCACTCGTAAACCCATCACAGTATTGTCGTTCAGGTGGGTATGCGTGATTTCCACATTAGGATTAGCTTCTGCCTCTGCTCTATTCACAGCAAACCCGTGATTCTGAGAGGTAATCTCGTCCTTACCTGTAAGCAAATTCTTCACAGGGTGATTAATACCACGGTGACCGTTGTGCATTTTGTAAGTGCTAATGCCGTTTGCCAGTGCAATAATCTGATGTCCTAAGCAAATGCCAAAGATAGGCAAATCTTCTGCTATCATCTGCTTTACTTGGGCAATCACCTCGGTGAGTGGTTCGGGGTCGCCAGGCCCATTAGACAAGAAATAGCCATTGGGGTTCCACGCTTTAAGCTCAGCCAAAGGCGTGTTGTACGGAAATACTTTGATGTACATATCACGGGCTGCCAAGTTGCGCAAGATATTTTTCTTGATGCCGAAATCGAGCGCTGCTACTTTGTACTTCGCTTCTGGATTGCCAAAAAAATAAGGTTCAGTAACCGACACTTTCGATGCCAATTCTAAACCTTTCATATTAGGAATCTCATTTAAGCGAGTTTTGAGCAGTGCTAAATCGTCAGTTTCTGTGGAAATAACAGCGTTCATCGAGCCATTGTCACGAATATAACTCACCAAAGCGCGGGTATCTACTTCACAAATGGCTACCAAGTGGTTACGGTCTAAAAAGTCTTTCAAGGTTTCCTCGGCAACAGCACGGGAGGCATCATAACTAAAATTTCTACATACCAGCCCTGCAATTTTCATACCATTCGATTCGTTGTCGTCTTCACAAATACCGTAATTGCCGATATGAGCATTGGTCATCACCATAATCTGACCAAAGTACGAAGGGTCAGTAAATATTTCCTGATAGCCCGTCATACCCGTATTGAAACACACTTCGCCAAAAGCAGTACCTTCATAGCCAACGCTTTTACCATAAAAGGCAGTGCCATCAGCAAGGAGTAATACCGCTTTTTTCTTTTGTTGATACTTCATTGTGCTATTTCCTTAAATCGAGTGCAAAGGTACAAAATATTTTTGAAATATAAATAATCAATGATATTTTTTAGCCCAAACCTATTAAAATTATTTCAATATTACCCTAAAATACAATCAATATTCATCTTATCTCCATCTTATCTTCACCTTATCTCCATTCATTCGCCATTCATTGTTCGTTCATTGTTCGTTCATTGTTCGTCTTTTGTTCGTCTTTTGTTCGTCATTTGTTCGTCATTTGTTCGTTCATTGTTCGTCTTTTGTTCGTTCTTTGTTCGTTCTTTGTTCGTCTTTTGTTCGTCTTTTGTTCGTCTTTTGTTCGTCTTTTGTTCGTCTTTTGTTCGTCTTTTGTTCGTCTTTTGTTCGTCTTTTGTTCGTCTTTGCGTCGCTACAGTTCCCCCTTTGGAGGAAGCCAGCGAAAGCTGGGTATGTGTAAGGGGGGAGGTTCTCTTCGTCTTTTCTCTATCTGCCCGTGTGGCTCACACCGCTTTTGTCATTCGTCATTCTTGTACTACCCTTTACCTTTTACCATTAATCATTAATCATTAACCATTATTTAAATATTCATAAAAAAAGTTCCTATTTCCAAAAAAATATTATACCTTTGTCATTATTTTAAATTGTTAAGCTATGAAACAACTATTTATTGCATTTCTCATTGTGTTAGGATTGAGTGCTTGTACCAATCCTGAAGAAGCTATAAAAGCGTATCAGCAACAAAAGGAAGCTATAGGTTTGCAAACTCCCGAAAAGCAAAATGAACTTTTAGGGCAGAACCCTGTTGCTTTTCAGCAGAACCTACAAGCGATAAGTAAACAATGCGCTGAGGTGTTAGCTAACGCTAAAGGATTACCTTCTGATTTTATAGTTAAAGAAGAGAAAGAGAACCAATACGAACTCTTGTCTCTTACTTCTGCTTATTTACTAAATCATCGTAAATATACCGAAGAAGAAGCCCCTGCTATCAAAGCCTTGGAAGAATCTCTTAAAGATGTAGATTTAGATAACGCTACCGATTTCGATGCGTATAATGCTTATAAAACCTTAGTGCATAATTGCTTCCAACTGAAAATCTATCGCTATCAAGTGCAATATGAGTTCAACGACCCGTGGGGTAAGATTTTAGCCGATTTCAATACACTCAAATCACAAAATATTAAAGAAGACCTCACCCCTTTGCTCATCGAAGGCGTATCGGCTACCTCGGCTGAGACTACCAATGAACAGATTATAGCCTTAGTGCAAAAGACAGTAAAAGACGACGAACTGTTAAACGCTCTTTCAGGACGCATTGCTACAGTAAACCGACTTAAAGCAGGACAACCTTTCCCTCTTTTTAAAGCTCTTACCGACTTGAACGATAAAGAAGTGAAATATGAGAGTTTACCCCTCAAAGACAAATTGCTATTTGTAGATATATGGGCTACTTATTGCCCTGATTGCCGTAAAGAGTTGCCCGCCTTAGAAGCCTTACAGCAATCCTATAAAGGTAAGCCTATTGTCTTTCTCAGTATTTCAGTAGACCGTGATAAAGAAGCGTGGAAAGAGATGGTAAAGAATGATAAACTAAGTGGTATTCATCTGTATACCACCTCAGAAGTGAAAGATATTTATAAGTTTTTGTACGACTTGCGAAGTATCCCTCGCTATATGCTTATCGATGCGCAGGGTAATATCATCAATAGCAATGCACCAATGCCTTCCGATGAGAATTTAAAGAAACTCATAGATACCCATTTGATGGCTATTAACAATCCCAAAGCCAAGTAACTTTTTTAAACCATAAACATAACATAAAATGAAAAGAATTCTATTTTTAGTAGCTTTATTGATGGCAATTCCTGCCTCAGCTCAGTTGCTTCGTCATAATTTCGACGAAGAAGGCGATACTTTTATTCAAGGTATTGTGCGTGGACAGTTTTGGGCTCGCCTTACCGAAACAAACCCTGGTACTACCGTACAAGGTGAACCTGCCGATAAGGTATTCGACCTTTCTGTACGGCGTTATCGCTTAGGCTTCTTCGCCCAAGTAGAAAAGAAATGGTTGTTCTATATCCTAATGGGAAATAATAATCTCAACCAAAGTACCCTCCAAAGCTCCGATTTCCGTCTGCTTGACGTGCTCGGTCAGTATACTTTTAGCGAAAAATTGAGCATTGGGGTAGCCAAGACCACCTTTGCAGGAGCTGGGCGCTTTTCCAACGCTTTCTCTAACGGTTCTATGCTCACTCTCGACCCTTACATTTATTATCTTAACACCCTTAATCATTTCGATGATATGGGGCGTAGGATAGGTGTTTACGCCAAAGGTCAGTTAGGAAAGATTGATTATTTCGTGTCTTTGCAAAATTCACCTGCCCCCTCTGATAATGTTCGTACAGCTTTTAATTATAGCAAAGGGCAACCTAAAGTGCTTACTTCCTCTTACCTAAAATATGAGTTTTGGGACGATGAGAGCAACAAATTGCCTACTAGCGGAGGTAATGGCACTTATTTAGGAACTAAACACATAATGAATCTCGGTATTGGTTATGAATATCAAGCTAAAATGAGAGAAATCACTGATGGAACTAATACTTCCTATCGCGATTACTTCAATTTAGGTATCGACTTCTTTATAGATACTCCTATTTCTGAACGTAACGACGCTATTACCGCTTATTTGGGCTTTAACAGCACTCATTTTGGTAGTGATTATGTGAGAAGTGTCGGGGCTAATAGCATTTTTGGAGGAGGAACCTCTCTTAATGGGGCTGGCAATGCTACTCCCGTCATAGGTACAGGTAGTACTTTATTCTTGCAATTAGGCTATCTGCTTCCTAAATGGGAAAATTGTAATATCCGTGTACAACCCAATGCAGGCTGGCGATTTGCTAACTATAAAGCCCTCAACAGCAACGTGAATATCTATTCAGTAGGCGTGAATACTTATTTTAATGGACAAAAGAGTAAACTCTCCTTAGGCTATGAGAACCGCCCTATCTTCGATGCTACTGATAAAAAGGTAAGTACTCGCTTAGGTACTTTTGTATTGCAATACCAAATAGAGCTTTAAGAGAGAATATTGGATAGTGAAAAGTCGCTTTTCTATCAAACTCTTCACCCTTCCAACTATTTAATTTGCATTGTATATCACCTCCTAAACAAATAAAAGAAGGCTGTCTGTTTTCTATCAGACAGCCTTCTTTATATTAGTATTAACATTAACCACTAATCATTAATCATTAAAAAAAGTGTTTTTTACTTTCTCTACAAAGTCTAACTTTTCCCAAGTAAAAAGCTCTACTTCTATCTTTTTTGTCTTGTGATAAGGTGATGAGAACTCTTTGGTTACTACCTTAGGTGTGCGTCCCATATGTCCGTAAGATGCTGTTTCGCTATAAATAGGATTGCGTAGTTTCAGGCGTTGTTCTATATCATACGGGCGCAAAGGGAAGATTTCTTGTATCTTCTTCGCTATTTCACCATCGGTGAGGTTTACCTTAGCTGTACCATAAGTATTTACGTACACGCCCGTAGGTTCAGCTACCCCTATGGCGTAACTCACTTGCACCAATATCTCATCGGCTACTCCTGCGGCTACTAAGTTCTTAGCGATGTGTCGCATAGCATAAGCTGCACTGCGGTCTACCTTACTTGGGTCTTTGCCGGAGAAAGCGCCTCCGCCGTGAGCCCCTTTACCGCCATACGTATCTACGATAATTTTACGACCGGTCAAGCCTGTATCGCCGTGAGGACCTCCTATCACAAAGATACCCGTAGGGTTGATGTGGTAAATAATCTTGTCGTCAAAGAATGGCGCATATTGAGGATACTTTTTAATCACACGCGGTATGAGAATGTTCACAATGTCTTCTTTTATCTTTTGAAGCATCTTCTTTTCCGTGTCGAACTCGTCGTGTTGGGTAGAAATCACAATCGTATTTACGCGCACCGGTTTGTTATCATCGCTATATTCAAGGGTTACTTGGCTTTTCGCATCGGGGCGCAAATAGGTAATCTCTTTGTTTTCACGACGTAAATCAGCTAATTCTCTCAGCAAAGCGTGCGAGAGGTCTAAGGCAAGAGGCATATAGTTTTCGGTTTCGTTTACCGCATAACCAAACATCATTCCTTGGTCGCCAGCCCCTTGTTCTTCGGGTTTACCGCGGTCTACCCCCTGATTGATATCGGGCGATTGTTCGTGAATTGCCGAAAGCACACCACACGATTTGGCTTCAAACATATAGTCGCTTTTAGTATAGCCAATTTTCTCAATCACGTTGCGCGCAATTTGCTGTACATCTATGTAGGTGTTCGATTTTACTTCCCCAGCCAATATTACCTGACCGGTAGTAACTAAAGTCTCGCACGCCACCTTCGAATGAGGGTCGAAAGCAAGAAAGTTGTCGATTAGAGCATCGCTTATTTGGTCTGCGATTTTGTCGGGGTGTCCTTCAGAAACGGACTCAGAGGTGAATAAATATCCCATTGGTAATTATGATTTAGTAGAGGACGCAATTGTAAAGAAGAATGGGGAACCGACGTGAAAAGCAAGTAAAGATTACTGTTTTAGCATTTTTCGGGGAGTACCCCAAGAGGTTGCAATCAGTACAAATTTGTCCTCTTGTTATGTTTTTCGGTGCAAAGGTATAAAATAATTATAAATGAACAATTATAAATAAATAAATTTCTCTACTGTTCACTCGCTCACACCTATTTGTCGTGCTAATTGCCTGTGTGACTCGCACTTTACTCTGTGGCTCACACTAAAGTCCTATCACTATCCCAACACTCGGTATAAAACCACTGCTGAAAACACTTTTGTCCTTCTTGTAGAGCACATTGTAGCTCACACCTATCTGTATATACACATTACCCCCCACATTTTGCATATAACCGGCTCCCACATACAAGGCATCTTCCTCAGTATTGTATTTGTAATTGGTGCTTTTATGCTTCTGAGAGATAAAATAATGCTGATAAGAACTACTCACATACGCCACCCTACCTATGTAATAGGTTAAAGCAGGACCTACACCCACTAGCAAACTGCGGTAGTATTCCGAGTTTTGAAAAGAACCATTCACCACAGCAGCAAGCTCCAAATCCTCAGTGATTTTGTACCCTAAGCGTGGCGATACATCAATCCCCAATCCATAAGTAGAGTAGCCAATGCCTATATTTCCCCCATAAGTCCAAGGGTTAGGACGGCTGCTTTGGTAATCAGGGTCTAAAATATTAGGACTTTGTGACCAAGCTAAGTGGCTCATAACAAGTAGTGTGATAGCTGATAAAAAGCGCTTCATATTCATATGTTTATATTTTTCGGCAAAGATAATAAATAATTGCAAATAGCCAAATCTTACCTTATCAATAAGCAATGGCGTATTTTTCTATAAGATAATACTTTTTTAGAAAAACCAATAACAGAACATAAGTGTAACTACCTTATAGCGCTCAGCCAAGGTGTACAAGGGCTTTTAGTAACATTCCTATATCTATCGTCCAAGATTCGTTCAAGCTTCCTATAAGCTTCCTATAAGCTCCATATAAAAATTTTTTTACCCAAAAAAATGCTCATAAAAAATATATTCATCACATTTTCAGTATATAAACTCTCAAAGTTCTAAAAACGCCATTTTGTCAATAAAGAGGCTATGAAACATATTTATTTTCTGTTTTATAGTATATTTTTAGAAAAATATTCTAAAAGAGGAATCTCTTTTTTCTTTTGTTTGTTTTTCTCATTTTTTTTTAGAAAACTTTGCACTGAAAAATAAAGCGATTTATGAATTTGAAAAATTTATTAGTTTTTGTAGGTATTTTCCTTTGGGTATTACCTTCCTTAGCGCAAAATGTAACGATTAAGGGCTCGGTGAAAGACACGAAGGGTGAACCTATGATGGGCGCTTTTGTCTTTATAAAAGGCACCCAACACGGTACTTCTACTGACTTTGATGGCAACTATACTCTCAATGCCCAAGTAGGCGATGTACTCAAATATTCATTCTTGGGAATGAAATCTGTCGAAAAGAAAGTAACGGCAGGTGTAACCCAGATAGATATCGTCCTTCAAGACGATATTCAGCAATTAGAAGGTACAGTGGTAACTGGCTATGGAGGCAAAAAAATAGCCAGTCGCACGGTGGCTTCGGTAGCTACTGTAAAAGGCAAAGATTTTGCCGAAACCCCTAATGCTAATATCACCGATGCGCTACAAGGTAAAGTGGCAGGTATGGTGGTAACTACCGAGTCTGGAAGACCAGGAGCAAGCTCTTCGGTACTCATTCACGGACTCAACACGTTTATGTCAGTTTTTGATAAGACGATAGTCTCAGAACCTTTGTATATAATAGATGGTGCCCCTGTAAGTGGCGATATAATGACGATGTATAACCCTACCGATATAGAGAGCGTAACAGTACTCAAAGACGCTGCTTCTACTTCTATCTATGGAGCTCGTGCTGCCAATGGGGTGATTTTAATTACTACCAAAAGAGGTAAACGCAATGAGCGCACTCATATTACTATTAATCATCAGTTGGGCTTCTCAATGCGCACCAATGTAACTCGCAAATTCTTTGATAATATGGCGAGCCCACAAGAGTATATGGACTTTTGGGTAAAAAAAGACCCCAATGCTATTGTAGCTTTCGGTAGGCGTTCGGGCTACACTCAAACTACGGCAAGAGCTATCGCCGATAGTATCTTGGCAGCAAATCCTTATAATACACGTTGGGATAAAGTTTTCTTTCGCGATTTCGCTCCTATCTCACGCACCGATGTGTCTATTTCGGGAGGAAGTAATACGACCTCTTATTACATTTCGTTGGGCTACTTAGACCAACAGGGTATTAAGGCGCGTTCGGACTACAAACGCTATAACCTCAATACTAATTTAGACACTCAAATAACCGATTGGCTTAAAGCAGGGCTTTCAATCTCCTTAGGAACTACCACTGCCGAAGGAGTATCGAATGCTGGTAGTGAAACCGATATATTGTCGCTTCCCATTTATTCTCCCAAAGAGAGCGATGGGAAGAGAAAGAATTACATTCCTTCTTTTATTAATCGTCAAAATGGCTTTTTTCACCCTGATTATATGGCTGAAAAATACCCTTCTATTGATTATACTGAGGATATATTGCCTATAGGGTATTTATTAATAGAACCTATCAAGAACCTGACATTTAAAAGCCAAGTAGGGATACAGTATAATGTAAATGAAACTGAAAGCAAAGGGCCTCTGCCTTCTTATATAGATTATCGTTATAGTAATGATAGTAGCAAAACGGTAGCACAAACCTTTCGCTATCTCAATAAATACATACAGCGTACTTATACTAACCTATTGCAATACAAATGGAATATAAAGAACTTACACGATTTTGACTTCCTATTGGGGCAAGAATCTATCGAAACGCTGTGGCGCTCGTTCAACGCATCGTCTAAGGGGCAACCTTCTGATGCTTTATCAATGCTCAGTCACGGAACTAAAGAATATAATGTAGGAGATAGCCAATCTGAATCAGGATTTAATTCCTATTTTGCCCGTTTGGAATACTCTTATAAATATCGTTATTTTATAGACCTATCAGCACGCCGTGATGGTTCATCAGCTTTTGGTTCAAATAATCGCTATGCCAATTTTTGGGCGATAGGAGGAATGTGGAAACTCAAAGAAGAGAAGTTTTTGCAAAAGGTAAATTGGCTTACCAGCTTAGATTTGCGTTTTAGCACCGGTATTTCGGGTAACTCTTCTATTGGTGATTATCGCAATAGAACCTTGGTGGATGCTTCAAAATTATATAAACAAACCCCAGGTTATTTTATCGCGATGCTCGGTAATCCCGATATTATGTGGGAAGAACAACAGAAAACAACACTCGGCTTGCACATTGGTATTGCCAAAGGTACTACTATCAATTTTGAAGTGTATGAGCGCAATACCCATAAAACTCTTGCACAACGTTATATAAACTCAGCCTCTGGCTTTACGTCTATTCCGGATAATATAGGTGATATGCAAAATAGAGGTTTTGACCTTACTATTTCAACGATTGCGTATAGAAGTAAGAACAATGATTTAAGCATACGTCCTTATTTCAATATGAATTACAATGAACAGAAGGTAACCTCGCTATTCTTGAGCAAAGATAATTTTGTGAATAGACTTTTTAATAATGGATATAGGCTAAATGAACCATTACAATGGGCATTGCCAATATTTAAGGGTATCAATAAAGACGGAGATGCCGAATGGTATCAACGAAACGAAGATAACCCTATGATACAACAAAAAGACGACTCCAAAGTTACGACCCAATTCAGTGAAGACCTAATACAAACTACAGGTAAGAAAATGTTTGCACCTATCAATGGTGGTTTTGGGCTAAGCGCTACTTATAAGAATGTATCACTCGATTTGGCATTTTCTTATGCTTTGGGCAAATGGCTCATCAATGAAGACCGATACTATACTTTAAACCAAAGCACTTTTGGAGGTAAGAATTTTAATAGAGAATTGTTTAACTATTGGAAACAAGAAGGTGATGATACAGAGTTGCCTAAACTCAGCAGTGCTTATTATATGCGCAAAGATACTCGCTTACTCGAAAATGCTTCTTATATGCGCTTGAAGAGTATAAGTTTAAGTTATGCGCTTCCTCAGGAGGTAATAGACCAAATGAGATTCTTTTCAGGAGTGCGCCTATATGCATCGGCACGTAATATTTTTACCATTACCAAATATTCAGGAGCCGACCCTGAGTTTTCTAATACGTTATCAAGAGGAGGTTATCCGCCTGCTCGTCAATTTACTATAGGTGTAGAACTTAAATTCTAAAAAGGGAAAATGAAAAAAATAATATATATAGCACTTTTATGTTCTTTTTTGGTGTCGTTGCCTACGGGTTGTGCTCGTTTGGACTTAGACCCCTATAATTACGCCAGTGAGAATACCAGCTTTAAGAATAAGCGCGATGCTGAAATGTGGGTAAACGGGATGTATAACGCTTTGCGTGATTACAATCAGGGGCAACAGATGTATGCCTCAGACCTCCAAGCCGATTATCTCAACGCAGCTGCGGGAGCAATGGAAAAGTTGCCCGATATGCATCGTTGGTCTACGTTTGCTTCTTCAGAGCACGCTACTGCCTCTATATGGAAAGAACGCTTCCTTATCATTCAAGATATAAACACAGGTATTAAGGGCTTCCCTAATATACCTGAGCAATCAGAAATACAAGAACTTACAGGAGCTCTCTACTTAGGGCGAGCCTATTGCTTTACCTATTTGGTTATGCACTTTTGCAAACCTTATAACAGTAGTACAGCAACTACCGATTTAGGTTTACCTCTGCTTACAGCTCCTACGCTCAAGAACTTTCCTCCGCGCAGTAGTGTAGCCGAAACCTATGATTTTATACTCAGTGATATTCAGAAAGCCGAAACCTTATTGGCAAATCAAAAAGGAGCAGCAGGAGCTGATACTTTCACCCTCGATGCTGCCAGAGCTCTCAAAGCAAGGGTATTGCTCTATAAAAATGATTGGGCACAAGCCTACCAAGTAGCAGTAGCACTTATCAATACTAATCGCTATCCACTGGCTACCTCTGCCGATGCTTTCAAGAAAATATGGACAGAAGATGATAATGCAGAGAGTATTATCCAGTTATACGCAGCTGTCAATGCAGGAGTTTATGAAACTTCTGATAATACCAATGAGCTCTATTTAGGCGAAAGTGAAAGTTTCTTTTTCCCAGGACAGATAGACGCCAATCCTAATGTGTTGCCCACTCAAGATTTTATAGATTTATTTACTACTGACGACTGGCGAAAAGATGTTTTCTTAAAAGAAGTAACCGTAGGGTTTAGCTCTCTTTATGCTGTAAACAAGTACCCTCGAAATAGAGAATTAGAACCTATTGATAGTTATAATTTTTATTATGGGCATAAGGCTAAGCTTTTCCGCATAGCTGAAACTTACCTTATAGCAGCCGAAGCTGCCTATA
Organism: Capnocytophaga sp. oral taxon 903; assembly: GCF_013394785.1. Lineage (NCBI taxonomy): Bacteria > Pseudomonadati > Bacteroidota > Flavobacteriia > Flavobacteriales > Flavobacteriaceae > Capnocytophaga > Capnocytophaga sp. oral taxon 903. The sequence goes on along the minus strand of NZ_JABXYW010000002.1, from coordinate 294,909 downwards.
AGAACAATGATGAAACCAATGCTAAAAAGTACTTAAACCTATTACGTGCTGCCAGAGGGCTCACAGCGGTTACTACCTCAGGAAGTAACCTCTTTGTCGACATACAAAACGAACGCAATAGAGAGTTAGCTTTTGAAGATTTTCGCTTGTATGACCTCAATCGTTGGGGATTGCCTGTAAAAAGAGGTACCCCTCAGGATGTAACGGCTATCAGGAATACTCCTGCCTCTGATTATAGTGAACTCAATATTCAGGTAGGAAGTAATTACTATTACAAAATAGTATGGCCTATACCAGTAGATGATATAGACTACGAACAAGGCAACTGGAAACAAAACCCTAATTGGTAATCCTATAATTAGCAAATTAGTAAATGTGAAAATTTGCTAATTTGCTAATTATCTAATTTATAAAAATATGGAATATTACGAATTATACAAAAAACTAAAAACAGTTTTCGATACCCAGCGCAATACCGAATTACCGGAACTGGGTATTCGTATCTTGCATAATAGCTTCTTCTCCGAAGGGGCTAAGTATTACCTGCCGGGAAGTCCGCATTTGTTTTGTCAAGAACATAACTTATCGTTTCCTTCTCAGCTTAATGATGCGCAAGACGACCTTCATTGGGCTGACTATGATGTGGATTGTAATATTCATTTCCAGTATCATATAATACAACCTTTGGGAACTTCAAAAGCTGAAGGGGTGATTATTGTATTCCACGGACTCAACGAAAAGAAATGGGATAAATACTTACCGTGGGCTTATGGATTGGCAACACAAACAGGTAAGGCAGTAATGCTCTTCCCAATAGCCTTCCATATGAGTCGTGCCCCTGAGCGATGGAGCTCTCGCCAAGAAATGTACATTATTGCACAAAAGCGTATGAATGAGTTTCCGGATAATTCCGAAACCTCTTATGTGAATGCGGCGACTTCTACGCGTTTAGATGCCTTTCCTCAACGTCTCTTTTGGTCGGGTTTGCAAACGTATAACGATATAGTACAGCTCATCACCAACCTGAAAGCGGGCTTGCTCCCTACCATTGCACCTACGGCTACGGTAGACCTCTTTGGGTATTCCATAGGCTCTTTCCTTTCTGTAATATTGATGATGGCAAATCCCCAAGGCTATTTTACTAATTCCAAGCTCTTTTGCTTCTGTGGAGGTATGACTATCGACCGTATGTTTCCCATCTCTAAATACATAATGGACGGACGTGCAGCGATAACAATGCAGAAAACCTTTGCAGAACTGCTCAGCACCAATTTCAAAAACGACGACCGCTTGAGACATTATCAAGACAGTAATCTTCATTTTGGTGAAGGCTGGTTCAAAACGATGTTGCGCTATAATTATTATCAGAAAGAACGTGAACAGCGCTTTGTGCAGTTGGAGAAACAGATTAAAGCAATGGTATTGGAAAAAGACGAAGTGACACCCCCTATTGAAGCTCTCAATACCCTAAAAGGCGGTTATCGCAATATCAATATAGAGGTACAAATAGAAGATTTTCCTTATCCGTATACCCATATGAGTCCGTTTGCGCTCACCACCAAGAATGCTCCCCAAGTAACCGAGGCTTTTGAGAGGTTTGTAACATCGGCAGTGGCGTTTTATTTAGGTAAAAGGTGAAAGATAAAAGGTAAAAGGGAAGTACAGAAATAACGAATGACGAACAAAAGACGGTGCAAGGTCGTAGCACGACAGGCCGGTGCGAGCCACACGTGCAGGTGTGAGTCGCACGGGCAGATAATGAAAAGATGAACAAAAGATGAAGGAAAGGTGAACGAAGAGTGGGTCTACAGTGGGTCTACAGTGGCTAAAGGACGAACAAAAGACGAACAAAAGACGAACAAATGACGAAGGAAAGACGAACAAATGACGAATCTATACCGAGGATAAGGCGAAGAAAGGTTATAGAAATATTGGCTATTAGGAGTTGCACTTGTGATGTATTTAACCTATATAATTGTAAATAACTACTAAACACTAACGGCTGACAACTGATGATAGATACACATACACACTTATATTCAGAAGAATTTGACGCTGACCGTACCGAGATGATTGCACGAGCCAAAGCAGCAGGGGTAACCCGTTGTTTTATCCCAGCTATTGATGCGAGCTATACCCAGCGAATGTTTCAGCTGAAAAACGATTATCCTGACTACGTTTTCCTAATGAACGGTCTGCACCCTTGTAGCGTGAAAGAAAACTATCAGGAGGAACTTGCGCACGTTGAGAATTTGATGCAATCGCATTTCTTTTGTGCTATTGGCGAAATAGGCATCGACCTTTATTGGGATAAAACTTTTCTCAAAGAGCAACAAGAGGCTTTTCAGTGGCAAATACAGTTGGCTAAAAAGCATCAGTTACCTATTGTTATTCACTGTCGGGAGGCTTTCGACGAAGTGTTTGAGGTTTTAGAAACTGAAAAAAGTGACGACCTTTTTGGCATTTTTCACTGCTTTACAGGCACAGAAGCGCAAGCTCAGCGAGCTATTGGCTACGGCTTACATTTAGGTATTGGCGGAGTGGTAACTTTTAAGAACGGAAAGATAGACCAGTTTTTAAAAAATATAGATTTACAGCATATCGTTTTAGAAACCGATTCACCTTATTTGGCACCAGTACCTTACCGCGGGAAACGTAACGAAAGTGCTTATATAGTGAAAGTTGTAGAGAAATTATCGGATATATATGCTTTGCCCGAAAGCGAGATTATACGCCTTACTGACGAAAATGCTACAAATATATTTAAGATTTAATTAGGTATTATCAAATATATTTCGTTACTTTGCCTTTCGTTATCCAAAACAAGAGAATATAGAGTATCTGAAATGACCGATTATTTCAAGTCCATACGTCCGTTTAACGACAACGAAGTAGCACGTGCCTTGTCGCAAATTAAAGATAATCCTTTGATTCGAGCGATGATGGCTTATGCATTTCCTGATGAAACTCCCGAGGAGCGAGAGCGACGACTGCTTGCTTGCCAAAAGGTGTCCGATTTTCAGGAGGATATAATGTATCAAGTGGTTACTAAGGCGATTGAGAAAAGTATTTCGGAATTTACCTGTGATGGGTTTGACGGTTTAGACCCGCGCAAAGCTTATGTATTTGTTTCCAATCACCGCGATATTGTTTTAGATACTTCCTTATTAAACGTTGCCCTATACGATAATCACCTTTCGATGACGGCTTCGGCGATGGGTGACAATTTGCTCAGGAAAAAGTATTTGAAGATATTGGCGATGCTCAACAGAAATATCATTATATATAGGAGTCTGCCCCCACGAGAGGCTTTGGAGCATTCTAAATTGGTATCGGAATATATTTACCACTGCATTACAGAAGAGCATCGCAATGTGTGGATTGCGCAACGAGAAGGGCGTACTAAGAATGGTGACGACCGTACCCAGCAAGGGGTTTTGAAGATGCTCACCCTTAATGCTCCCGAAGATATATCACCTTTGCAGTACCTGAAGACACTTAATTTAGTACCGATGTCGATTTCCTATGAGTTTGACCCCACTGATGTGTTGAAGTTGCCCGCACTTATTGCCCAACATAACGGGGTAGAATACGTGAAATCTAAAAAAGAGGATTTTGAGAATATCATTCAAGGCTTGTTGGGACAAAAAGGACGTGTGCATATTTCGGTAGGACAACCGCTGTACGACCAGATAGACACTATAGAAGCCACACATCAGCATCTTAACAAGCAATTGCAAGCCTTAGCTGAATGTTTAGACAGAGCTATTCATCAACAATACAAGTTGTTTCCTGCGAATTATATTGCTTATGATTTGCTGAACGACACCTCTATATATAAGGAATACTACAACGAAAAAGATTTTCGACGTTTTGAACGCCGAATGAACAACCGAAGCAATTCTGAAGACCTTTCACAAAAGAAGTTTTTAGAGATGTACGCCAATCCTGTAAAGAACAAATTCGATGGAAACCAATAATTCAAAAGTGCTCCTCATTTATACGGGGGGACTATCGGGATGATAAAGGACTACCAAACAGGAGCCTTGCGTGCTTTCGAGTTTGATAATCTTTACAAGCGTATTCCTGAGCTCTCGCACTTAGATTGTGAAATTTCGGTGCACTCGTTTGAGAAAGTGATAGACTCCTCGGATATGAACCCCCAGCATTGGATTGAAATTGCTGAGGTGATTGAAAGAGAGTATAATCACTACGATGGTTTTGTAGTGTTGCACGGCAGTGATACGATGAGCTACTCGGCTTCGGCTTTAAGCTTTATGCTACAAGGGCTTACTAAACCTGTAATATTTACCGGTTCACAACTGCCGATAGGCGATTTGCGCACCGATGCCAAAGAGAACCTCATCACCTCTATACAACTCGCAGCCCTAAAAGAAAATGGCGATCCGGTGATACAAGAAGTAGGACTCTATTTCGAGTACAAGCTCTACCGAGGCAACCGTACTACCAAAATAAACGCCGAGCACTTTCAAGCTTTTGCCTCGCTGAACTATCCGCTGTTGGTAGAAAGTGGTGTACATTTAAAGGTGATGAAAGAGAACCTTTTACCCCGTAAGCAAAAGCAACATTTAGAAGTGTGGAAAGATTTTGAAACTAACGTAGCGATTATCAAGATGTTCCCAGGCATTACTGCACCTATACTGAATGGTATTTTCAATATTCCAAATCTGAAAGGGGTAGTGTTAGAAACCTACGGTTCAGGTAATGCTCCTACCGATGCGTGGTTTGTAGAGAGTTTGCAGAGTGCTATTGATAAAGAAATACACATAGTGAATGTTACTCAGTGTTCTGGAGGTAGTGTGATGATGGGCAAATATGAAGCGAGTGAAGCCCTCAAAAAGATGGGAGTGATAGACGGAAAAGACCTCACAACCGAGTCCGCAATCACAAAATTGATGCTTTTGCTTAAAAAAAATATTTCTCATAAACTATTCAAAATCAAGTTTGAAGAAAATATAGCTGGAGAAATTTAGCAAAAAATTAAGAAAAAACTTGTGGGATAGAAAAATAATTTGTTACTTTGGCATTCAGAAACAGCATAGAGAGAGGTGTCCGAGTGGTCGAAGGAGTACGCCTGGAAAGTGTATATACGCCACAAGCGTATCGAGGGTTCGAATCCCTTCCTCTCTGCTTCTTTCTAAAAAAAACAGAATAATTATTAAACATTAAATTATCAACTAACAATTTAAAAAGATTAAACAAATGAAAAAAATGTCATCTAAGCTACTTCTAGTAGCAATGTTAATTTTAAACGTGGCTATGGTTAGCGCTCAGGAAGCAACTGAAACGATGCAACAAAGCAAAGGCTTCCACCAAGTATTTAAAGAGCGTTTTATTGAAGGGGGTCCTATGTATATGGCTCCTATCTTGCTCTGCTTAATTATTGGTTTGGCAGTAGCTATTGAGAGAATTATTTACCTCAATATGGCGACTACCAATTCTAAAAAGCTAATTGCCGATATTGAAGAGGCATTGGATAGCAAAGGTATTGAGGCAGCTAAAGAAGTGTGCCGTAATACAAAAGGCCCTGTTGCATCTATTTTCTATCAAGGTCTTGACCGTTCATCAGAAGGTATTGATATGGTTGAAAAATCAGTAGTATCTTACGGAGGTGTACAGATGGGACAATTAGAAAAGAACGTATCTTGGATTTCGCTCTTTATTGCTATTGCACCGATGTTAGGGTTTATGGGTACGGTAATTGGTATGATTGAGGCTTTCGATAAGATTAGTTCAGCTGGTGGTTTGGACGCATCATTGATTGCTGGTGATATCAAGGTTGCCTTGCTTACTACAGTGTTTGGTTTGATTGTAGCGATGATTCTACAAGTATTCTACAACTACATCATTGCTAAAATCGACGCTATCGTAAATGATATGGAAGATGCTTCTATCTCATTGATAGACCTTTTAGTAGCAAGAAAAATGAAATAATTTATTCACCCATTAAACAACTTTAAGTATGTATAAAATAGCAAAATATGGAGCTCTTGCTTTGGGCGTAATTGGGGTAGTTCTATGGATTGTTTTGTCTTTCTTTACAAACGCTGAGGATCCCAACAACGGTACAATGCAAGCTTTGTTTGTGCTGACTTATGTTCTTTTAGGTATTGCTTTGTTGGCAGTAATCGTATCAGCGGCACAAAACATTTTAGCTTCACCAAAAGCACTTAAGAAAACGCTTATCTATACAGGAGGATTTGTGGTAGTTCTTCTTTTAGCTTATATCTTCTCATCAGGAGCTGTAGAAGCTAATGCCAGTGACGAAGTGAAGAAAGCCAGCGAATCTGTAAGAAAATGGGTAAGCACAGGTTTAATCGCTTTGTACATATTGGTAGCGGTAGCCGTAGTAGCTCTTATAGCTTCCAATGTGAAAAAAGCACTAATGAAATAAGAAATTATGGCAAAACGTTCCGCACCTGAGGTAAATGCAGGTTCAATGGCTGATATTGCTTTCTTGTTGTTGATATTCTTTTTGGTAACAACAACTATTGAGAGCAACTCAGGGATTACTGTAAAGTTACCTCCTAAACCACAAGAAAATACGCCACCACCTCCACCAGTAAAAGAGAAAAACGTATTGGTAGTGGTAGTGAACAAGTACAACCAGTTGTTAATAAACAACGAAGTTAAGGAACTTAAAGACGTAAAAGAAACAGCGCTTAATTTCTTGGATAACAATGGAGATGGTTCTTGTACTTACTGTAAAGGTAAAAGAGACCCTCTATCATCAGACAACCCAGATAAAGCAGTTATTTCTTTGCGCAACGACCGTGAAACTTCGTATCACACTTATATAGCTGTACAAAATGAATTGATTAAGGCATATAATGAGTTACGTGAGCGTGAACGCAGACGTTTGTTCCCTAACGAAGTACCTTATGTTCAGATAGAGGAAGAATTTAACGCAGCTCGTACTCCTAAAGACAGAAAAGATGCGTTAGAACCTAAAATCGTGAAATTACAGGAGCTATTCCCAAGAAAATTGCTTGAAACAGCACCTAAGAAACACTAAAATTAGAAGGATATGTCAAAATTTACAAAAAAGAAAAGTGGCGAAACGCCCGCTGTTTCTACGGCTTCTTTGCCAGATATCATCTTTATGCTTTTGTTCTTCTTTATGACAGTAACAGAATCTAAGGACAGTGATTTGATGGTACAGAATAAGTTGCCAGTGGCAGACCAAGTACAAAAATTGGACAAGAAAGACCCAGTTGTGTACATTTATGCAGGGAAACCACTTCCTAAGTATCAGGCTAAGTTTGGTGTAAACGCTAAAATTCAAGTGAACGATAAATTCATTGATGTTTCGGAGGTAAGCCACTATATATTGAATTATAGAGAAGGTTTGCGCGATGCACTAAAAGATGTATTTATGACCGCTTTGAAAGTAGATGCTGATACCAATATGGGATTAGTGAGTGATATTCGTGAGAAATTGCAAGATGTTAATGCCTTGAAATTGACTTATATTGCTCGTGAAGGTTCTCCTTTGAATCAAAAATAAATAAGAAACATATTTCTGTGTTAAAAAGACTACCTTAAAAATTAGGGTAGTCTTTTTTTGTTATTATGAATAAAAATATTACCTTTGCATTATTAAAACAAGTTAATAGTAATTATTTATGAGAAAAATCGTTTTACTTTTTGGATTACTCCTCAGTGCAGGAGTAGCTTCAGCACAGTCTTTCGGGGCTGGTGATGTACAAATTAACGGAGGTTTAGGTGTTTCAACTCCAGGGGTTATGGTATATGGTTCAGTGGACGTTGGAATTAATGACCAAATAACCGTAGGAGGTGAGTTATTTTACCGTGGTAGAAACTACAATAGCGTAAAATACAATAATATAGGTATTTTAGCTACAAGTAATTACCACTTCAATAAACTTATAAAAAGACTTCCTTCAAACGTAGATTTGTACGGTGGTTTAAGTTTGGGATATTACAATTGGAGTAATGATTATAAATATGACAATTGGGATCCTTATTATGACTCAGGATTTGCAGTGCGTCTTCAAACAGGGGGGCGTTACTTCTTTACAGAAAACTTCGGTGTGAATGCTGAGTTGTTTGTAGAACACAACTCTTTTGCAACAGGAGGTTTTAAAGCAGGTGTTACTTATAGATTTTAATAACTTAAAAAATGAAAAAAGGGACTTCTGAGGAAGTCCCTTTTTTATTATGCTTTTTTAGCTTCTTTTAGTAAGTAGGCTCTGAATAAACGCAGTTCGTCCCAACTGTATCTTTCTTCTGTCTTTTCATAAAGACTTTTCAGGGTAGTAAGTTCTTCGTTTTCTTTGAAAATTGTATTCAGTTCATTGATGGTTTCCTCAGGGAGTACTTCAGTAATAGCAATTTTATCTTGTTCTATGCATTTGGCTATGTGAGAATAGATAGTAGCCTGTGATAGAGTACGCTCTTTGGCTATTTCGGCTACTGTTTTGCCTTCTTTCCAAAGCTGAAGCGTGATATCATAAGTAGAGCGTTTTTCCTTCTTGGGTTTATCATCTTTGGAGAGAGGATATTCGCCTATAAAGAGTTTTTCGTTCTTTAAAATATTATTAATTTTTCCGGTGAGTTCAGTATACAAAGTTTCTAATTTGGCTGAATGTATCTTTTCTTTATTAAAAGGTTGGTCGGATTGTGCTAATTGTACCATTTGCTCTAAGCGGAAGAGTTTCTTTAGCGTATCGGAAAGGCTATTGTCTAACTCTTTTAGTTCGATGAAAAATTGTTTAACTTTTTTCTGATTAGCTATCTTTCCTTCAACTAATAGCACTTCATACCACAATTGTTCTAAGAGCGGTGTAAAATAAGTGATACCTTTGGCTACGCGTTCGAAAATATGCTGAACATCGGTTGCATTATTGAAAAGTGTTCTGAGTTGCTTGATGAATTTTTCGGAGACGGTAACGAGTTCTTGCACTCTTACTAACTGCTCTGATGCCCAATCTTTATATAGGTTTTTATTGCCAATTTCACCTGAATAACTATTGCGGTGTAGCACCCATTCTTCTAAAAGAGTATTCCATTGGAAAGTGTTTAAAATATTCTCCTGCAAAAATTCGGTTTTTCCTGTATAACAAGCGGTTTGTACTTCTTTTTCGGAGGCTTTGTTCTCGGCATAACCTATCACTTCGCCATTGTTGTTGATACCATTAGCACTTACTGAGGAAAGCAAAATCAAGCCGTCTAACGAGCGCAGGCGCGAAAATGCTACATAGGCTTGACCTGAGGCAAATACACTTGCCAAATCTAAGATGGCTTTCTCGAAAGTGAGCCCTTGACTTTTGTGTATGGTAATTGCCCACGCCAAACGCAATGGGTATTGGGTAAACGAGCCCAGGCGCTCTTCTTCTATATCTTTGGTTGTTTCATTCAGTTTATATCGCACGTTTTCCCATTCGTAGCGTTCGACGTTTATGACCCTTCCACCGTCTAATTTCACGGTAATTTCACCTTCGGAAAGAGAGACTACTGTACCCATTTTTCCGTTGAAAAACAGGTGTTCTCCTGAAATGTCATTTTTGATAAACATTACTCTTGCACCTTCTTTTAGCTGAATGACTTTTTCGATAGGGTAGAGGTATTCGGGAAAATCATCAACAATATCAGCCTCGTAAGAGAATAGGGGAGAAGAGAGTTTACTCATTTCGCGTTGGTTCATTGCATCGGCTTTGGCGTTGTGAGTGGTGAGGGTGATATAATCTTTTAGGTGTTTTTTAGGAAAATCGGGTTGTACATAGTTTTCTAACTGTTTGATATCCTCAGAGGTAAGTTGGTTTTCACGCAAGTGATTTAAAATGGAGATAAACAGCTTATCGGTTTGTCGGTAAATGGTTTCGAGTTCTACATATAGCAAAGGATTTTGAGTTACGACTTCGGACTGAAAGAAATACATTCCTTTATAATAATGTTTGAGCACTTCCCATTCCTCTTGTTTTACTACGGGGGGCAACTGTAACAAATCGCCGATGAAGAGCACTTGTACGCCTCCGAAGGGTCGTTTGTCTTTTCGGATAAACTGCAACATATAGTCCATAGAATCGAGCAAATCGGCACGGAGCATACTCACTTCATCTACAATTAGCAATTCCATATTGCGGATAACCTGCTGTTTATTTTTGTGCATTTGGAAGTGTTTTCGCAAAGAAAATCGGTTTTCAAAGCGCAAGAATTCATTCACAATAGGGGGATTGCTGAGTGTTGGTAAAAAAGAAGCAAAAGGGAGTTGGAACATCGAATGAATGGTTACGCCACCAGCATTGAGAGCAGCAATACCCGTAGGGGCAACTACCACCGTATTTTTATAACAAGTATTGATGATTTTGTGTAGCAGAGTAGTTTTACCTGTTCCTGCTTTCCCTGTGAGAAAAATATTTCTATTTGTTTGATTTACAAGTGTAAGTATGTACTCTTCCATACCATTTGTTTGGTTGTTATCATTTAAAACGCAAAGATACGAAACTTATTTTAATTAGCAAATTAACAAATTAGGTGTGAGCTACACAGCCAAATTTTGGTAGGAAGGAGGGTAGGTTTAGCTTATAGAAAGCTTATAGGAAGCTTATACGAATCTTGGACGATTGGTATAGAAAGGGTATATAAATAGTTGAAAGTGAATGGTTAAGAGTGAACGTTTTTTTGTAAAAAAGGTACTGAAAAGTAATTGTAAAGGAGTGGATAAATAAATCTTTTTTACTTTTCTTTTGTTACTATTAATTTTTTTTGCTACTTTTGTCACATTAATAATCAACCTTTAAAAATATTCACAGCTATGATTAAAAAAATCTATCAAGTAGCCATAGGCATTGCTGTATGTCTTGGCTTTGTGGCTTGTAACTGCAATCAAGCTACTTCTAATGAGAATAAGAGTAGAAGTTCTTATCAAATTAAAGTAACTACCCCCCCTCGTCCAGCTGGGCAAACAGATGTACTAAACCTTACTACTCCTAAAATGGATACCGTGCATGTGGGAATCATTGGTCTTGGAATGCGCGGACATAGTGCGGTAGAGCGTTATATGCACGTGCCCGGAGCGAAAGTTACAGCTATCTGCGATATACGTCCTGAAATGGTAGAAAAAGCGCAACAAGTAATTGAAAAAGCAGGGCATAAGCGTGTAGCTCAGTACACAGGTGATGAAAATGCTTGGAAAGCGCTATGTGAGCGCAAAGATGTAGACCTTGTGTACATTGTAACTGACTGGAAACATCACGTACCTATGGCGCTTTATGCTATGGAACACGGTAAACACGTGGCGATAGAAGTGCCCGCAGCTCTTGATATGGAACAGATTTGGGCATTGATTAATATGAGTGAGAAGAAACGCTTACACTGTATGATGCTTGAGAACTGCGTGTATGACTACTTTGAAATTACTACTCTTAATATGGCACAACAAGGGCTCTTGGGTGAAGTGATTCACGGTGAAGGCTCTTATATTCATAACTTAGACGACTTTTGGACTGAGTATTGGAACAACTGGCGTTTAGACTACAATGCTAAAAATCGCGGAGATATATACCCTACGCATGGTATAGGCCCTGTATGCCAAGCGCTTAATATTCACCGAGGAGATAAGATGAACTATTTGGTTTCATTTGATACGCACGCTTTTAGAGGCAAAGAAGTGTACAAACGCGTAATGGGCAAAGAAGAACCTAACTTCCAAAACGGCGACCTTACTATTACAATGATTAAAACTGAAAAAGGGAAAACCATACAAATACAACATGATGTGGTAACACCACGTCCATATTCACGTATGTATCAGCTTACTGGAACAAATGGATTTGCGAATAAATATCCGATAGAAGGTTATCTTATTCAGCCAGAAAGTATAGCAAAAGACGAAGTGCCTAATCACGAAAATCTTTCGGCACACAGCTTTATGCCCGAAGAGGCTAAAAAAGCAATGATGGAAAAATACAAACCACGTATTCTTAGAGAATTGGAAACTAAAGCAAAAGAAGTGGGCGGTCACGGTGGTATGGATTTCATTATGGACTATCGTCTCATCTACTGTTTGCGCAATGGTTTGCCTTTGGATATGGACGTGTATGACCTCGCTGAATGGTGTTGCTTAGCACCTCTTTCTAAACTATCATTAGAAAACGGCAGTGCTCCTGTAGAAATACCCGATTTTACTCGCGGAGCTTGGAATAAACAAAAAGGTTACAAACACGCGTTTGCTAATTAGAATCCCCACCCCTTTCCCTCCCCCAAGGGGAGGGGGTAGGATAATATATTTTTCTAACTATTTATATTGCATTCTCCCTTCCTTGGGAGGGGGTGGGGGAGGATTATAGAACCTATGTCAAACGTATTACGTCTTCCTGCGGAACAACTATATGCAAAAGAATTAGAGGCTCTAAAAGAAGAGGATAAAAAACAAGAAAAGCCCATAGGCTGGCAATTGTCGCCTAAAGCAGTGTTGAAATTTGTAACTGGAGGTACTGCCAGCGGGGTAGAGATTACCCCTAAGTACATCGGTCATAATCGCTTGGTGGAGATAGCTATTGCTACACTCCTTACCGACCGCTCTCTGTTGCTCATAGGTGAGCCAGGAACCGCCAAATCGTGGCTTTCCGAGAACCTTACAGCAGCCATTTGCGGTGATTCGGGCAAAGTGATTCAAGGTACAGCGGGCACCAGCGAAGAACACATTCGCTATTCGTGGAACTACGCAATGATCTTGGCTAACGGGCCATCGCACGAAGCTCTACTTAAATCACCTATCTATCGTGCGATGGAAACAGGAACTGTCGCTCGTTTTGAGGAGATTTCGCGTTGCGCCTCCGAAGTGCAAGACGCACTGATTTCTATTCTATCGGAGAAGAATATTGCCATTCCAGAACTCAGTGAAGAATTACCTGCTCAGCGCGGTTTCTCTATTATTGCCACAGCTAATACCCGCGACCGTGGTGTAAACGAGATGTCGTCAGCACTTAAAAGACGTTTCAACATCATCGTGCTACCTGCCCCTGCTACTTTAGAAACCGAAGTGTCTATCGTAACCAAGCGCGTAGCTGAGATTTCTAACAACTACAAACTGAAAGCCGCCTTGCCAAGCAATGAAGCTATAGAGAAGATTGTAACTATTTTCCGCGAATTGCGCAAAGGAGCTACTTTAGACGAAAAACAAAAACTCAAATCGCCTAGCGGGGTTATTTCTACGGCAGAAGCTATTTCGCTTATCACCAATAGTATGGCATTAGCAGGCAGTTTTGGCAACGGCACTGTTACCGATGAAGATTTAGCATCAGGATTGCAAGGAGCTGTAGTAAAAGACGAAGACAAAGATAAAATGGTGTGGAAGGAATACCTCGAAAACGTAATGAAGAAACGCGGAGCGTCTTGGCGTGAACTCTATAACCAATGTTCAGCAATGAACAATTGATAATTATTACATTGGTATATTAGTAAAATTGCACATCTCTACATAGTAGTAAATAAGCGAATTGTATTCAGGATGTGCCTGCATCCACTGATGCAAGATAGGTATAAAGGTGGCGATAATCTCTTTGTCGCCACTTTCTAATATACGTTTGCTATAAGCAATATAGATTTGCTCTGCCAAAGGCATTATAAGCATACCTTGGTATGACTTAGGTGCAAAATCCTCAGCGCGCAGAAACGGCATCACGTCAGTAATTACTTCCAAATATTCCTCACGGTCTTTATAGGCTTTGTGTAACTGCTCTGCTAAGGCAGAAAACGCTTTTGAAGGCATCGTGAAATACATACCTTTCAAATTCTCGTACAGCACATCAATAAGCGCTATTTTTCCTGTTTTGCGCAACTGTGCGAAGAACTTCACGTATTGCCAAAGCAGTTGGTCGGTGATGAGCACTTCTTCAATGCTAAAACGCAGGTCTTTGAGTGCTTGCACATATTGCAGAAAAATGTCTAAGTCGTTTTCCGCTACTGCCCTCTTGCAAAAATCGTAATACACCCAGCCCAACGAATATTTGTTGATATTACTATCGTTTTCCTTAAATTCCTCAAGAGCGATGCGCAACGCCTCGTCCAAGTCACCTGCTTTGCGCAAAGCTGTTACTTCACTTACCATCATTTCTTTACAACTCTAAAAAGGGTGATTTTTTCATTGCCCGAAGCAACCATAGTTTGCTCATTAACAAAGAGTAGCGCGTGGTAGACTTTATCCGAAAGTTGTTGCCAGCTCCTACCTTGGTCGTTAGAGAAGAAAAGACCATTAGGCGAAGTTGCCACCAAAGCATTTCCCTCACTATTAGGAATGTATTGCACACAACTCGCATAGCCAATAGCCTTGTCGGTTGCGATAGGCTGCCAAGTTTTACCCCCATCGAAAGTGAGTGCGCCAGAGCCTTTTCGCTCTGTAGGTTGTTCATAATCACCGCCGAGAGCAATGCCTTGCTTGTCGTTATAGAAAGCTACGGTGAAAGCCCCTTGAGTAGCCGAACCTTGGGCGATAGGTAGGGTAGCGAGGTCTTGCCATTTATAACCCTTGTTGTCCGAGAATAACACCCTGCTCTTACTGCCGCCTGTTACTACCCATAGTTTGTTGCCATAGTTCGCCAAAGCCGAGTTGCTAGCAGCGAATACACTTTCACCCTCTTCGAGTTTTGGCGATTGCGACCACGTGAGTTTCGTCCATTGCTGTCCGCCGTTGAGCGTTGTTACTACCGATAGACGATTGTCGATAGGGTCGCCTATAGCGATGCCAAATTGGTCGTCCGTAAAGCGTAATACATCGTAGAATACATCGAGGTGTTCCTCACGATACACTTCCTCCATACCACTTTGTTCCGCTTTGTAAAGCAATGCAGGGTTGCCAATAGAGAGCATAAAAAAGTTCTGAGTCGTTGCCCCCACTGCGCGGAAATCCGAAATGACCCCACGATTCTTCAAGTTAGAAGTCGCAATGGTTTGGTTTTGCGTGTTGATAAAGCCAAAGGTAGCATCGGAGCCTGCAAAAGCCACGTTTTTCTCTAAGAGCACCATTGCCCGCACGCTTATCTTCTCTAAAGGGAAAGACTTTAACTCTACCAATTCGATAGTAGAGTCCTTATAAGGATTAGAGTGCTTACACGCTCCAAGGCAAAGCAATATAAAAATAATAGCAATATGTTTCATATCTCGGTGATAAACAAAGGCAAAGGTAGTGTTTTTGGTTCGAATAACAAAGAAAGGATATATTTTTCCTCCAAAATGTTGTATCTTTGTCGCATCACACATTCAAATAATTTCTCATTTTCTAATTACTTATGTATATCCGCTCCTTAAATATTACCACTGATAGAAAACAAGGATTCCCTTATAATACTGAAGCTGTGCGCTATGCTAAACATATCAATCTTGACCAGCCGGTAACTTTCATTGTAGGTGATAATGGGGTGGGCAAATCATCTCTTATTGAAGCTATTGCTTACAAACTACGCTTGGCTCGTATTAACAATACGTTAGGTTTTCAAGAAGAATCGTTTGAGCCTATTGCTGAGCTCGCAGAAGATTTAGAACTCGATATGATACGTGATGGTCGTGGTTTTTTCTTTCGTTCAGAGGACTTTGGCGATTACGTAATTAAAGGTAATATTTTTGATTCGTTTAAAAGTCAGAATCCTACCTATCAGAATATGATGTTTAACTACGGACAAAATTTAGCGTCTTTTTCTCACGGAGAAGCCTTTTTGCATATCATTACCCAACGTGTAAAACGACAAGGAATCTATATCTTTGATGAGCCAGAAAGTGCTCTTTCGCCCTTACACCAACTATCACTCATCTACTTCATACGCGAACATCTCAAGAAAGAACGTTCACAGTTTATCATCGCCACCCATTCTCCAATCCTAATAGCAATGCCCGATGCACTAATCTATGAAGTTACCAAAAATGGAATGCAAGCTACCCCTTTGCAAGAAGTAGAACATTATATCATTACTAAAACTTTTTTGAACAATCCTAAGGCGTATTTTAGAGAGGATTAGAGAATCTTTATCACTTCTCCTAAGTCCAAATACACTAAATATTTTCCTTTTACTTGCCATCCTATGGCTGTTAGGTTTTGTTGGTAATGCTGTAGTTGGGTGCGGTATTGGTCGTTGGGTTGTCCGGTTTTGTAATCTATGATATAGACTTCGCGAGTGGTGGGGTTGTAGGCAAGTCGGTCGGGACGGAAATAGTAGCCATTAGCATCTATAAATTCACGTTCGGTAAAATATTCGTAGTCCTTGCTAAAGAAAGGTGCTAAAGTGCTGTCGCTAAGCAATCGCGCCATTTGGGGTTGCAATAGCTCGTATTGTTCGGTAGTAATAGTGCCCTCTTGTAGTGCATCGTTGAGCACAGTGTCGAGGTCGGTGGTATAAGTGATTTTCGAGAATAACTCGTGAATGAGGTTGCCACGCTCCAAGGCTTCTTTTTGGTGAGTGTCCCATAGCAAGGAAGCCCCCATCGCAATCTTGTAGTTCGGTTGTTGCCAACCTTTTTGAAAAGGAATAGTTGCTTCTTCTGTAGCTCCTTTCTCTTTCTTCTTAGGAAATACAGCACTTCCAAAGGTATATTCCACTACATCCTCATTCCACTGTCCGTTTTCTACTAAAAACTTTTTAAAGAGTGTACCATAAGTCTCGGCACGGCCTTTGGATAATGAGGTGATTACATAAAGAAATGATTCGGGACGCGTCATCGCTACATATAGCACATTTAGCTGGTCGAGGAGGTTTTGTTCGTGTAGTTGCATCATCAGCTCTTCGGCTTGCGGGTCGTAGTTCACTAAACTTTTATTGCTGTTCACCAGTAGATAGTCAAAACCGTTAAACTGCTCGTGATCTACGGGAAACCAAAGTTTTTCAGTATGTGTATCGATGAGTTTGCTATCGGCAAAGGCGTAGATAATCACGGGGGCAGAAAGCCCTTTGCTCTTGTGTACCGTCATCACGGTAATAGCATTCAAACCTTCGGGTGAACTGATGCTGAGTTTTTCTTGCTGGTCGTCCCAGAACTCTAAAAAATCGGACAAGCCTCCTTTGCGCGCATTCTTAAAATCGAATACAATATCCATAAAGTGTGTGAGATAAGCATCGGAAGGGTGAGCGAGGTTAAAACAATTCACCGCCAAAGCTACTCCTTCGTATAGAGAATATTGGTTGAACAGCTCTATAGAGAACTGAAAATCGGCAAGGAAAGTATTTATGGGTTCTTCTACATATTTGCTGAGGAATAGGTGAGGGTCTTTAGTTTCTTTAAAACGCAGATAATCAAAGAGTAATTGCAGTTTGATTTCCTTACTATCAGGGTGGTATAGCAAACGCAACAGGGTGACGAGAAACTGTACCGATGCCACGTTTTTCAGCAATAGCGAATCGGGAGAAATTACATTTCTTTGTTGTTCTGAAAGGAAAGAAGCTACGGCAGCCCCTTCGCGGTTAGTGCGCACCAATATAGTAATATCCTTATCGGCAGCCCCTGCTCGGTTAGCGTGCTCTATTTTTTCTAAAATTACTTCACAATAACTCCGTTCGCGCGGTGAAAGTGCTACAACATTGCTGTTGTCTTCTTCTGTATTTACTTCTTCTTCTCCCACTGCTATAAACGAAAGATTGAAATAGCCTTCGGGTAAAGATTGGTCTCTTTTGTTTTTGGGATAATCCTGTATGGAGTTCTCATAAAGTTTTTTGTATGTATCACTTTGGAAAAGGTCTGCTGCAAACTTAAAAAAATGGTTGTTAAAATCAATAATAGCTTCTAAACTGCGGAAGTTCTTATCAAGGTCTTTCACTTCTCCTTTGATGCGGAAAGGGTTTACTTCATTGTTATACAGACTCATAAACTGTTCCGCTTTTCCTCCTCGCCAACGATAAATCGATTGTTTGGCATCACCTACAAGCAATACCGACCCGCGTTGTTTGTTCACCTCACTTTGCACCGCATTGAGGATAAGCGGTATAAAGTTCTGCCATTGCAGCACTGAGGTGTCTTGAAACTCATCGATGAAATAGTGGCGGAATTTCTCGCCTATACGCTCGTAGATAAAAGGTGCAGGCTGGTTGCTGAGCTCTGAGGAAATCACTCCGTTGAACTCCCATATAGGCAAGATGTTTTCTTCTTCTTTAATGGTCTCTATTTCTTTTTGTATGCGGTTGAGCAAAGCCAAAGGCACAACATATCTCAGCGCGTTGTTCGCAAAGGCAAGGGCACCAAAAGCCTTTTTGATTGTCAAAAACAAGTTGGCAATCATCTCTTGCAAACTGTCTATCAGGGCAGTGTCGTACTTCTTAGTCGCTGAACCAGAATAAAGAGGTTCGCCTTCTAATAGATTGTTTTGCCAACCACTGCCCCACGAAGGCTCCTTAGAGTTGTCGGCAGTGAGGTTATCAAAGAATTTGTATAAATGTCCTCCATTAAAAGCACCTTTATCCAAACCGTGCTCACACATCAGTTGCATAAAGTCTTGGGCAGAAGTTTTAATGCTTTTCAGGGCATTGTTGCGTTGTTTGAGTAAGGTATTTTTAAGGGTTAGAAAATCGGGTATTTCCTTGTCTTTCAGCGATTGTAATTGCTCGTAATGGTTCTCATTGGTGAGCATTTCGGCTACGCCTAATAATTCTTTAGTAGTATCCCAACTCTTGTCGTCGTCTATCTTTTCATTGGCAAAATCGATGAGCAATTGGGTAAGCTCGGGGTCGTTTCCTGCCTGATTCATCAAATTATCAACTGCGCGCTCTAGTAAAGCGTTGCTGTCCAACTGTACTTCAAAGAAAGGATTGAGGTGCAAATCCTGTGAGAAGTGGCGTATCAGTTGGTGGTTAAACCCATCGATAGTACTGATATTAAAAGCCGCGTAGTTGTGCAGTATATGCTCCAAAGCCTTAGCCGAACGCGTTCTCAGTTCCTCATCGGGGAGATTCAATTCCTTTGCTAATTCACTAAACATAGCGTGAGGTTTAGTGAGCATTTTGTCCTCACTGAATACCCCCAATAACTCTATGATGCGGTTCTTCATTTCAAAAACCGCCTTGTTGGTAAAGGTAATAGCGAGTAACTGCCTAAACAAATCAGGTTGCTTACTGCCGAGAATAATTCTCAGATAGGCTTTCACCAAACTGTAGGTCTTTCCAGACCCAGCCGAAGCGTTGTATATAGTATAATTTGCTGAAGGTGTATTCATTTTTTACCTCTTACCTTAAAACTGCGCTGCAGGAGCGGTATCGTTGTTGAGCTTCTTGTCTACCGAATTGTTCTTTCCTTTGGAGAAATCGTAGCTAACCCCTAATACAAACATATTGCGGTTGTTTTCTATGTAGGTATAGCTATGCTGGTTTACCAAACCTTCGTAACTACTCTTCATCTTGTATTCCGAAGGCATTCCTAACCAAAACACACCACCTTTAAGTGTCCAACTACCTAACTGGTATTCTATAAAAATATCATTGTTATTTTCATAAGTGCTCATAGTGTTGCCGTCTATGTAATAAATAGGAAAGTTGAAACTGTAATCTACCCTTAAATCTTTATAGGTAAAAGTAAGTGATAGGTTGTTATCGATATAATTATTGCGAGCGCGTAGTCCAGCATCAGTAACCAAAGTCTCATGTGTAGGGGCTATATTAGCTGAAAATACAAATAAATCATTCCTTA
This sequence comes from Capnocytophaga sp. oral taxon 903, assembly GCF_013394785.1. NCBI lineage: Bacteria > Pseudomonadati > Bacteroidota > Flavobacteriia > Flavobacteriales > Flavobacteriaceae > Capnocytophaga > Capnocytophaga sp. oral taxon 903. The sequence continues at coordinate 275,265 of NZ_JABXYW010000002.1, read as the reverse complement.
ATGGTTTAAAAGTACCATCTAATGAAAAACCAAACTCCTCGTGATATTTACTGTTTTCATAAGTGCTGAGTATTCCATTGCGTACGGGGTCTTTGATATAAATATCAGTAATTACTCGTTGGGTGTTTTTGTAGAAGGGTTGAAGGTTAAAATCGGTGTACTCATTGTTGAAAGTATAAGAGAGTCCAGTCCAAAATATATGTTGTGATTTTAGGTAAGGATTTCCTGTCTCCAAGATGTTTGGTGCTTGTTGTGCTATATTGCTACTGAGTTCTGCACTACGCGGACTGCGGGGTACATAGTAACTTGTGAGGCGCAAACTCTGGTTATTAGCTAATTCATAACCCAACACTACTTTTGGGGTAAACACCCATTCGGTAAAAGTGTTTTCGGCACTACGATTGTGGGTGTGGGTAAGCCCAGCACTGGCTCTGTACATAAAATTAGCTTTTTTGCCTACAAACTCGGTGTACAAATACTGATTGGTATAGGTAACATCGTAAGCCGAAGTACCTGCCAAGTTACGTAAATCATTGTCGATAAAAGTACTGCTAATACGGTAGCCCGAATTGAGTTTGCCTATAGTAAACTGATGAGTATGTGCTACTTCACCTACCCAACCGCGTTGCTTTACTTTCAAATCCATATCATCGTCGTACACATTCTGCTGGGTTGCGGTCTCCCATTCCTTTGAGAGGTTCTCTTTGGTAGTGTTATAATGGCTCCCCACGGCGTTTACGCTCAATTCATCGCGTTTGCCTAATTTTTTAGAGAAGTATAGGTCTACTTTGGGGCGCAACCAGTGGTCGTGACTTTTACCTGATAATGTGTGATGGCTAACCGTTGTACCTTGTGTAAATAGGTTTATGCCATTGCTATGTACAGAGCGATTCAAAAGCTCCATTCCTGCTTTAACTTGAAAATTGTAGTTTTGTGGTACTACTGCGCTATAACGCACCGAAGCGTTGTGCGCATTATAGCTAAACCCTGATTTTGATTGTTGGTCGTTTGCATAACGGACACCCGATAGTTCGTAATCGGAGTGTTTTTCATAGTATCTATCGTTGTAATTGCGAAACTCCAATTTGTATTCCACTCCCAACGTATGTTTGCCTTTGGTGTAGTTGCTATAAGCCGAAGCATCTACAAAACCTGTAGTAAGAGCCGAAAGCGCATCTACCCCTACCGAATACCCCTCTTCAGCCGAACGTGTGATGATATCCACCACTGTATCAGCCCTATTGCTCCAACGCGCAGGCGGAATATCGTAATAGTCTATGCGTGCTACGTTTTGAGGGGCGATACCGCGTATTTGCAAGTCAGTTGCCTCTACACCGTTTACCAATACCAAGAGCGTACCCCTTTTAAGGGTAGCAATCTGGTTGGTTACAGGGTTGAGGTGCAGGTTAGGCAAACTGCGCAAGAGGTCTTTGGCATAGCGTGCTTGTTCCACAGCTTTCTTTTCAAAGGTAAAACTCGCCTTATCGGTATACTGTGTTTTGCGCTGTGCTTTTACAATTATCTCATTGAGCACAATCGTATCCAAAGGTGTTTCAGGCACTACTTCTTGCGCTGTAGTGGTCATAAAATAAACTAATAGTAAGCTGGTTAAAAGGAGTTTCATAGTGTTAATCTTTCTAATTTTGTAGGGTCATTTCTATTATCCCAAAAAGAAAGTATTTCAATTCTGTCGGTTATGCGGTAAATAATAGAGAAGTTTTTAAGAACTAATAGACTCCTTATCTTGAAATATGGAGTGCTCAAATAATGCTCTTGTCCAATAAAGGGATTATATATAAGCAAATCCTCACTTTTCTCCACTTCATTCATAATTTTTATAGAATAAGAGTTTGATTTATTATGGTTTGTCCAATAAGACAAAATATCATAATACTGCATTTCTGCTTCTAGTGTCCATTCTAATTCCCACATACTATTTCACGTGCTTTTTTTCTAACTTCAGTATAAGGTTTTAACAATCCATTATTAGCTTGTTCAATACCTCTTTCTATGGAAGTTAATTGTGCTTCAGTGAAATGTGTTTCACTCCTTTCAAAAGAGATTTGTTGTTCCTTGAGCCATTCTTCCACTAAAAGTTGCTCTTCTGTGTTTAAAGGTTGTACTAATATATTCATAGTTTTTTAGGTATATTGTTAAGGATAATTAGTTGTATAGCTCCTTTTATCCTGCAAATTCATCTAACATATCCAAAGATGGTACAAAGAAAAGTGTTCCTGTTTTGGCAGTGCTGAAATCTAATAGACGGTCGTAATTGCCAGCGGGATTGCCTATAAACATATTAGTAAGCATCTTTTCTACCGTACTGAACGTATTGGCATAGCAGATGAAGTAAGTGCCCATTTGGTGACTTACGGGGTCGTGGAAAGGCATATTGTCTCTCACTACTTTCAAATCATCACCTACATTGGCAAGTGCCGAGTGCGCATTGGTAGGCTTGGTATCCTCGTCCATTTCTATGTCCATTTCTTTGCTACGCCCTATTACTTTTTCTTGTTCGCTAACGGGGAGCGCACGCCAAGCGTTCATATCGTGTACGTATTTTTGTACGAATAGGTAGCTTCCTCCTTGGTAATCGGGGTCTTCATCACCTACTACGGCAAACTGTTCGCGTTCTGCGCCACGCGGGTTTTCGGTACCGTCTACAAAACCGATGATAGCGCGTCCGTCCCAATATCTAAAACCTTGTACGTTTACAATACCATTGGCAATGGGTTGCATTACCTCGCTAATGGCAGCTGCCATATCGTAAGCCAAGCTGGGGTTATGAGCGCGGATATGAAAGTGTAAGTCGCCTTCGGTGGATACAGCAGTGTGTTTACTACCTCTGATGGGCTCAAAATCTTTGAGTTCTTTGGGGAGTGGTTTGGGTAACCCTAAAGTAAGCCACGCCCTATGGCTAATGCCTATGGTTACACTGGCACAACCTTCAGGAAAGCGGTCGGCTACCGAGTTGTTGAGGTTTCCTACCAAACCACATACTTTTGCAAAAGTATTATTAAGCAATGTCTTGTCTATATCTTTTTTAAATGCCCATACCAAAAATATGGTATTGTTATTAGGCAAGTCTGTTACATTCTGATAATTCATTATATTAAGTATTTTTAATTTTTTAGGAATATTTCACGCGCTCTTTTCTTAACTTCAGTATAAGGTCTCAACAATCCGTTATTAGCTTGCTCAATACCTCTTTCTGTGGAAGCTAATTGCCCTTTTGTAAAATAAGTTTTTCTTCTGTTAAAAGAAATCTGTTTTTCCTTGAGTCATTCTTCTACTAATAATTGCTCTTCGGTATGTAAAGGTTGTGTACTATGATGTTCATAGCTCATTCATTTTATAACTTCCTAAATCATCTAATGTTCTACCGAATAATCGTTTGAGTTCTATCAGGCCCCACCGATACTACTTTGATGGGCACTTCGAGTTCTTTCTCTAAGAAACTGATATAATCCAAAAGTTCTTTGGGTAGTTGCTGGTAATTGGTGAGTTTGGTAAGGTCTTGTTGCCAGCCTTTGAGTTCCGTATATATGGGCGTTACGTTCTGTTCTTCTATATTGTAAGGCAAGTGCTTGATTTCTTTTCCTTTATAAAGATATGACGTACATACTTTTAAAGTCTCAAAACCGCTGAGCACATCGGCTTTCATCATTGTAAGTTCGGTAACTCCGTTTACCTGTACAGCGTATTTAAGGGCTACCAAATCAAGCCAACCACAACGGCGACGCCTACCGGTAGTGGCTCCAAATTCGCGACCTACTTGGGTCATTGTTTCGCCCACTTTGTCAAACAGTTCGGTAGGGAAAGGCCCACTGCCCACACGGGTTGTATAAGCCTTAAAGATACCTATTACCTCACCAATACTGCGAGGAGCTACACCTAAGCCCGTACAAGCTCCAGCAGCCGTTGTGTTCGACGAGGTTACAAACGGATAGGTACCAAAATCAATGTCCAACATAGAACCTTGTGCTCCTTCGGCAAGTATTTTCTTACCCTTTTTGAGGGCTTGGTATAGGTATTCTTCACTGTCGATAAGTTGAAACTCTTTCAGCACTTTTATCGCTTCAAAAAACTCGGTTTCCAACTCTTGTAGGTTATACTGGATATCCACCTTGTAGTTAGCGAGCATTTCTTCGTGTTTATCGGTGAGGTTACGGTAACGCTCGTTAAAGTCACTGAGCTCTATATCGCCCACGCGCAAGCCGTTACGACCTGTCTTATCCATATAAGTAGGCCCTATGCCTTTAAGAGTAGAACCTATTTTAGCTTTACCTTTGGAAGCTTCCGAAGCAGCATCTAAGAGGCGGTGGGTAGGTAAGATAAGGTGTGCTTTGCGCGAGATAAGCAAATTCTGTTTCAGGTTTACCTCGTAAGGAGCGAGTGCCTTTATTTCTTTTTTGAAAATGATAGGGTCTATCACCACCCCATTACCGATGATATTTACAGCACCTTTGTGGAAGATTCCCGACGGAATAGTGTGTAACACGTGTTTAATACCGTTAAATTCAAGAGTATGCCCTGCGTTAGGGCCTCCTTGAAAGCGTGCGATAATGTCGTAGTTTTGCGTAAGGACATCTACTATTTTCCCTTTTCCTTCGTCTCCCCACTGAAGACCTAATAATAAATCTACTGCCATTTTTGTTTCTTTTATTTAGTTGCTCTCTCTTCTTTTGGGGCATCTGCTTTGCGTGTACCGTAAAAATAAAGAGAGTGATTGCTAATATTAATGTTAAAAACTTCTTCTATGGTTTTCTGTATTGCTTGAATACGAGGGTCGCAAAACTCCACAATCTCACCCGTATCGGTAAGGATTACGTGGTCGTGCTGACGGTCAAAATACGATTTCTCGTAATACGCTTGGTTTTGTCCAAACTGATGTTTGCGCACTAAACCACATTCCAGCAAGAGCTCAATCGTGTTGTAGAGGGTCGCTCTACTCACCCGATACTTTTTCTTTTTCATATTTTCATAGAGCGTCTCTATGTCAAAATGGTCGTTGTATTCGTAAATCTCCTTCACAATCGCATAGCGCTCAGGGGTCTTACGGTGTCCGTTGTCTTCCAAATATTTGGTAAGAACCTTTTTTACAATCTCCAAGTTCTCTTCGGAGGTGTTTTTTTTATCTTTCTCAGCTATATTTTTCATATATTAAATATGTTTTTCAATAAAGGGCAAAAGTACTATTTATTTTTCAGAAAACAAAACACTATTATTATTTTTCAAAGCAAACATATTTCAGCGTGGTTATATTCGCCCTCTTTGCATTGTTTCAATTTCCCTTTTGAAGATATTTTTACCACATTACCCTCGTCATTCGCCCCTCGTCATTCGCCATTTCTTCCCTTTTTCCATCATACTCCCTCCTATTGCCTATGGCCTAAGGCCTAGTGCCTGTTCTCTTTTCTTTCGCCTCGAAACCCTTATTTTAACATTTTTAACCTTGTTGTATTATATTATGAATCAACTTTTTACACACCCTTTCTATACCAATCGTCCAAGATTCGTATAAGCTTCCTATAAGCTCTCTATAAGCTAACCCCACCCTCCTCATAGCCTTTTTTCACCAAAATCTCTCCCAATCCTCTTCCGAACTTCTCCGTTTCCCTTCGAATTCCTTAACCCCTCCCCATTTTCTCATTTTCTCATTTTCTCATTTCCTCATTCTCTAATTTTCTAATTTCCTCATTTTCTAATTTCTGGTATTATTGATATTAAAAAAATATTTCCTACCTTTGCAGTCTAAATTCACTGAACAGCATATATGAAACTTCAAAATATCATCATTACCATAGCCTTGCTATTCACATTGCAAAGCTGTATCAAAAGCGAAGCCCCAAATGCCGAAGCCGATATCCTAACCTGTGAGGTCGACGGCAATCTGCTCATTCGTGAGCCCATAATCCAAAACACTGAGGTAAAACTCTACGTAACCGATTTAGATAAAGTAAAAAACCTCGCCCCTCGCTTCACCCTTACACAAGGGGCAACCATTAGTCCTACCAGTGGTACAGCACGCAATTTTTCTACCCCTCAATTCTATGTAGTAACCTCTGAGGACGGTAATTGGCAGAAAACTTATAAAGTGAGTTGTCTTACTAACGAAATTATCGCTCACTATCACTTCGAAAACGCTCGTGTTACCGATGGCTACTACACTTTTTACGATACCTCAGTAAGCGGACAAGAAATCGCTTGGAGTAGCGGAAATGCAGGGTTTAAATTTACCAACAGTAGTGCTAAACCCGATGAGTTCCCTACAAGTCAGAGTGAGAGTGGATACAGAGGGAAATGCGTGAAACTCGTAACGCAAAGCACAGGGGTCTTAGGAAAAACTTTTGGTGCTCCTATCGCAGCTGGTAATCTCTTCACAGGAAGTTTTGAAATAGATTTGTTCACCCCTGCAAAATCTACTCATTTCGGGATTCCTTTCAAAAGAAAACCTAGTCATCTCTCAGGATATTACAAATACAAAGCTGGTGAAAAACTTACCGATAAAAACGGCAATGTAATACCTAACCAAAAAGACAAATGTGATATTTATGCAGTGTTCTACGAGGTAACTTCTCAAGTGCCTCATTTAGATGGCACTAACATTAAAACGCACAATAATATAGTGTTAATGGCACAACTAACCGACAAGAGAGAAACCGATAATTGGGTACAATTCTCTATTCCTTTTAAAACAATAAAAGGTCGCTCTATCGATACTAAAAAACTAAAAGAAGGAAAGTATAGCCTCGCTATAGTACTTAGTTCCAGTGAAAAAGGCGCTGATTTTACAGCAGCCGTAGGTAGTACTCTTTATGTAGATGAAATGCAATTGTCTTATGAATAATGAAGTTATGAAAAAGAATATCGTTATTGTATGCTTAATGCTATTGAGCTGTTTTTCATATGCGCAAAACGAACGTACTGAAACGCTTGTACAATCAGAGGCTAAAGGTTGGGAATACGAGCTAAAAGCCGGCGTAAATATAGGAGGTGCAAGCCCAATACCACTCCCTAAAGAAATAAGGAAGATAAAGGGATATAGCCCAAAGTTTAATGGCTCATTCGAAGGGACTGTAACCAAATGGCTTACTCCTAAATGGGGTATCTCAGCTAGCTTACGATTGGAAGAAAAGGGTATGGAAACCGATGCGAATGTAAAGAACTACGGAATGGAAATTATAGAACAAGGTAACCACGTGGCGGGCTATTGGACGGGTGATGTACATACTACCTACAAAAGTTCATTCGTTACCTTGCCTATATCACTGAACTATCACCTTGCCAATCGTTGGAAATTGCGCTTAGGTACATTCGTTTCTTACCGTATGGACGGTAATTTCTCAGGCTATGTAACCGAAGGTTATTTACGAGAAGGTAGTCCTATCGGTGAGAAAGTAAGTTTCACTAACGGACAGATAGCCTCTTATGATTTTAGCAATTATCTCCGCCATTGGCATTGGGGCACACTGATAGGAGGCTCTTGGCAGGCGTTCAAGCATTTCAATATCAATGCTGAATTCACCTACGGAATAAATAATATCTTTAAAAAGGACTTTAAAACAATTACTTTTGATATGTATCCCATCTATATGAATATAGGTTTTGGGTATCACTTTTAAGCACTTTATAATATCTTAATCCTTAAAGGAAATATATGACAAAGTTATTTGTAAAAAATATGGTCTGCCATCGTTGTATAATAGTACTCGATGAACAGTTAAAAGCATTAGGCTTAACACCACAAAGCATCAATTTGGGTGAAATTACTTTTACACAGGAACTTTCGTCTGATGAGATACAAGCTATTAAACAAGCTCTCTTACCCTTAGGATTTGAGGTGATGAACGATAAGAAAAGTGTTCTTGTTGAAAAAATTAAATCTATCATTATCAATTTGATACATAACCAAGACAACAAACTATCGTTTAACCTTTCTGAAATACTCAGCAGTGAATTAGGTCGAGATTACGGGGCTTTATCGCGTTTGTTTTCTGAGGTAGAAGGCAGAACTATTGAAAAATTCTTTATTGCTCAAAAGATTGAGAGAGTAAAGGAACTCTTAGTATATGACGAACTGACGCTTAGTGAAATAGCTTATCAACTCAACTATTCAAGTGTAGCGCACTTAAGCAATCAGTTTAAAAAAGTTACAGGACTCACCCCTAGCTTTTTCAAGCAGATAAAAGATAACAAACGTAAGTCTTTAGATGAGGTTTAAAATCTTACAAATTAAATACAAAATTGTGTAATATCCAAGTAGATGTTTTGCTGTATCTTTGCAGCGTAAAACAAATAACTTTTTAACATTTACAATTTATGGAATACAATATAGAAGGTATGGGGTGCAGAGGTTGTGCCAATACCGTACAAAAAAAGCTCTCTGAAGTAGCAGGCGTAACAGCTGTTACCGTAGATTTCGCTACTAAAAAAGCTACTGTCGAAACTGATAGAGAAATCCCTTTTGAAGCTCTTGAAAAAGCCTTAGAGGGTACTCATTATAGCATTCATCAGGCTTCAAATTCTGAAGGCTCTGGTGTTTTCTATTGTCCTATGCACTGCGAAGGCGATAAAACCTACGATCACCCTGGTGATTGCCCTATATGTGGTATGCACTTGGTAGAAAAAGTAGGAGGAGCTCAACAACAACATCATCACCACGAAGAAACCCCAAAAAAAGCCAAAGGCTCTGGTGTTTTCTATTGTCCTATGCACTGCGAGGGCAACAAAACCTACGACCACCCCGGTGATTGCCCCGTATGTGGTATGGATTTGGTTGAACAAGTAAGCACAGAGGCTCCTGAAGGTGAAAGTGCGGAAGAGCAAAAGCGCAAAAAGTTACGCCGTCACTTTTGGGGTGCTGTAGCCTTTACGCTCCCTATCTTTATCATCGCAATGATCGGAATGTGGCACAACAATCCGCTGTATGAGTTAATGCCTATAAGTGCGTGGAATTGGGTGCAGTTTGCACTCTCCTTGCCTGTGGTGTTCTATTTCTGTTGGGTATTTTTTGAAAGAGCTTGGCGCAGTATCCGCTCCTTGCGCTTCAATATGTTTACCCTTATAGGGATAGGCGCTGGTGTAGCTTGGCTTTTCAGTGTAGTAGGACTGTTAGTTCCTGATATGTTCCCTGAACAATTCAAAGAACACGGCTCAGTACACTTGTATTTCGAAGCTGCTACCGTCATTCTCACTTTGGTACTCTTAGGGCAAGTGCTCGAAGCCGATGCCCACAGTCGTACCCAAAGCGCTATCAAAAAACTATTGAACTTAGCGCCTAATGAAGCTACTAAAATTATTCACGGCAAAGAAGTAACCGTCTCTATAGAAGAAGTGAAAAAAGGCGATTTGCTTCGGGTAAAACCTGGGGAGAAAATCCCTGTTGATGGTGTAATTACCGAAGGTAGTGCGAGCATAGACGAGAGTATGATTACGGGCGAACCTATTCCTGCAGAAAAAGAAGTGGGCAATAAGGTATCGGCAGGTACGCTCAACGGTATGCAGTCCTTTGTGATGCAAGCCGAAAAGGTAGGTAGCGATACTCTGCTCTCTCAAATCGTACAGTTGGTACAACAAGCCAGCAGTAGTAGAGCTCCTATTCAAAATTTAGCCGACAAGATAGCCTCTTACTTTGTACCTATTGTGATAGGTATTTCAGTGCTTACCTTTGTGATATGGTCAGTTGTTGGAGTTGAAAATGCTTACGTATACGCCCTGCTCAATGCCGTAGCAGTATTGATTATCGCTTGTCCTTGTGCACTCGGTTTAGCCACCCCTATGTCGGTAATGGTAGGCGTAGGCAAAGGGGCTCAAAACGGTATCTTGATACGCAATGCCGAAGCCTTAGAAGTGATGAACCGCGTTAATACTTTGGTTGTAGATAAAACGGGTACCCTCACCGAAGGTAAACCCAGTGTGAGTCGTGTACTTACCTTTGGAAATACTACCGAAAAAGACTTGCTACAAACGCTTTACAGTCTTAACAAGCATAGCGAACACCCGCTTGCCAAAGCTACCAATACATATGCTCAAGCACAAGGCATTACTCCCTTATCTTTTACCCACTTTGAAGCCTTAGCGGGCAGAGGAGTAAAAGCTACTTTTGAAGGAAAAGATTATTTCTTTGGCAACGAACGCCTAATAAAAGAACTCGATATTGCTTTGCCTGAAGAAGTAAGCACTGCTGTAAAAGCGGAGCAAGCGCAAGGGAAGACCGTTTCACTTGTAGTCGTAGGAAACCAAGTAATAGGGGCAGTTGCCATAACCGATAAAGTAAAAACTTCTACTGCTGAAGCGATACAAGAGTTGCAAGACTTAGGGGTAGAAATTGTGATGCTCACCGGCGATAATCCGCTTACAGCTGAGGCAGTAGCCAAAGAAATAGGTATCACTCAATACAAAGCGGGAATGCTTCCTCAAAACAAGCAAGAGGAAGTAGCGCGTTTGCAAGCGGAAGGTAAAATCGTAGCAATGGCAGGCGATGGTATCAACGATGCTCCTGCTTTAGCACAAGCCAATGTGGGTATCGCAATGGGTAACGGAACTGATATTGCGATAGAAAGTGCTAAAATCACTTTGGTAAAAGGCGACTTGAGCGGAATTGTAAAAGCCAAAAAACTCAGCAAAGCGGTGGTGAAAAACATACGCGAAAACCTTTTCTTTGCGTTAGTGTATAACAGCGTAGGTATACCTGTAGCAGCAGGGGTGCTATACCCTATCTTTGGTATCTTGCTTTCTCCTATGTTGGGTGCCTTAGCAATGAGCTTTAGTTCTGTAAGTGTTATAAGTAATGCTTTAAGATTGAGAAGAACGAAATTATAAAGAATAAAAAAAGCGATACAGAATGTTAATCTCCTCTTAATAAATCAATTTCGGCTACTAACTCTTTTCTTCTTCTTTAAACCGAATATAAATTAAGGTTTTTGTACATTTTTTATTGTACAACTGATAAAAATGCCGTACTTTTGTAGCGAAATTGTTTAACGTAATATATACATATATAAAACTATAAAACGAATGGCAGGATTATTTAAAACATCTGTTGCAAGAAAGGTGACGATGGCTCTTTCGGCACTCTTTCTCATTCTCTTTCTAATCATTCACTTTGCGGTAAACTTCACCTCTGTGATTAGCGAGAGTACTTTCAACGAGCTATCTCATTTTATGGGCACCAATCCTCTTATTCAGTTTGCTTTGCAACCTGTATTGCTCGCTGGGGTGTTGTTCCACTTCATTATGGGATTTGTCTTGGAAATCCAAAACAAAAAAGCTCGTGGTAGTGAGGCATATTACAGCTATAATGGGGGGGCTAACTCCACTTGGATGTCTCGTAATATGATTATCACAGGAGTGGTGATTCTTCTCTTCTTAGGGTTGCACCTCTATGATTTTTGGGTAAGTGAAATGAACTACAAGTACATCGAGCAATTACCTCCAAACCCCGACCGCTACTACGAAGAATTAGTAGAGAAATTCCACAACCCTGTGCGTGTGGGTATTTATGTGTTAGCCTTTATCGCTTTGGCTTTGCACTTGCTACACGGCTTTCAATCATCTTTCCAATCTATGGGCTGGAAAGACGATGAGCGCAAAAAGTTTATCAGTTGCGTTGGCAATTGGTATTCTTACATTATCTGTGGAGGCTTTATCTTCATCGCCCTCTTCCATTACATTAAATTTTTAACAGCTTAATCTTATGAGTACATTAGATTCTAAAATTCCTGAAGGTCCTATAGCGGACAAATGGACGAAATATAAAGACCATATCAACCTCGTAAACCCTGCTAACAAGCGTAATATCGATGTGATTGTGGTAGGTACTGGCTTGGCAGGAGGTTCGGCTGCAGCTACCCTCGCTGAATTAGGCTACAACGTGAAAGCATTTGCTTACCAAGATTCTCCTCGTCGTGCACACTCTATCGCCGCTCAAGGGGGTATCAATGCCGCTAAAAACTATATGGGCGATGGCGACTCTATCTATCGCTTGTTCTACGATACTGTAAAAGGGGGCGACTACCGCGCTCGTGAGGCTAACGTATACCGTCTTGCTGAAGTATCTGGCAATATTATCGACCAATGTGTGGCGCAAGGAGTTCCTTTTGCACGTGATTACGGCGGACTCTTAGACAACCGTTCTTTCGGTGGAGTATTGGTTTCTCGTACTTTCTATGCCAAAGGTCAAACAGGACAACAGCTCTTGCTCGGTTGCTATGCTGCGATGAACCGCCAAATCGCTCGTGGTAAAATTGATATGTACAACCGCCACGAAATGCTCGATGTGGTAATAGTAGACGGCAAAGCTCGTGGTATCATCGCTCGTAACCTTGTTACTGGTGAAATTGAACGCCACTCTGCTCACGCTGTAGTTATCGCCTCTGGTGGTTATGGTAATGTATACTTTCTTTCAACCAATGCGATGGGCTCTAACGCTACCGCAGCTTGGAAAATCCACAAAAAAGGTGCTTACTTTGCTAACCCTTGTTTCACTCAAATCCACCCTACTTGTATCCCTCGTTCAGGCGACTATCAGTCTAAGTTAACTTTGATGTCCGAATCTTTGCGTAACGACGGACGTATTTGGGTACCTAAGAAAATGGAAGATGCAGTAGCGATACGCGAAAAACGCAAAAAACCTACTGAAATTCCCGAAGAAGACCGCGATTACTACTTGGAACGCCGTTATCCTGCTTTCGGTAACCTTGTGCCTCGTGACGTAGCTTCACGTGCTGCTAAAGAGCGTTGCGATGCAGGTTATGGAGTAAACGAAACAGGTGAAGCTGTTTATTTGGATTTTGCTTCAGCTATTGAGCGTTACGGTAAAGAACAATGTAAAATTCACGGCGTAGAACCTACTAAGGAAGAAGTTATTAAACGCGGTGAAAAAATCGTAGAAGCCAAATACGGTAACCTTTTCCAAATGTACGAAAAAATCGTAGCCGAAAACCCTTATAAAACACCAATGATGATTTATCCTGCTACTCACTACACTATGGGTGGTATTTGGGTAGATTACAACTTGATGACCACTATCCCTGGTTGTTATGCTATCGGTGAGGCTAACTTCTCCGACCACGGAGCTAACCGCTTAGGAGCTTCTGCCCTGATGCAAGGTTTAGCCGATGGTTACTTTGTATTGCCTTACACTATCGGCGATTACTTAGCCGCTGATATCCGTACTGGTAAAATCCCTACTGATACCCCTGAGTTTGACGAAGCAGAACGCATTGTAAAAGAACGTTTAGCTTATTTCATCAACAATAAGGGTACGCACTCTGTAGATTACTTCCACAAGAAACTTGGTAAAGTGATGTGGGATAAAGTAGGTATGGCACGTAATGCCGAAGGCTTGAAAGAAGCTATCAAAGAAATACGCGAAATACGCGAAGATTTCTGGAAAAATGTAAAAGTGCCTGGTGAACTCACTGGTATGAATGTAGAGCTTGAAAAAGCGGGTCGTGTAGCCGACTTCCTTGAACTCGGTGAGCTTTTTGCCAAAGATGCCTTAGAGCGTAACGAGTCTTGTGGTGGACACTTCCGCGAAGAGTATCAAACTCCTGATGGTGAAGCCCTCCGCGACGACAAAAACTATGCTTATGTAGCCGCTTGGCAATACACTGGTAATCCTAAAGAAGTAGTGAATACCTACAACCCTAGTGAAGAGGTAATGCATAAAGAACCTCTCGTATTTAAAGATATTGAACTTAAACAACGTAGTTATAAATAGAAAGATATGGCAACGATGAACCTAACACTCAAAGTGTGGCGACAAAAAAACTCGCAAGAGAAAGGTCGTATGGTAGATTATAAAGTAACCAACATTTCAGACCATATGTCTTTTTTGGAAATGTTGGATGTACTCAACGAACAACTCATTGAAAAAGGAGAAGAACCTGTAGCATTCGACCACGATTGCCGTGAAGGTATTTGTGGTATGTGCTCTCTCTTCATCAATGGGGAAGCTCACGGACCCGACCGTGGGGTAACTACTTGTCAGTTGCATATGCGTATGTTCAAAGATGGTGATACCATCACTATTGAACCTTGGCGGGCTACTGCTTTCCCTGTTATTAAAGACTTGATGGTAGATAGAACTGCTTTTGAACGCATTCAACAAGCAGGGGGATATATCTCTGTGAACACTTCTGGTAATACCCAAGATGCCAACGCTATTCCTATCCCTAAACGCGATGCCGACCGCTCTATGGACGCTGCGGCTTGTATAGGTTGTGGAGCTTGTGTGGCTACTTGTAAAAACTCTTCGGCTATGTTATTTGTGGCTGCCAAAGTATCGCAATTTGCCCTCCTTCCTCAAGGTCGTGTAGAGGCTACTGAGCGTGTACTCAATATGGTAAACCAAATGGAGCACGAAGGTTTTGGTAACTGTACCAACACAGGAGCCTGCGAAGTAGAATGCCCTAAAGGTATTTCACTTGAAAATATTGCACGCCTCAACCGTGAATACCTCAAAGCAAGTATTCGTTAATTAGCAAATTTGAAAATTAAACAAATAAAAAACTGCCTCAAATTGTTTGGGGCAGTTTTTTATTGTATATTTGTACCCTAAACCTAAACTTATAACAGCAATGGAAACAACTGATAAAACTCTTTCCAATTTTAGAACGTGACAAATCACAAAAGTAACTGCTTTTATAGAAAGTTTAATTTTAAAGATAAAAAATATCAGTCAGACTGAAAAAATAACCTAACCCATTTTTAAGACGTAATATTTAAAAATACTAAATCTATAAGCAACAAACATACTATCATAGAGTAATGAATACTACTTTAAATACAAATAAAACAACAAAATGATAATCATACTCAATATATTTTTAGCTTTACTACTCTTACTACTCTTATGGAGTATCATACAAACAGCTTCGCTCATTCTTGTTATAAAAAAGGTGCGAAAAGCTAATAGTAAGGAATGGAATAATATAATTATAGCATTTATAAAAACAAGAGCTGAACGTAAGGTTTTTTATAGCTTTATGGCAACAGAACTTACTCTTGCAGGAGGAGTAATACCGGAAATACCTAAAATTGTATTTAAGTTTAGACATGCTGATACAGAAGCAAACTTATGGTTTGAATTATCTCAAAACTCTGAATGGTTGAGTTTTGGGGTAGCAGTGCTAATTGCTTTTGGTTATTTTATCTATCTTTGGCAGTCTAATAAAAAGAAACCTGAAGAGTGGCAAAGAATAGTTGAGGCATGTAGTTTGATAGATGAAGAATTTAACTTCATCCCTACTCAGAAGTGGTTTGAGAATCAAAATACCAAGCAAATTAAGAATTTAGATAAGCGTTATTCAGAAAATCGCAATTTCCCATTTGAGGATATGGATTTTGCGTTGGCTTCATTGCACATTACTGATAGGTTCAAGCCATTACTGAAAGAGAAAATAGGAGAATTTAGAGATACATTGAGATCATTTATAATAAATAAAGAAAAAGAGCCTTCTTACTCTAAAATCTTAGTTCAATGTAGAGAGCTTGTTGAAAAGATAGAGAGCTTAAGTGGAACAGCAACTTCTTATATTGAATTAAGAGAATCAGTGAATGGATTCCTTTCTATATTTAACGACTTCTACTACGATTCTGAAAATAACAATAGAGATGAAATTCGAACAAAAGGATACTCTATTCGTGAATATGGATATGCCCTACAGAAAGTGCTTTCCAATAGTTGGATTGAGTTCAGGAAATATCATACAATTATGGTTACGGGTTTTGCTGGTACGGGAAAGTCACATCTTATAGGTGACATGGTTACTCAACGTAAACGTGCCCATGAACCATCAATATTACTTTTAGGGCAACATTTCACATTATCATCTGATCCGCTCTCCCAGATTCGAGAATTATTGGATATTAAATGTAAGAAGGAAAAATTGTTGACGCAACTCAATAATTATGGTAGGAAAATAGGAGAACCTGTGGTGATATTTATTGATGCTATTAACGAAGGAGCTGGTGATGAGTTATGGAGCAAATTCCTCTTGGACTTTTTGCAAGAAATAGATTCATGCGAGTACCTGCGTCTTGTTATAAGTTTTCGCATATCTGATCGTAAAAATTGGTTTTATGATATTGCTCACGATCCAGCATACGCAGTATATCAGCATCACGGATTCAAAGGATATGAGCGAGAAGCTTGTGAATACATGTTCTCATCTTTTGGTATAGAGCAACCAACTTGGCCTGTATATGGAGAGGAATTTTCAAATCCTCTTTTCTTAATCAAGTATTGTCGCAATCATGAAAGAAGTCAGCGTCCATTGGTTTTTACAAATTTTTGGACAACTATTCTAGAATATTGTGATGATACCAATCATGAAATAGCGATAAGTTTTAAGTATAACGAAGCCCAAAATCTTGTGATTAAATCCTTGCGCTCTGTTGCAGAACTAATGGTTAAAACTGGTAGTCGTTGGAAACTTGAATATCAAGTCGTAATAAAGAGATTGGCTCAGGAAGCTCAATATACAAGAACACCCAACGATTTTTTTGAATTGCTGATAGATGAGGGATTATTAAGAACGGATGTCTATAATGGTGTTACATATGTAAATTTTGGTTTTGAAAGGATAGGCGATTATTTTATCGCAGAACATCTGATTTCAAATGCTCCGGCCAAAAAATGGTTCAAATATAATTGGGGAAATCTTTCTGAAGCTTTAGCAATTCTCGTTCCCTCAATTAAAGATAAAGAACTGATAGAACTAGTTGAGAAAAATGATAAAGAAAAAGCACTTCAATCATTTATTGATAGCGCAATGTGGCGAGATCTTTTCACTGTGAAAGGAGATGAGTTGATATGCAGAATAAAGGAAGTAAACGAATATGGTTTGATGTTTGAAATCATATTATCTCGCCCTTACAGAGCAGATGTAGCTTCAAATGGATTTGCCTTGTATGATATGTTATGGAATTTAAGTATGGCGCAACGAGACGCTATATGGACTATTTTAATTTCCTCTCCTTCTTCACATCAAAGTAGCCAACTTATGGATTTGGCACGATGGGGGTGCGAAGCTTCGGAAAATACCCTAAATTCAATAGATAATCAGATAGCTAAGGCATGTCTTGAGACTTTAGTGTGGGCACTATCCACTACTTGGCGAGAACTGAGAGATTGTGCTACACATGCCATTGTGAATATTTTAGTTCAGCATAAGAATCTTCTCCTGCCATTACTAGAGAAATACTATTTTGTTAATGACCCTTACATCCAAGAACGGTTGTGGTGTGCTGTCTATGGAGCATTACTCCTAATGGAAGATGATAAAAATAGCTGTACAGTTGCACAGTGGGTATATAGTAACGTCTTCATCAAAAAACATGTACCTGAGCACATTTTGGTACGTGACTATGCTTGTAATATTGTAGAGTTTGGTATTAGTAGAGGTTTGGATATAGGGATAGAACAAGAACTGATAAAAGTTCCCTTTACAGACGGGACTTTACCTCCCATTCCTTCAAACGATGAAATTACTGCAAAGTATGAAAGAGATTGGAAAACAGTTCCAGACAATGAACAAGACATATATAGGGCTCAACTCTCAATCTTATTGTCTATGGCTCCCAATCAAGGGGTGAGGATGTATGGAGACTTTGGAAGATATATTTTTGAATCTAATCTCAGAGAATTTGGAGAGAATGTAGAAATGTTGTCAAATTGGGCTATACATATGATATTTGAAGAGTATGGATACGATCCAAAGGTTTTCGCTTTTTTTGATAGAAAAAATACTAGCCGTGATCGTTCTCATAGTAAGATAGAGCGTATTGGGAAAAAGTATCAGTGGATAGCTATGTATCGTATTATGGCTCGAATGATGGATAAATACCCAGACAAAGGTAGGAGTAATGAATGGTTTCATCCGATACTAGGAGCCAGAACAATTGATCCTACTATATATCCTGGGAACAAGTCATTGAATCATCAGAGCAAATATAAACTTCCTGATTTTGATATATCAAAACCGAAAAGAGATCTTAAATGGTTGAAAGCATGGAAGAATATGCCGAAGATTAAAGAGTATATTCTTGTGACTGATGAAAAAGGATTTGGATGGGTGAATTTATTTTCGTACAATAACATTATATATGAGCCTGATGATGATAAATCTCTAATTAGAGATTTGTGGACTTTTATTCAGGCATATATTGTCAAAAAGGATGATTTAAGTGTTGTATGCAACAATTTATACTATAGGGGAATTGAAGGACGTTCTTTTCATGAGAATAGTGATATTTATAAAGTATTTTTTCGAGAATTCTATTGGTCTTCTATTTACACAGAAACTGTAAAAGATGAGTATTACAAGAGATTTTCATTTTTTATTGGACATGAAAAATTTGATAATATTATGATTGAACCTACCTATTTGAAATATTCACTTTCAGAAGAAGATGATGTCTCTTTTGGATCTTCCATAAATTTGCTTATGCCTAATGAATGGTTATTCAAAGGACTTCAATTAAAATATTCTAATGATACTGGAGTCTGGATAAATGATAAAAATGAGATTGTTGTATTGGATAACTATATGTTCTCAAGTGGTCATAGTGCATTATTAGTCCGTAAGGACTATCTTCTTAATTATCTTAATACTAATGGAAAAGCAATGTTTTGGCCTATATTAACAGAGAGAATGATTCGTTCAAAAAAGATGGGTTATGCTAATTATGCTCAAAATGGGGGGTATGCCTATATGGATGAAAAAGGTATTATACATCAAAAAATTAGATGTTATGAGTCTTCAAATATAGAAAAGAAATATTTAAAGTTTAAAAGTCTTATTAACAAGAAAACTAATATTGTTTTATTTTGGCTCCACAAACACCATTTTATTTAGTCATCAAAAAATAAGAAGGCGGAGTTATATTATGGCATAGACTACTATGTATTTAAGAAGTTCCAAAATAGATAGGTCAATTCGACCATCAATATACTATATATCAAGACTTAGATAACCTTATTCTACGAAGAGTTTAATTATTTTGCTAAAAAGAGTTTTTACAGACTCTTTGAGTATTTTGCTTAAATTATTTATTATTTTGAAATCAGCGGTAGTATAGTCCAAAAGGTACATAAAACAGATGTTTTCATTTAAGGTTTGGGTTATTTTATCGCAAGAATAAATATTAGAAAGATAGCCATAGAAGAGTACTTTTATCATTGTACGAGGGTGGTAAGCAGAACAGCCCCTCTTATATTTCTTGAGAATATCAGTTATATTTAACTGATTAATAAATATCTATACTAATTTAGCAGTATGTTATTATCTATCCTGTCAAACATATTTTCAGGGAAAAGTGTTAAAATTTTACCTGTTTCAGTTTTAAATGATACTTTTGTCATAGTGTTTTTTGGAGCTACAAAAATACAAAAATTGTGATATAGTGGATAAAATGAGGCTATCCGAAAAATAGCCTCATTATTTTTTAGCTTAACCAAAATGTTCTAAGACTTTTTAGGCAGGCTCTTTTTTACTTCAAAAATTGGTTATTTTTTTCTCAAAACAGGATTTAGTTCTTCATCATTGTACATCTTCATTTGTTTATAGACCTTCATATACTTTCTGCCTGCAGCAATATCGTCTAAAAGCTGGTTGAGAGCCGTTGAGAGATCTTTTTTCTGTTCGAGGAGTACATTCAGTTTTTCTTGACATTTAGCGCGATGCTCAGGGGTGGCATCGGGGCGGTTTACTTCTTCCTGCATATGATAGATTTTCAGTGCTAAAATTGAAAGCCTATCCACTGCCCACGCAGGACTCTCGGTGTTGATAGTAGCCTCAGGAAGTGGTTTCACCTCCTTATACAAGTCTAAAAAGTAGCTATCTATATACTCTACCATATCGGTACGTTCCTGGTTAGAAGCATCGATTTTGCGTTTGAGGTCGAGGGCTACCACTGGGTCGATGTTCGGGTCGCGAATAATATCCTCATAATGCCATTGCACGGTGTCAATCCAATTCTTGCGATAGAGCAAGTGATTGAGCAAGTCAGTTGATGGATAAGGGTTTGTAAAAGACTGATATACATCGTCGGCAATGTGGTATTGCTCGATACTTTCTTCAAATATTTTAAAGGCTTTTTCTGAAAACATAGTCATTAATTTTTTGGCAAAAATAAAGTTTTTCTTTAATAAATCAAACCTTTTGCGTAACTTTGCAACAAATTTTAATTTTTCTATGAAACACTTCATTTTTATTATCACTTTATTAACCCTCACTATGGAAAACCTACAAGCACAAAACAACGCTGATAATCAAACTATTTATCAGTTTACTGTAGAAGATATCAACGGTAAACCCTTTGCTCTTGCCGACCTCAAAGGCAAGAAAGTAATGATTGTAAACACTGCCTCAAAATGCGGTCTCACCCCCCAATACAAAGAGCTTGAAGCCCTCTACAAGCAGTATAAGGACAAAGATTTTGTCATTATAGGATTCCCCGCTAATAATTTCTTAGGACAAGAACCTGGCAGTAATGAACAAATTGCTTCATTTTGCAGTATAAACTATGGAGTAAGTTTCCCGATGATGAGCAAAATATCGGTAAAAGGAAAGAATATGCACCCTCTATATCAGTTTCTTACCCAGAAAGCGAAAAACGGTGTAGAAGATTCTAAAGTAAAATGGAATTTTCAAAAATACCTCATCGGGCGAAACGGCAAATTAGAAAAGGTAATCGACCCTAAAACCTTACCTTCTAGCGATGAAGTAACACAATGGATTGAAAAATAACACTGATAACAATGCTAAAAAAACTATTTGAAAATTACCGCTTTATAACAATACTATGGTTTGCTCTTGCGCTGGCGACTGTAGTGCAGAACGTATGGATAGCAGGCAAGTTCAACAACTACCTAATTTTTGATGGGGTGTTTTGGCATACTCTCAAGCAATTGCCCCTCTACCTTCCTTACCCCGATGAGTATTTCGATACAAACCATTACGGCATCTTGTTCAGTGCAGTTATTGCTCCTTTTGCCTTGTTACCCAAGTGGATAGGTTGTACTTTGTGGATAATGGCAAATGCAGCTTTCTTATATTGGGCAATTAGGCAATTGCCTCTCTCTAAAAAGGCAATTATTGCGGTACTGCTTATTGCTACTCACGATATGTATACCGCTGCTGCTATGCAACAGTTCAATATCAGCGTGATAGCACTATTAGTAGGTGCTTTTGTATTCATAGAACGTCGGCAGAGTCATTGGGCAACCTTGTTCATTGTAATAGGCGCACTCACTAAACTCTACGGCATTGTAGGCTTAGCATTTTTCTTCTTTGCTAAGGACAAATGGCGATTTATTTGGTCAGGGTTATTTTGGCTCATCGCTTTATTTTGTTTACCAATGCTCTACTCTTTACCCGATTATGTAGTTTCTCAGTATTTTGACTGGTATGCTTCTTTGGCTGAAAAGAATGTATCCAACCTAAATACCACTACATACAACTTGCAAAACCTATCACTTTTAGGTTTTTTGCAACGCACAGGCATTTATAATAACAACAGTATAGTCATTCTCATTGGGTTAGGGCTATTTGCTCTGCCTTATTTGCGCATTCAGCAGTATAAAAATCTCAATTTTAGATTGCTATTATTAGCTTCAGTGAGTATTTTCCTTTGTTTGTTTAGTACAGGCACTGAAAATAGCACTTATATAGTGGCTTATGTGGGGGTTGGGATATGGTTTATGGTAAGTGAGGTCGATCCTAAACTCAAAATAACCTTACTGGTATTGGCTATGTTAGGCTCACTCTCCCCTACTGATTTATTCAAACCACTGAAAGAACCTTACATTATCCGATATTCACTAAGAGCTGTACCTGTAACCTTGGTTTGGCTTGCAATAGTGTATGAAATGTTATTTATTCAGGTAAGAGATAAGAAAGATGAAAACAATAGAAATAATAGTACCGTGTTATAACGAAAGTGAAAATATACGTCCGTTATATGAGGCTATAAAGAGTGTTTTTACTGAAAAACTCTCTGATTATAGCTATACTTTGCTTTTTGTGAACGACGGCAGTAGCGATAATTCTCTTGAGGTGCTCAAATCTTTAGTTGAAAGTGATGTACGCGTGAAATATCTATCGTTTTCGCGTAACTTTGGTCATCAATTAGCAGTAAAAGCAGGATTAGACCACTCGTTTGCTGATGCTGTTATCTCTATGGATTGCGATTTGCAACACCCTCCTGCCCTTTTACCCGAACTCATTGCCAAATGGGAAGAAGGCTATCAAGTAGTCGCAACTTTGCGTACCTATCCCGCAGATACCCCTAAAAAGAAACAAAAGAGCTCTCAACAATTTTACAAACTTCTCAATTTGCTTTCGGATATAGAAATCAAAGAAGGTTCAGCTGATTTTAGACTTTTAGACCAATCGGTGGTAGAGGTCATTCGCTCTATGAAAGAGAACGAACCTTTCTTGCGAGGTATCGTGCCTTGGGTAGGATTTCGCCAAACTTATATCCCTTACACTGCAGCTTCTCGTTTTGCAGGTGAAAGTAAATACACGGTTAAGAAGATGCTACAATTAGCGATTACAGGTGTTACTGCTTTCAGCATCAAACCCTTATATTTCGCTGTATTTTTAGGCTTTGCATTCTCTGCCCTATCACTATTGTACATTCCTTACGTGATATACGCCTTTGCAAGTGGTACTGAAATATCGGGCTGGGCTTCACTGATTATGACAATTGTTTTCTTTGGCGGGTTACAACTCATCATTTTAGGTATCATAGGTATTTATATAGGAAAAATCTTTAAACAAACTAAAGACCGACCTTGTTATATTATTCAAGAAGAAAAATTGTAAATAAAAACACATAAAAATGAGAAATCCAATTCTAATATTGCTAATACTTTTTAGCACATTTATCCAAGCACAAGAGAAATATCAATTATCAAGTCATATTTTAGATATTTCACAAGGCAAACCTGCTCCAAATGTAAAGATAGCTCTATCTAAGCAAGATAAAAATCAAAACTGGGTATTGATAGATGAGAAATACACAGATAACAATGGGAGAATTAAAGATTTTTTGAAAGAAGAATCTAATAAAAATAATAATGGGGTTTATAAACTCACTTTTTATATTACTCCTTATTTTGAAAAGTTGAAACAAAAAACATTTTATCCCTTTATAGAAGTAGTTTTTGAGATAAAAGATAATCAACATTATCACATTCCGATTACATTATCTCCATATGGTTATTCTACTTACAGAGGAAACTAATAACTATAAAAATGATTTATTTAAGTTTCGACATAGAAGAGTTTGATATGCCCAAAGAATACGGCTACGACATTGCTTTCGAGCGACAAATAGCCATTTCACGCGAAGGGCTTACCGCTATATTAGATCTGCTCAAAAAACACAACGCCAAGGCTACTTTCTTTTCAACAGTAGTCTTTGCCCAGCAAGTCCCCGACCTTATAGAGCGACTTCTCAGTGAAGGGCACGAATTAGCCTCACACACTTATTACCATTCCGAATTTGAGAATGCACACCTCAAACGCTCTAAAGAAGCTTTAGAACAACAATTTGGAGTAACTATTGAAGGATTGCGTATGCCAAGAATGCTTGAAGTAAGTGCTGAGGAGATAAAAAAAGCTGGATATCACTACAATTCATCGGTAAATCCTACATTTTTACCAGGAAGATATAACAAATTACACGTGCCAAAACGATTTTTCAACGAAAAAGGCTTATGGCAAATCCCTACAGCGGTAAGTTGGTTTAGAATTCCTCTATTTTGGTTATCATTTCACAATTTTCCTTTGTGGATTTATAAGTTTCTGCTGAATAGATGTGTAGCCTCTACAGGTTATGCTACTTTGTACTTCCACCCTTGGGAATTTACCAATTTACACCAAAAAGAATTCAATTTTCCAGCGTACGTAATGCGTAATAGTGGGGAACAGATGATAGCACGCTTTGAGCAGTTGTTGCAATATATTGATAAAAAAGGCTGGAAAACGAGCCTCTATAAACAATTAACAATCGAGAATTAATGACGACAAGAGAACTACTACACGATGCTTTAGCTTTGACAGAACATAGTTTTGCCAACGAAAATCTTAAATACATCAAAAAACAAAAGAACAAGATACTCTTTCACACCTTGTTAAACATCCCATTTGCTAAAAAATGGTTCAGTTTGATACAATCAGAAGAGTATAAATGGGTGCTTTCACACCGTCCTCGTATTTATTTTAAGCCTTTTAGGGTGTATATGTCTACCAAATGGGGCAAGAAAGAACGAACTAAAGCCTTGCTGAGTTGTTACGCTTTTATCAAGCAACAGCCTTTTTTGATGCGTGTTATCCAAGAAGAAAAGCCTATCAAATTGGCAGAGTTCACAATGAAATACAACGGCGAAAAGGGACAAATATACCTCGGGTATAATGAGCGTTTCCGCAAAGAGGGGGAATTAGTGGTCTCGTTGCATTGTGATAGTTATCAAGAGGCCATCTGTGAAGCTTCCTTTGTGATTGACAAAGAAAATGAGGAGTGGGTATGCCGTATAGGCTGTGTGCAAGGCAATAAAAGTGCCGAAACTGAGAATGCTATCAAGGAACTACAAAAACAGATGTATGCTCTTCGTCCTAAAGCCTTGATGATATTTATCATTCAGGAACTTAGCAGGCAATTAGGTTGCACCGCTTTGTATGGGGTAGGCAGTAAGATCCAGGCGCATAATAAAAAGCACTTTATCCATATAGAATGGTTGCACAAACTCAGTTTTAGCTATGATACTTTATGGAAAGAAGCCGATGGCACTCCCGATAAAGATGGCTGGTTCAAGCTCCCTATTGAAATGCACCGCAAACCAATGGAAGAAATCAAATCGAGCAAGCGGTCGCTCTACCGCTATAGGTATGAGATGTTAGACAAAATTGCAACAGAAATAAAAGAGACAATTAAGAAATAACGAGATGAAATTAGATATATTAGCTTTTGGGGCACACCCCGATGATGTAGAATTAGGGGCTGCAGGCACCATTGCCAAAGAGATTAGCTTAGGCAGAAGTGTGGGCATTATCGACCTGACTCAAGGGGAATTGGGCACACGTGGCAGTGCTGAAATACGCCACCAAGAGGCAACCAAAGCCAAAGAGCTATTAGGGGTAACCATACGCGAGAATTTGAAGTTCCGTGATGGTTTTTTCATAAATAACGAAGCTCACCAAATGGAGATTATTAAAAAAATACGTCAATATCAGCCCGAGATAGTGCTTTGCAATGCTGTAGACGACCGCCATATCGACCACGGTAAAGGTAGCAAACTCGTGAGCGATGCTTGTTTTCTCAGCGGTTTGCGACGCATCGAAACTACTCTCGACGGTGTAGAACAAGCGGCTTGGCGTCCTAAAGTAGTGTATCACTACATTCAGTGGAAGAATATAGCCCCTGATTTTGTGGTAGATATCACAGGCTTTATGGAAACCAAAGTGAATGCTGTGTTGGCGTACAGCTCTCAGTTTTATGACAGCAATAGCAATGAGCCCACTACTCCAATTTCTGACAAGAACTTTTTAGATAGCGTTACTTACAGAGCACGCGATTTGGGTAGGCTAATTGGTACAGATTTTGCGGAAGGTTTTACGTGTGAGAGAGTTCCCGCCGTGGAATCTCTTTTTAATCTTAAATAACTGAAAAATGAAATTAATATTATTAACTATTGGTATATTACTGCTATGTGTAGCAGGTATGGCAATTAAGATTTGGGGTAAAAAAGGCGGTAAATTTGCTGGTACTTGTGCGAGCCAAAATCCACATTTAAACCCTGAAGGGGAACCTTGTAGTTTCTGCGGTCGCTTACCCGACGAACAAGAGTGCAGAAATAAATAATGGCAGAAGCACTTGCTGAAAATATAGTCGCTGCAAAAGCAGGTAAACAACGAGCTTTTAGTTGGTTGTTGGACGAGTTTTGGACTGATGTGTACAACTTTCAGCTCAAGCGTGTGAATGATGAAGTTGAAGCAGAGGATATTAGCATACAAACATTTGCTAAAGCATTCGACAAACTCCATACTTACGACGAGCGATACTCTTTCCGCACTTGGTTAATTGCTATTTCTAAAAATATTCACATAGATAACCTGAGAAAGCAAAATGAGTCGCTATTGCACTTAGATCGAGAGGAAAAGCAATCTAAAACACTGATAGATGAGACTCCTATCATAGAGGATAGCCTCATTATGGAACAGCAGTTCGACTACTTGTTAAAGAGCATAAAACAACTAAAAGAGCCTTACCGAACGGCAATACAACTGCGCTATTTGCACGAAAAAAGCTATAAAGAGATTGCCGAAGAGATGCAATCACCGATGAGCAGTGTGAAGATTACTCTGCTAAGAGCCAAGAAAATGCTGGCAGAGATATTAAAGAAAAACAGATAAAACCTTTATGTTTCATCTGTTTTTTTATGCTTGTTTTATAAAGCTACGTTCTTGCGGTGGATATCTATGACTTCGGAGATTTGGTATTCATCAAAAAGACTGAGAAGCTCGTCAACCCCTTCTTCTAATTTTAAATCCATTTCTTCTGGATAAATAGGCAAAATACAATAGAAATTGATAATTGTACCGTCTTTAGTGTGTAACTTTAAGAAGTCCTGTGGTGCCGATAAGTAAGGGGGCATCAGCAGGATACAACCGAAATCGGTATTGGCAATAGGTTCAGCATCAGGACCGTTGGGAATAGTGTGCCCTTCAGCCATCCACGTTTTGTACTGATGCGGGAAACGCGCTATCATCTTCAGGAAGTACACAGGCCAATAGTTATCGTCGTCTTTAAAAGCCTCATCGCTGATAGGCCAATCGGCGGGGAGGTAGACCATTAGCTCAGCGTGGCTGTAGTCGTTCGGGTCATCTAAGCCTTCGGGTAAGTACATAGGGTAATCGCTCATACCGGTAGTAAAGAGTACATTGTAAGGCGTTTCGGGGGTAGGTTTAATCCAATGTACATCTATATGCACATATTCTGAGACGATTTCGTGGAATACGCTGTCTATTTTGCCGATATATTTTTCAAAATGGTCGCAAATTTCGTCCATATACACACAAGTGCGGTCAGGCAATACAAAATCGCTTCTGTCTTTTTCGGAATAGTTATAAACGTTAGAGCCTCCTTCCGATACATAATCGGGGGTAGGAGCGAAGATATTAGGCAAATCGTTTTCTTCATCATAAGAAACGGCTTCAATGAGCGAGTGCATCTCGTTATCGTAGTATACGATTCCCTTTTCAATATCATCAGTAAGGAATTCCAGCCAATCTTCCATAGAGTCGTGGTGCAAATCCATAAAAGAGTCTTCTATAGAATCCAACACCAGATCTATTTCTCCTATCTGACCTATTACACCTTCTTCATCGGGGTCGAGGTCTATAAATATAAAGCGCGCCCCATTGGAGAGGAACGGAATCCATTTAGGATTATAAAATTGGTTTTTTATTACCTTATCCCAGCACATATCAATCGCCTCTTCTTCATCAAAGCGGAGTGACTGCCAATTAGGCATACCCTCCAATTGCTCAAGCCAGTGTTCTTGGGTGCGTTTGATTTCTTCTAGAGGGATAAAGCGCAAACCGTTAAGGAAGAATACATCGTTTTCGCCTTCTTTTTGTCCGTTGAAAGTCTGGTATAGCTTTCTCACCTCAGAAGGCAAAGTAATACCCATTTCCCCCTCAAATACTGCTATTTGGGTATCCGAAACACCTTTGTTGAGACTTGCAATAAGAGGAGTTGCTTGTTCAAGTATTACGTCTAAAAAACGTTTGACAGTTTTTTCCATAGTCATTTTATACAATAGTTTTTCGCAACAAATGTACGACTTTTCTATTAAAAAACAAATATCATTTTATATTTTTTCGTTTCTCTTTCTGAATATTAAAAATATGGCATATCTTTATGTCATATTTTAATTAAACAAAAGACGTATGGACACTGGAATTACATCAGTTTTGAGCTATTTTGGCTTACTGTCTTTTTTCCGGTAAGAAAGGTCAGAAAAGTCTATCAATCACTTTTCACTCTTTACCACTCTCTCCTGGCGGTTGATAGATTCCTGGTGAATAGCCTTAAAAACCTGAATCACTAAATCCTCACTTAGGTTGCGTTGTTCGCCTTCTGATATCATTTTGCCAAGAATTTCGTGCCAACGTTGGTTTTGCAAAATCGCTACATTGTTCGCTTTTTTCAGCATTCCTATCTCATCGGCTACCTCCATACGTCTTTTCAGTAAATCCAATAATTTATTGTCCAGTATATCAATGCGCGAACGCAAATTACTTAACTTACTCACATAGTCTTCCTCAGCTACCGAAGCCTCGCGAATGCGCAAATCTCTCATTATTTGTATGAGGCGTTCAGGGGTAATCTGTTGTGCTGCATCGCTCCACGCAGCATCAGGGGTACAGTGCGTTTCAATCATCAAGCCGTCGAAGTTCAAATCGAGAGCCGTTTGCGATACATCAAAAATCATATCGCGTTTACCGGTGATATGCGAAGGGTCGCAAATAAGTGGCAAGTCAGGGAACTTGTTTTGCAGTTCAATTACCAATTGCCATTCAGGAATATTGCGGTATTTGGTCTTTTCGTAAGTAGAAAACCCGCGATGTATCACTCCCAAGTTTCTGATGCCTGCGCGTTGTAATCGTTCCAAAGCTCCTATCCATAAAGGAAGATCGGGGTTTACAGGATTTTTTACCAAGATAATCTTATCAGTGTCTTTTAGCTCATCGGCTATTTCTTGAATGATAAACGGACTCACAGTAGAGCGCGCCCCTATCCACAACATATCAATATCGTGCTCCAAGGCAAGCTTCACGTGGTCTTTATTGGCTACTTCGGTAGCTGTTTTGAGTCCCGTTTCTTCTTTTACCCGTTGTAGCCATTTGAGACCTAACGCTCCTACACCTTCAAACATACCAGGACGGGTACGAGGTTTCCAAATACCTGCACGGAAGAAAGATACATCAGTATCTTTTAGGCTATGTGCTATTTTCAGCACTTGTTCTTCAGTCTCAGCACTGCAAGGTCCAGCAATTACTACCGGGTGGTTAAGCTGTAAGTCATCAAGCCACTGTCTATTTTCTTTGGTTATTTCCATTCTATGGTTCTTATTCTTTTAGTTGTCAAAGGGCAAAGATACAAAAAACTAAAGAATAAGTAATGAAAAACCAAAAAACTCTACATTATCAACTGATAAATCAGCGAAAAAGTAAAATATACCCATTTTCAAATTTTTAACAATTATCTTTATAATCTCTTACCTTTACCTTAGTTTTCTCTTACCTTCGTTCACTCTTGATTTGTCTGTGTAGCTCGTACTCTCATTTACTAATTCCCAAATTCGCTAATTTGCTAATTTTTTCATTTGTCTGTGTGGCTCACACCACCCGCCCGTGCGGCTCGCACCCTCTTTTGTTTCTCTTAGGCTTGATTCAGCTTTCTTCTATTTTCAAATAAGTCTTGTTTTTCAGACCGATAGCCTTCACCAATTTCTCTTTAAGGCTTGTCCCCCTTCGGGGGTTCGGGGGCTTCTCACTCATCTTTTCCCTATTTGCCCGTGTGGCTCACACCTTTGGCAAAGTTGAAATCCACTAATAACCTTCTTTTTATCTCTGCCTTAGCTTCAACTTTCCTTCTACTTAGGTTCGTTATTCCTTCGTTCATCGTTCGTCTTTTGTTCGTTGTAGAGCCACTGTAGACCCACTGTAGAGCCACTGTAGACCCACTGTAGAGCCACCCTTTGTTCGTATTACCGTCGTTGTAGTTTCTCCTCAGCGAGAGGGGATAAGGAGGGTAGGTTCCCTTTGTTTATTAATTATTTTCTTTAAGATTACTATAATTTTTAAATGCACAAACGAAAATAATAGAAATTTCCTCCTATCACTTTTTGTTTATCTGCTATCAAAAATATTTAAATGTTTAATAGTTAGCCAATTAACTTTTTTATATTTTTCTTCATTATCAAAAATTAGCCACAATTTTGATAGTGTTTGACCGATTTTTGATAGTGCTATACTTTCTTTTGCCTTACCTTTGCCTCCGAAAAAACATCGCATTTTCATCAATGCGAAGAAAATTAAACCAATTGTTAAAAAACAAATACCAATATGATGAGTAGAAAGATAAACAAGCGCATTTTACTATCGCTTTTGCTCTGCAACTGTTCGGGCGCTCTTTTCGCCCAACAAGTAAAGGGAGTGGTGAAAGCAAAATCCGACAACAGCCCTATGATGGGTGTAAGTGTGGTGGTAAAGCACAAAACAGTAGGTGCTTCTACTGATTTCGACGGGAATTATACCCTTCAACCTGTTGCAGCCACCGATAGTTTGGTCTTTTCTTATATAGGCTACAAATCCCAAACCGTAGCCGTGAAAGGACGCAAGGAAATAAACGTAAGTTTAGAAGAAGAGGTGACGACTCTCGAAGGAGTTACCGTTTCTGTAGGGTATCGTACTGAACGTAAAACCGACCTTACCGGTGCAGTATCAGTAGTAAAGGTAAACGAAATGATGTCTACTGCCGAAAACAACCCTATGAAAGCCCTCCAAGGTCGTGTAGCAGGTATGCAAGTAACCGATAATGGTGGTCCTGCTGGTAAAGCTACCATTCGTATTCGCGGTATCGGTACGCTTAATAACAACGACCCTCTTTATATTATCGATGGAGTACCTACTCAGGGCGGTATGCACGAGTTGAACTCTAACGATATCGAGAGTATACAAGTGTTGCGCGACGCTTCCGCAGCAAGTATCTATGGGTCACGTGCTGCCAATGGGGTCATCGTTATTACTACCAAAAAAGGTAGAAACGGAGTGTTAAAGGTAGATTTCGACCATTATACTACCGTTTCGATGTTTCACTCTCGTATGAAGATGCTCAATGCTAATGAATATGCACAAGTGCTTTGGAAAGCAGCGGTAAACCGTGGTAATGACCCTAATCAAAACGCTTTAGGTATTCACTACGATTATACTACTGATGCCAATGGTCACAGCACCCTTAATAATTTGTATTATCCACGTCAGTATTTCGATAAAACAGGAAGCCCTATGCTCCCTTCTAATACCGATTGGTTCAAGGAAATTACCCGTATGGGGGTAACTGAATCTTATAACCTTTCGGTTACCAATGGTACTGAAAAAGGTAACTACTTCCTTTCGTTAGGCTATTATAACAACGATGGTTTGGTAAAGAATACCGATTTCTCTCGCCTCTCTGCGCGTATCAATACCGATTACAAACTCTTTGGCGATGTAGTAACCATAGGCGAAAACTTCACTGTAAACCGTACCAGTGAGGTAGAACAACCTTACCAAATTACCGAAGCTGCGATGATAGCTGTACCTTTTATTCCAGTGCGCACTCAAGACGGTAAGCATTGGGGAGGTCCTGTAAATGGCTTGCCCGACCGTCAGAACCCTGCTCGCTTAGTAAACGACAATAAGAATAATCGTTATAACTACTGGCGTATGTTCGGGAATGCTTTTGTAAACATTAAACCTATTGATAAGCTTAATATCCGTTCTAACTTTGGGGTAGATTACGGTAATTTCTATAAACGTACACTCAACCATTCGTATATTTCCGGTTTTATGGAAGAAGGCAAAGAAAAAACCTTCTCTCAACTCGAACAATCTCACTGGACGAAATGGAACTGGGCAAATACAGCTACCTACGACTTCGAGCTTGGCAAGAGCCGCTTTGAAACCTTAGCAGGTATGGAAATGTTCTCACAAGATGATATAAACTTCTCTGTAAAAGGTACTACTCTTGCCTTAGAAACTCCTGAATATATGTGGCCTAATCTCGCTACAGGAGGTATTACAGGAGGTGGTGGAGCTACCGGTTATAAGTTGCTTTCTTTCTTCGGAAAAATCAACTATGCTTTTGATAACAAATACCTCGCTTCAGCTACCCTTCGTCACGATGGCTCTTCTCGCTTT
Organism: Capnocytophaga sp. oral taxon 903; assembly: GCF_013394785.1. Lineage (NCBI taxonomy): Bacteria > Pseudomonadati > Bacteroidota > Flavobacteriia > Flavobacteriales > Flavobacteriaceae > Capnocytophaga > Capnocytophaga sp. oral taxon 903. The sequence continues at coordinate 243,280 of NZ_JABXYW010000002.1, read as the reverse complement.
GCCAAAGAGAACCGCTGGGGTACTTTTCCTGCCTTCAACTTGGGTTGGCGCCTTTCTCAAGAAGCCTTTATGGAGAATATTCGCAATACAGTATCTGAAATCAAATTGCGCTTCGGTTGGGGACAAAACGGTAACCAAGAAATCGGTAACTACTCTATTTACGATATTTACGACCCTTACTATGGGGTAACAGGCGACTATATTTGGTCTGGAACAGGTATTTGGAATACCTCTTACGATATCGAAGGAAAAGGCTCTGGTCAGTTAGCTTCTGGTTTCCGTCGCAGTCGTCTCGGTAACAAAGATCTCAAATGGGAAACTACCACACAAACCAACTTCGGGTTAGACTTCGGTTTCTTTAATAACAATCTCTACGGTTCAGTAGAATACTATATCAAAAAGACCAAAGACATCTTGGTAGAACCTCCTTATGCAGGTATCAAGGGTGAAGGTGCTACCCAATGGGTAAATGGTGCTGGTATGGAAAACAAAGGTTGGGAAGTATCAGTAGGTTATCGTAACGAGACCAAAGGCGGACTCAAATACGATATCAATGCCAACGTTTCAACCAATAAAAATAAAGTTACTGAATTACCAGAATCTGTAGTCAATGCTTACGGTGGAAATGGTAAATGGGATAATATTTTAGGTCGCCCTTATCAATCTTATTACGGTTATGTAGCTGATGGTATCTTCAAAACCCAAGAAGAACTCGATCAGCACCCTATACAAAACGGTAAAGGTATTGGTCGTATCCGCTACCGCGATTTGAATAACGATGGAGTAGTAAACGAAGACGACCGCACTTGGATTGGGACTCCTTACCCTGATTTTATCTACGGTCTCAATCTCAACTTAGAGTACAAAAACTTCGATTTTACCCTCTTCTTGCAAGGCGTACAGAATGTCGATATTATCAACGATGTGAAAAAGCATACTGACTTTTGGAGTGTGGTAGATACCTACTCCAATAAAGGTCGCCGTTTGCTCGATGCTTTCGACCCCGTTACCAATCCTGATTCCGATATTCCAAGTGTAGCTTATACCGATGATAATAACGAAGGGCGTATGTCTACTTACTATGTAGAGAATGGCTCTTACCTAAAACTTCGTAATGTACAGTTAGGCTATACTTTACCTAAAGAAGTATCCGAAAGAATTAAGCTCAGCAAGTTGCGCTTGTATGTAAGCGGTCAGAATCTCTTTACTATCAAGAGCAAATCGTTTACAGGTAAAGACCCTGAAAACCCTAATTATGGTTATCCTATCCCAATAACATTCACTATGGGATTGAATGCTAGCTTTTAAATTATCAATAGTCTGACGTCTGATAAATAATAATAAAATGAAAAAGATAATATATACCACCACAATATTTGCAACTCTACTTACAGGTTGCAACTTCTTAGACGATAATCCACAAGGGATTATGACCGAGAAAGAAGCTATCTCTAAAGCCGATGAGTTGGTAACTACCGCTTATTCGTCTTTGGGTAACGACCACTACGATGCACCTTTTAGTCTTTGGATTTATGGCAACGTACGTGCCGATGACGCTTATAAAGGAGGTCAAGACGTGAGCGATATCCAGCATTTCCATTTCTATGAAATCGCTCAGAATATCGACCCTACTTTTGGTGAAGCTGACCGCTTTTGGTTTATGTGTTATATGGCTATTTCGCGTACCAATACCGCTCTGAAAGCCTTGCAACAGGCTTCCGATGCTGAAGTAGCAAATCGTCAATCGCGTATGGGCGAAATGTATTTCTTACGAGGTCATTTCTATTTCGTGTTGAAAACTATTTTTGGGCATATTCCTTTTGTAGATGAGAATACACCTGATAGTGCTTACGAAACCACCCCTAACACTTTGCCTAATGATGAACAATGGCAAAAAATAGTAGCCGATTTCAAAAAAGCTTACGACTTATTGCCTAATACCCAACCTCAAAAAGGTAGAGCTAATAAATATGCAGCAGCAGCTTATTTAGCTAAAGCCTATTTGTACAAAGCGTATCGCCAATCAGAAAACAATAGTGTAACAGGTATCAATAGCCAAGATTTGCAAGAGGTACTTACTTATACAAGTTTTGCCTTAGGTTCTTCTTATGGTTTGGAAGATGACTTTGCGTTTAACTTCCTCCCCGGTGGCTATGAAAATGGTAAAGAATCTATGTTTGCGGTACAATACTCAGTGGACGATGGTACTCAGTACGGACGCCTCAATTGGGGTGACCAGCTCTCTGCTCCACAAAAGTTAGGTTGCTGTGATTTCCATAAACCAAGTCAGAATTTGGTAAATGCTTTCAAAACAGTGAATGGCTTACCCGATTTTGATAACTTCAATAACAACGATTACAACGCTGCTAGTGATAAAGCCGACCCTCGTTTGTTCCACACTGTTGCCTTACCTGGCTTGCCTTATAAGTACAACACCGAGTTGATTTACAAGAACGACTGGAACCGCAATAGCAATGTGTATGGCTTCTATGCTTCACTCAAAGAGAACGTAGATCCCTCTTGCTCTTGCTTCCGCAATATCAACCCTTTCCGAGGTAACTCTAAGAACCGTATCGTGTTGCGCTATGCCGATGTACTCCTAATGCGTGCCGAAGCTCTTATCGAGCTCAACCGTAGCAACGAAGCCTTGTCACTTATTAACCAAGTGCGCCAACGTGCTAAACAAAGTACTTCTATGATTCCTTACGCTACCAATACTGATATAGCTGTATATCAAAATGGTGTAAACTGTACTTGGAATCAAGAATTTGCTCGCAAAGCACTCCGTTGGGAACGCCGTTTAGAGTTTGCTATGGAAGGCTCTCGTTTCTTCGACCTTGTACGCTGGGGTATCGCCGACCAAGTACTCAACGACTATTTCACTAAAGAGAAAACACGTCGTCCAGCGATATTCAGCAGTGCTTATTTCACTAAAAATAAAAATGAGTATATCCCTATTCCACAAAACCAAATAGGGTATGTAAAAGGTATTTACAAACAAAATGCAGGATTCTAATATGAAAACAATAGTACACAAACTCGCCCTCAGTGTAGTAGCTTTGCTTGGCTTACTCAGCTGTGACGAAAAGCACGAAGGCGAACTTATTAACGACAAAGAGGCAAAAATTAATGCCTTTCAAGCCGATGGTATCGATGGGATTATAGATGAGGAGAAACAAACTATCACGGTGTACGCTCCTTGGAATACCGATCTTACCAAAATGACCACTTCCCTCTCATTGCCCGAGGGAGCTACCTCAGTGCCTACTGCAGGAACGAATGTCGATTTGAGCAAAGGTGCCAAATACCGTATTTTCAACGGTAACCTTTATTGGGATTACACTGTTACCGCTCAATATCCACAGTTAGAGAATTTTGCTATTGGCAAATACAAAGCTACGATTGACCACAGTACGGGTAAGATAAGTGTGAAATACCCTAAGGGAGAAAGCCTTACTGCGCTTACCCCCACCTTCAGTACAACACCTAATGCTACTGTGAGCCCTGCTTCGGGAGTTACCCAAAACTTTACTCAAAGCGTTACTTATACTATGAGTTATCGTGGGAAAAGCTTTGTGTATAGCGTAGAGATTATCCCTACTAACTTTGCACCTATTGCCTTTGTAGGTACAGCTAACAGTGCATCTGCTATAGCCGATGAAGACGAGAAAGCAGCTTACACTTGGCTTGCCGAAAATTACGACACTGCTAAATACATTTCGTTTAGCGACATCAAGGACGGCAAAGTTAATCTCAACGACTACAAAGTGATTTGGTGGCATTGGGATAACAACAAAGAGTTGCCTGCTGAAGCCAAAGCAGATGCTGTCGTAAACAAGATGAAACAATTCTATGCTGCCGGCGGTTCGTTCTTATTGTCTTCTTGGGCAGTACAATACGTAGTCGATTTAGGTATCGCCTTAGACGGCAAGGTAGTAAACAATATGTGGGGAGAAGGCAACACTCCATTTGCAATTGGTGATGACTGGGGTATTTGCTATAAAGGCAACGAAAGTCATCCCCTTTTCAAAGGATTAAATAAGAAAACAGGAACTAATGATGTCGCTTTCTTACTCTCTAAAGGGGTAAAAGCCAAAGCACATAACGCCTTATGGAACTTTGAGTGGGGTGATTATGCTAATAATGTAGCGGGTTGGCAAACTGCCAGTGGTGCTAAGCTATTAGCAAGTTTCCATTGGAACGACGCTATGAACCGCGCAGCGATCTTTGAATATACCAAACGAGGTAATGCAGGTCGCACCATTTGTATAGGCATTGAAGGATACGACTGGTATAACGAAAACAATTCACCTGCCAATGCTTATAAGGGCAATATCGAATTGCTCACTGCCAACGCCTTAGAATATTTAGCAAATTAATAGAAACATAAAATATCTCTTTTCATATGTATATGTGTATGTGTAACCGTCCTTTCTTTCCCCTTTTAAGGGGAATAGGAGGAGGTTAAATAATAAAAAAGAGGTTAAAATTAAATTAATAAACAATGAAAAAGACACTTACATTGGCACTTTGTGCTACCGCTTTAATAGCTTGTGAAAAAAAAGAATATTGTAGTAACGACCCTAATGCGGCTCCCGATGCTTCTACTTGTTATGCAGTACAAGATTACGGTCGTACCTATAAGCATTTCTTCCAACCAAAGAACGCTTGGGTAGGCGACCCTATGCCGTTCTACGACAATGGTAAGTTTCATATCTTCTACCTCTACGACCAACGTCCGGCACCTGCAACTTTCCACCCTTGGTATAGTGCTACCACTACTGATTTGGTGAATTATACTGATAACGGTGAAGCAATTGCTTGTGGTGCCGACGGTTCGCACGAAGATGCCCTCGGTACAGGTTCAGTATTCAAAGACGGGAATACCTATTACGCTTTCTACACAGGGCATAACGGCGATTTAGACCCCAAAGAAATCATCTATTGGGCTACTTCTACCGATTTGAAAACGTGGACAAAGGATACACAACATTCCTTTCGAGCTCCTGATAAGTACGATGCCAATGAGTTCCGCGACCCTATTGTATTTAAAGAAGGAAATGCATATAAGATGCTCGTCAGCACCCGTGCCGATATAGGAAGCGGTGTATGGAAAGGTGTCGTAGCACAATTCACTTCTACCGACCTTAAGAACTGGACGAAAGACCCGAACACTCCCTTCTTCTATACTGACCCCAGTGCTTTTATGGTAGAGTGTCCCGATGTGTTTACACAAGGAAATTATCAGTATTTAATATTCTCTAACATCGAAGAAAGCGTGCGCCGTGTGCAATACAGATACCGTCGTGTGGGTGACAAGAATTGGATTACCCCTGCACAACAAGATTTAGACGACCGTGTGTTCTATGCCGGAAAAACCGCTACCGACGGCACTCACCGCTATATATGGGGGTGGAATCCGTCGCGTATCAACTACGAAGATAATTCCGCCTACCACTGGGGAGGTTCTTTGGCTGTGCACGAGCTCACTCAAAACGCCGACGGTACCCTTAACGTGAAAATGCCTACCGCGTTCGATAGCAAACAAGCGGTATCTGCTTCTTTGGGTAGCATTTCGTTAGATAATAATACTCGTGTATTCGACCGTCTCAGCAGTGGTTTCAACAAGATAGTTGCCAAAATAAAAGCCAATACCGCTACCGAGTTTGGGGTGATGTTTGGCGCTTGTGGTAACCTTTATGAAACCTACCGCGTAACGCTTAACCTCAACAAAGGAGAGTTACAACTCAATCGCGTGATTAGAGATGGAGGCACTGCTACCATTAATAGCATAAAACTCCCCGTGAACGCCAACAAGGAATACACCGTGAAAATAGTGCAAGAAGGCTCGGTAGCAGCAATCTATGTAAACGATGCAGTAGCCCTTTCTATCCGTTGCTATAAGATGAACCAAAACCCTTGGGGCATCTTTGCTAACGGTACAGCGAACTTTACTTTTTAGGTAAAAGGTAAAAGGTAAAAGGTAAAAAGAGGAAGAGTGAACCTAAGACGAAGGAAAGACGAACAAAAGACGAACAAAAGACGAAGGAAAGACGAACAAAGGACGAAGGAAAGACGAAGAAAAGATGAGTCTAAGGCGAAGCTAAAGCGAACCTAAGGCGAAGGACGGGTATAAACATCTTATCTTTTACCTCAAAAACAGATACTTTCATTACTTTATAAGTCTCAGCTTCCTCCCTCTCCTTAGTGAGAGGGAATGAAGATGAGGAATTAGTTTACTTATTTGCTAATTCAAATAAAAATAATGTATATTTGTACCATCTTTTAATTAAAAGAGATATAAAAAAGTATATGAATAACAAACTAATAGCAGGATTAGGAGTCTTAACGCTCACTGCCTGCCAGCAAAACACTGATGACCTCATCATCGAGGACTTCGAGTCGGGCACTTATGCCAATTGGACGGTAGAAGGCGACGCCTTTGGTGCGACTCCCGCCACGGGTAGCTATACCGGTCAGCAGCCCGTAACAGGCTTTGAAGGCAAGCACCTTGCCAATAGCTTCAACAACGGCGACGACTCTCGTGGAGCACTAACCTCCAAAGAGTTCACCATCGAGCGCGATTATATCAACTTCCTCATAGGGGGAGGCACTCACGCCGATACCTACATCGAGCTTTTGGTAGACGGAAAGAGTGTGCTACAATCGCGTTCTCTCTACGAAACCGAAACCCTACAATGGCTCACTTGGGACGTAAAACCCTATAAAAACAAGAAAGCCACTATCCGAATTGTCGATAACCAACGCGGTGGCTGGGGGCATATCCTCATCGACCAAATTGAACAAGGTAACAAACAAAAAAGCGTTTTTATGACTGATTACACCCGCACCTTTGAAGCCAAAGACAAATACTTGCTCATTCCTGTTGAAGACCAAGCAACCGAAAACAAAGTTCAACTATCGGTAGAAGGTACTCCCATAGGCGAGCCAATGACGATACGCATCGCCCAAAACAAAATAGACTACTGGGTGCCTATCGCTATCGAGGCGTACAAAGGCAAGAAAGTGACCCTTACTTTCGCAGTAGCCAAAACTACCGATATGGGATTAGCCGAAATTAAACAGTCGGCTGAATATAACTTCAACTACAACGAAAAATACCGCCCGCTATATCACTTCACTCCTCAATACGGCTGGATGAACGACCCTAACGGAATGGTATACCTCGATGGAGTGTTTCACCTCTTCTACCAATATAATCCTTACGGAGCGCGCTGGGGCAATATGCACTGGGGTCATACTGTTTCCAAAGACTTGGTGAATTGGGAATACAAGCCCTATGTATTAGCCCCCGATAAGTTAGGAGCGATTTTCTCAGGCAGTGCCGTGATTGACCACGATAACACTGCCGGCTTTGGCAAAGGTGCTATGGTAGCTATTTTCACCTCAGCAGGCGACCGCCAAACACAGTCCATCGCTTATAGCCTCGATGGCGGAAAGACCTTCACCAAGTACGAAGGCAACCCTGTTCTCACCGATGCTAATATCATCGACTTCCGTGACCCGAAAGTATTCTGGCACGCACCCTCTAAACAATGGGTGATGAGCCTTGCTACTACCCAAACGATTACCTTCTACGGTTCTAAGAACCTCAAAGAATGGACACGCCTCAGTGAGTTTGGCGAAGGCTTAGGAGGACACGGCGGTGTGTGGGAATGCCCCGATCTCTTCCCGCTTACTTACGAAGGAAAAACCAAATGGGTGCTCTTCGTGAGTATCAACCCAGGCGGACCTAATGGCGGAAGTGCTACTCAGTACTTCATCGGTAATTTTGATGGCAAAACCTTCACCCCCGATACTATGAACTATCCGCTTTGGTTAGACTACGGACGCGACAACTATGCAGGAGTAACGTGGAGTAATGTCCCCGCCACCGATGGTCGTCGTCTCTTCATAGGCTGGATGAGCAACTGGGATTACGCCAATGAAACCCCTACTCAAAATTTCCGTAGCGCGATGACTGTTGCCCGCGCTTTGCGTTTGGTGCATAATGGCGAGCATTTGGTAGTAGCCAGTGAGCCCGTAAAAGAGTTGGAGAGTTTGCGTCGTGAAGCGGTACTTTTAGGTGATAAAACACGTACCAACACCTCCGATGCCATAACTTTCGAAAACTTCTTGCCCAATAATCAAGGAGCTTACGAACTCACTTTCACGGTAACCCCTAACGAAACTGATGCTTTCTCATTCGCCCTTGAGAACGCCAAAGGTGAAACTATCAAATACCTATTTGACGGCGCTAATAAAACCCTATCGGTAGACCGCAGTAAGAGCAGTGTAGCCTTCAATGCTAACTTCGCCGAAACGCTTATCAAAGCACCAATGGTAGCTAAGAAAAGCTATACCGTACGTTTGTTAGTAGACAAAGCTTCAACCGAGCTCTTTGTGAACAACGGTGAAGTAGTACAAACCAATGCCATATTCCCTACCGAAGTGTATAATACCCTCCGCTTCAATACTAGCAAAGGTACCCTCACCCTTAACAATGTAACTGTCTATAAATTGAAATAATAAACCTCTCCTCCTGCCCCTCTCACAAGGAGAGGGGAGTGTGTGAGACTAATAATATATTCATAGTATGCAACAAAATAATAACTATTTAAAGTATTTATTGCCCGTACTCCTATCATTCTTCTGTATGGGCTTCGTAGACCTTGTAGGCGCCGCCTCTAACTTTGTAAAAGACGATTTTGGCTTGACCGAAACTACTGCCAAAGCACTCCCCGCAATGGTATTCTTTTGGTTTCTGCTTTTCTCAGTGCCCACAGGCGTACTAATGAGCAAAATAGGTCGTCGCAAAACTGTACTCCTCAGCTTGGTGATTACCATCTTAGCAATGGTAGTGCCCTTTATCAGCTACAATTATACCACTATGCTGGTAGCTTTCTCCTTGCTTGGTATTGGTAACACTCTAATGCAAGTATCGCTAAACCCTCTGATGTCAGTCATCGTAAAAGGCGACAAACTAGCGAGTTCACTCACTTTTGGTCAGTTTATCAAGGCAATAGCCTCGTTTTCTGCCCCCTTGCTGATGAGCTTCTGCTTTGATAAATTCAATGATTGGCGACTCTTCTTCCTGCTCTTTGTAGCTATTTCAGTAGTAACCCTCTTGTGGCTGGGTGCTACCCATATTGAAGAAGAGAAAAACGACAGTAAAAACGCCACCTTTGCCGAGTGTTTTGCACTGCTTGCTAACCCTTATGTACTCTTGTGTTTCATTGGCATTATGTGCCACGTAGGAATAGACGTAGGAGTTAATGCCTCAGCACCTACAATCTTTATGGAACGTTTAGGGCTTACCACTACCCAAGCCTCTTTTGCCACCAGCTGGTATTTCTTATTCCGTACCATAGGATGTTTGTCAGGAGCTTATATTCTCACCAAAGTATCACCTAAGAGTTTCTTTACTCTCAGTGTGCTTTGTATGGTAGCCTCAATGGCGATACTGTTCTTTTTCAGTGATAAGACAATGCTCTACACCGCTATTGCTTTGGTAGGTTTTGGCAATTCCAATGTATTCTCAATCATCTTCTCGCAAGCCCTCTTGCAGAATCCTACTAAGAAAAACGAAGTATCAGGCTTAATGATTATGGGACTCTTTGGCGGTACTATCTTCCCCTTCGCAATGGGCTTAGCCTCCGATGCGATGAACGGTTCACAGATAGGAGCCCTTATTGTCCTCAGCATAGGAGTTTTATATCTATTGCTAATGAGCACTCGACTCAAAGCAAATGCTAACACTTAGTCGTTAGAGAGCCCTATAAATTGTATAAGTCGGATTAGTCAAAAAGGTTTGATGACTGATAGTATTTATTACTATTAGTAGGAAATCTCAAAAAGAATTTATAACTTTGTACGCTGAAAAAGAATTAACAACAACACTCTTGCCTCCTTCCCCCCAAGGGAAGGGCAGGGGAGAGGATAACATAACATACAATGAAAAATACAGTAGTAGGATTGGGAGAAATCCTTTGGGATGTTTTCCCTGAAAGAAAAGTATTAGGTGGTGCGCCTGCTAATTTTGCTTACCACGTGTCGCAATTTGGTTTCAACGGTTATGCCGTGAGTGCCATTGGGGGCGACCTCCTCGGTAAGGAAATACTAAAAAGTTTAGAAGAAAAAGAACTCAACTACATCATTGAGAAGACTGATTTCCCCACAGGTACAGTAAAAGTACAGTTAGACGGTCGCGGGGTGCCTACCTATGAGATTAGCGAAAATGTAGCGTGGGACAATATTCCATTCTCTTCGCGTATTGAGAACTTAGCAAAGAACACTAATACCGTGTGCTTCGGGTCGTTGGCACAGCGCAGTGAAATATCGCGTGCCACTATCCACAAGTTCTTAGATTTAATGCCTGCCGAGAGTTTAAAAGTATTCGATATCAATCTCCGCTTGAAATACTTCAGCAAAGAGGTAATTGCCGATTCGTTAGACAAGGCAACCGCATTAAAAATCAACGATGAGGAGATAGTGAAAGTAGCTGAAATGTTCAATTTGCAAGGAACTGATGAAGAGGTATGTAAGCGCCTATTGGAGAAATACAACCTTAAATTCCTTATCCTAACACAAGGTACAAGAGGTAGCTATGTGTTTACGCCTAATGAAAAATCGTTCTTAGGGACACCTAAGGTTACCATCGCCGATACGGTAGGAGCTGGCGACTCGTTCACGGCTGCCTTTGTAGCCTCTTACCTCAATGGTCGCAGTATTGCCCAATCGCATCAATTGGCGGTAGAAGTATCGGCTTACGTATGTCAGCAACACGGTGCGATGCCTCGCCTTGCCGATGCTCATTTGGAGTTGTTTAGATAAAATGACTTTTAGGAAGTATCATATACTTTTTTTATATTTCGCTCTCTTTGCTTGCTTAGCTTGCCAAAGGGAGCGAAACCCCCGTTATGTGATAGGGGTGTCGCAGTGCAGTGAAGACCTTTGGCGACAAACGATGAACGAGGAGCTAAAACGCGAAGTAGCCCTTTACCAAGCCAATACTGAGTTGCTCATTCGCAGTGTGAAAGACGATACTCCCAAACAAATCGCTGATATAGAGTGGTTTATAGAACAAAAGGTAGATGTGCTTGTCGTTTCGCCTAACGAGTCGGAAGCGTGTACACCAGTTATTGAAAAGGCTTACCAGCAGGGTATTCCCGTGATTTTGGTAGATAGGAAAATCGCTACTGAGAGTTATACTGCCTATGTGGGAGCTAACAATTACCAAATAGGAAAAGAAGCGGGGCACTATGCAATAGGTATTCTCAAAGGCAAAGGCAATATTGCCGAAGTGCGTGGTACCAAAGGCTCTACCTCCGATGCAGAACGCCATAAAGGCTTTGTAGATGCCCTTAAGAACGCTCCTGAGGTGCGAATAGTAGCCGAGACCTGGGGCAACTTCCTCAAAGCAGATGCCAAAGTGCAAATGCAAAAACTTTTTCAGCAACACCCCAATATCGACCTTGTGTTTGCAATGAATGACCCAATGGCAGCGGGTACTCACGAAGCAGCGATGCAATTCAACGGTAAGATACCCTTTATCATAGGGGTAGATGCGCTACAACAAGAAGGAATTAGCAATATAGAGAATAACGTGCAAGACGCGTCGTTTATCTATCCTACGGGAGGAGAAAAGGTTATTGACCTTGCAATGAAAATACTCCATAAACAACCTTTTGAGCGCGAGAATATCCTCAATACCGCTGTGGTGGACAAGAGTAACGTGCGTATTTTACAGTTGCAAACAGAGCAAATTGCTCAAAAACAAGCTAAGATAGAGGATATCAATCAGCAGCTGAGTGAGAGCCTTATTCAGCATACTACTCAGCGTACACTCTTCTATATTTCTATTATTGCTATTGGTTTGATTACTATATTTTTGGCAATAGCTATCAGAGCATATCGCACTAAGAGTCGTGCTAATAATCTGTTAGAAAAACAAAACGAAGAAATCAAACGTCAGGCTACCGAATTGCAACAACAGAAAGAACGCTTGGAGGAAATCTCGGCGCAATTAGAAGAGGCGACCCAAGCCAAATTACTTTTCTTTACCAATATTTCTCACGAATTTAAAACACCGCTGTCGCTTATCTTAGGTCCTGTGCAGACGCTTTTGGCTCACAATTCACTTCCCAAAGAAGAACAAGACTTGTTATTCCTCATCAAAAAGAACAGCAACCGACTTTTGCATCTCATTTCCGAAGTAATTGAGTTCCGCAGTTATGAGAATGGCAAGATGCAAATGTACTTCACTAAGGGCAACCTAAAACGGTTTCTTACTGAACTCAATTCTTTTTTTAGTGACCGTATCAAACAAAAGAAACTCAACTTTCAGTTTCTTGCCGAAGATACTTCTTTTGAAATGGCTTTCGATAAGGAAAAAGTGGAGAAAATCTACTTCAACCTGCTTTCTAATGCACTGAAATTTACACCTCAAGGAGGAAGTATCACCGTGTCGTTAGAAAAAGAAGACCTTCCCCTAACCCCCTCCAAAGGAGGAGTAGCTGTGCTGCGTGTGTTCAACAGCGGTTCATATATTCCGAAAGACAAACAAAGTGAGGTGTTTGAGCACTTCTACAAAATAAACCCCGATAGCGAAGGTTCGGGTATTGGTTTGGCTTTGGTACAAGCCTTAGTCGCCTCACACAACGGTACCATCAGCGTAGAGAGTACAGAAGGGGAGGGGACAACCTTCGTCATTCGCCTGCCTTTCACTCAAGAACAAGTATCGGTAAAAGCGGTATACGACAGCAATTACATAGAAACCCATCTCGACTTATTGCCTTCGTTGCCCGCACCTACCGAGAAACTCAAACTACCTACAGCTTCTCCAACGGCTTCGGAGAAACCTACTGTACTGATTGTGGAAGACAATGAGGATATGCGTCAGTTTATTCGATATATCCTCAGTGATGACTATAACCTTATCGAAGCTGAAAACGGTGAAGAAGGCTTTGAAGTAGCCAAAAAACACCTCCCCGATGTAGTAATCAGCGATGTGATGATGCCCAAAACTGATGGCTTCGATTTATGTCAGTTAATAAAAACTAACGTGGCTACTAATCATATTCCCGTGATTTTGCTCACCGCTTATGCTTTAGACGAACAGAAACAAGTGGGCTTCGAGAGTGGTGCCGATGCCTATATTGCGAAACCTTTCAACATAAAATTACTGAAAACACGGGTGCGCAAGCTCATAGAAAACCGTAAGAAGATACGTGAGAGTTTTAGTAATTTCCTCTTGAACGAAACTAAACAAGAGACTTTAGGTAAGGTAGAACAGCAGTTTATCACTGATTTTACGCATTACGTAGAGAACTCTATCGCTAATCCTGAAATGAATATAGACGAAATAGCCGACGCCTTAGGTTTGTCGCGCTCTAACCTATATCGCAAAATCAAATCTCTCACCGACTATTCGCCTAATGAGCTTATTCGCACCATACGAGTAAAATACGCTAAGCAGTTGCTCAACAGCAAAGCTAAGAGCATCTCGGAAGTCGCTTATGAAGTAGGATTTTCTTCTCCTTCCTACTTTGCGAAATGCTTTAAAGATTTTTACAACGAAAGTCCGACAGAGTACTTGGAACGGATTAGGTAGTGTTATAGACCGCTTTAAAATCTTGCACTGATTTTTCCCAGATAATTTTTTAATTAACGCGAGTTTGATGTAAGAAAAGTGTAGCTTACGCTACAGAAATTTTACAAATATTTGAAAAAATCAAACAAATAGGCAACAAGTTGCCTTTAAACACATACTCTGCTATGCCAGCTCGCAGACTACACACAGATTACACGGATAGTCTTTCAATTGACAATTGATAATTGACAAATGTGGTGGGTACGAATTAGTAATTGCGTTGCTGGATTTCACAGATTACAATGTAAACATAGCTGTAAATCAGTATTATATATAACTGAGATTAATTAGCAAATGAGAGAATTAGCAAATTAGAAAATTAGCAAATTTGGAAATTAGCTAATGGAGAGGTGTGTGTTGCACGGGCAAAAACTTTGAGATGAAAAAGCGATGGGTTGGGACTGTTAGGAGTATTCGGAAGAAAACGGAGATTTTCAGAAGGAGGTTAAGAGAGTTTTTGATGAAAAAAGGGTGTAAGGAGGGTATGGTTAGCTTATAGAGAGCTTATAGGAAGCTTATACGAATCTTGGACGATTGGTATATAAAGGGTATATAAGTAGTTGATTTTTACTGTAATACAACAGTGAAAAAAATGTTAAAAGCAGGGTTTCGAGGCGAAAGAAAAGGGAATAGACACTAGGCCTTAGGCCATAGGCACTAGGGGGAAGTATGACGGAAAATCAAAAGAAACCTCCCCCTATTCACATACTCCGCTCTCGCGGACTTCCGTTTAAAGGGGGAATGTGATGACGGAAAAGGGAAGAGATGACGAGTAGCGAATGACGAATGATGAGGGTAATGTGGTGAAAAACTTCTTTTGGAAAATTGTTATAAAAAAGGTATGAAGCATTGGTTTTAAGTGAGATTTTTTTGTGTATTCGCGATTGATTTTCTACTTTTGCGCCTTATTAAATATATGCTTAAAAACGATGAAACGATTACTTTATATGTTATTGGCGCTATTGTCTTCGACTTCTGTCTATTCACAAATGCTTTTTTCGGAAAACCTTACTATGACGATAGACAGCACCAAAACTCTGCAAGGGAGCCTAATGCCTATCTTGGATTTTAAAACCGAAAAAGAAGATGTCTTCACTTTTAAAAATACGGCTAATCTCAACTTGCTTATCAATTGCAATAGGGTTATTAATGTAATTAACAAGTTTGAGTTATCTACTTATGGTAGTCAAGTAATATTAAGTGGTGGCTATGTGCATATGGAGTACCGCTATCTGTTAGACCACGCTTTTGAGGTGTATCCTTATGCTGAGTCGCAATGGGCAGAGAGCAGGGGAATGAACCACAAGATTTCTACCGGTTTACAATCGCGTTATCGGTTGCTGAATACTCAATCCTCGCTGATGTTTGCTGCGGTGGGCTTCTTCTTTGAATACGAAAAATGGGAATATCCTGCTCCCGATAACGTTGAGGCTACTTATGCTTACAGTCGCAGTATCAAAAGTCATTTGTCGCTCAGTTATAAACTTCGAATAGGTGAAAAATGGGAGCTTACCACTACTGCCATTCATCAAACTAGACCTGATAGTACTTTTAAGGAAGCGCGCTATGGTGGGGCTATCGACCTTAAATACAATATTACGTCTACCATAGGTATACTTGGTACCTACCGACTTATCTACGACACCGCCCCTATTGTACCTATAAAAAAAGACTATCATTCGCTTGAAGTAGGGCTTAATATTTCTTTCTAATTTCCCCATTTGCTAATTTACTAATTTTCTGATTAACATTATGTATACAATTCCTTATATTGAATCCGAGGAGTTTTTTTATTTGGATGTATTCCTAAAATTGCTTTTAGGATTGTTGGCTCTTGCTTTAATTATCAACAAATCGGGCAAGGGTAATTTGGCACCGAGTTCGGCAATGGATCAGGTGCAAAATTACGTACTTGGGGGTATGCACACGAACTCGCTTTCAAACTGCGCAAAGAAGGGGTATACTATATCAGAGAGGTAAAAAGAGCGGTACTTGAACAGAATGGCAAACTCATTATCGTGTTGGCAGGAGAAGAAAACCCCAAATATCCTGTTATTACTGATGGGATTATTCAAAAAAGCGTACTGGAAGATGTGATGTGGATAAAAGCGAAGAATGGCTACTTGGAGAGCTACAAAAGGCAGGATACAGCAATCCTTCTGAGGTATTTTTAGCAGAATACGAAAATGCTCAGATAAAAGTTATACTCTATATTTGTAACAATGAGAAAGAAAAGCCCTCAAAAACATTTTGCTATTCGTTGTTATTTTATTATCTTTGCCCAAAATACTTAATTGCTATAACAATGAAGTTAAAACATATTACTCTTTTGGTAGCCTCTACTTTTGTACTAGGGGCTTGTAATCAATCTAAAACAGCTTCTGAACAAGAAGCGCAAACTCCTCAAAAACCGCTTATCAGCTATGTAGACCCGTTTATTGGTACAGACGGACACGGACATACCTACCCTGGAGCAACTACGCCTTTCGGTATGATACAAGTGAGCCCAGTGAATGGTCTCAGCAACTGGGATTGGTGCTCAGGTTATCACTATTCCGATAGCCTTATGGTTGGTTTTGGACATTTGAGTCTCAGTGGTACGGGGATAGGCGACCTAAACGACATCTTGCTAATGCCTACTATTAAAGAATACGACCTCAGTGTACTGAAATACGGTCGCAAAGAGCAATACCCTGTGAATGCCCAAAAGTTTCGTGATATGGTGCCTTATAAATCGAAGTACAGCCACAAGAACGAAAAAGCAGAACCTGGCTATTACCAAGTGTATTTAGAAGACCCAAAAGTGAATGTAGAGCTCACTGCGGCACAACGTTATGCTGTACATCGTTATACCTTTGAAAAAGGAGCAGAACAGTCTGTAATTTTGAATTTAGGATTTGCTATCAACTGGGATAGCCCTATCAAAACTTCTTTTAGCAAATCGGATAAGAAGTTAGACGCTAATAACAACGACAATATTATCACAGGTTATCGTTATAGTACTGGCTGGGCTGAAAACCAAAAAGTGTTCTTTGCGGTTCAGTTTTCTAAGCCTATAAAAAATATTACCTATCAAAAACACAAAGATGATGTTACTTCAGGGCAAATCTTCTTTGATAATACTGATGAGAAGTTAGAGGTAAAAGTAGCCGTTTCGTCAGTAAGTGAAGAAAATGCTTTAGATAACTTGGAGTTATACAACGCTCCTAATTTTGATAAAACCAAATCATTAGCACAACAACAATGGGAGAAGACCCTCAGCAGTATAGTAGTAGAAACCCCCGTTGATTCTCTCAAAACAATTTTCTATACTGCCCTCTATCACGCACAAGTAGCCCCTGTAACTTTCTCCGATAAAAATGGTCAGTTCCGCCTACAAAACAATGAGAATGCAAAAACCGAAGGCACGGCTTATTCTACCCTTTCTCTGTGGGATACTTTCCGCGCCGAGCACCCACTGCTTACCCTTTTGCAACCCAAAGTAACTGCCGATATCATCAACTCAATGTTAGCCTACTATCAAGTGCATAAAATATTGCCCGTTTGGACGCTATATGGTAACGAAACCAATACAATGACTGGCTATCACTCGGTAGCAGTGATTGCTGAAGCCTACCTTAAAGGCGTACGTGGTTTTGATGCTGAAAAGGCGTACGAGGCAATGAAAACTACAATGATGCAAGACGCACGAGGACTCAAAGCCTACAAAAAATATGGTTACATACCTTATAACGCAGGGGTAGACGAGTCGGTTACCATTACCCTTGAATACGCTTACGACGACTGGTGTGTGGCGCAAATGGCGAAAGCCTTAGGCAAAACCGAAGATGCCGACTTCTTTACCAAACGCTCTGAAGCCTATGCTCACTTATTCGATAAAGAAACGGGCTTTATGCGCGGTAAAAGCACTGATGGTAAATGGCGCACACCTTTTGACCCTAAACGCTCCGACCACCGTGAAAACACCGACTATACCGAAGGTAACGCTTGGCAACACAGTTGGTTTGTGCCTCACAACGTACAAGGACTTATCAGCCTATTTGGAGGTAATGAACCTTTTGTAACACACTTAGAAAAACTCTTTACCGAAAGTTCTGAAATCACCGGTGATAACACCTCTCCTGATATTTCAGGACTCATAGGTCAGTATGCCCACGGCAATGAGCCTAGCCACCATATTGCCTATATGTTCAACGTAGCAGGACAACCTAAGAAAACCCAATATTGGATAGATCGCATTTTGCAAACTCAGTACAACACTACCCCTAACGGACTCAGTGGTAATGAGGATTGCGGACAGATGTCGGCTTGGTACATTTGGAGCGCTATGGGCTTATACCCTATGAATCCAGCTTCTACCGAGTATCAATTTGGTCGTCCACTCTTTGATAAAGTAACCATACACTTGCCTAACGGAAAGACTTTTACCATTATAGCCAAGAATGTGTCTAAGGACAATAAGTATATCCAATCTGTAAAACTCAACGGTAAAGAATACACTCAATGGCATATTTCTCACCAAGACCTTCTAAAAGGCGGTGAATTAGTTTTTGAAATGACAAACAAATGAAAAGAAACATCTTAATCACAGGAGGAGCTGGCTTTATCGGCTCTCACGTCGTGAGGCTATTTGTAAACAAATACCCCGACTATCACATTTTTAACTTAGACAAGCTTACTTACGCTGGCAACTTAGAGAATGTTGCCGACGTAGCCAATGCCCCTAACTATACTTTTATACAAGCGGATATTTGCGACTACGAGCGTATGAAAGCCCTCTTCGCTGAAAATCACATTGATGGAATCATTCACCTCGCTGCCGAAAGTCACGTGGATAGAAGTATTGAAGACCCTTTTATCTTCGCAAAAACGAATGTGATGGGTACTTTGAGCCTCTTGCAAGCAGCTCGTGAAGCGTGGAAAGATAATATGCAAGGCAAACGCTTTTATCACGTCTCTACCGACGAGGTATATGGAGCCTTAGAAATAGGCGAAGCACTCTTTACTGAGCAAACGCCTTACGACCCCCAATCACCGTATTCGGCTTCTAAAGCTTCCTCTGACCATTTTGTGAGAGCTTACCATAACACTTACAAATTGCCTGTGGTGATTTCAAACTGTTCCAACAATTACGGTTCTCACCAGTACCCTGAAAAGTTAATACCAGTGTGTATCTATAATATTGTAGATAATAAGCCACTACCTATCTATGGCAAGGGCGAAAATATCCGCGATTGGCTTTTTGTGGAAGACCACGCTCGTGCTATCGATACTATTTTCCACCAAGGAAAAGATGGTGATACCTACAACATTGGGGGCTTTAACGAATGGCGTAATATCGATTTGGTGAAGGTAATCATCAAAGAGGTGGATAAGCAGTTAGGTCGCCCCGAAGGTACTTCCGAAAAGCTCATCACTTTCGTAACTGACCGTGCTGGTCACGACCTCCGTTACGCTATTGATGCTACTAAATTAAAAAATGAACTCGGTTGGGAACCTTCCTTACAGTTTGAAGAAGGTATACAGAAAACCGTAAAATGGTACCTAGCGAATAGGTAAAAGGTAAAAGATAAAAGGTAAAACAGAGGCTACTATATAGTAACCTCTGTTTTTTCTATTCTATAATTTGTTAATTATCTCATTTGCTAATTATCTCATCTTCTACATACCACTTGGTTGGTGTATTTTAGGTTTACGGTGTTATATTCATTCAGTTTATCAGTCTTCTCCAATTGCTTGTAAAAGGCTTTGAGGTTTGCTTTCTTGAGCGCTTCGTCTTCAAACTTGCCGAAAACGACCTTAAAGTGAGGTACACGCATTAAAAACTCGTATTCTCCGTTAGGCTTTACCAATACTTCGGTGATGTTCTCAGCTAGCCATTGGTCGTTTTGGATAAACTGCATCAGTGCATAGGAGGCTTGCCAATAGCGCTCGGTATTACCTCTGAGGATAGGCACACGTGCTGAGTAAGAACTTGAAAGAGGCATCTTCTTTCCTTGTGTATCCATATAATACACTCCATTGCCGTCGTATACGCGTGCGATAGGCTCTCGCTGTTTGATTTTAGCATTCAGAGTACCGTCGATGGTGCAAAATACTTCCGATTTCTCAATCATCACATTGTTGTCTAAGAGCTTTTCGATTTCGCTTAAACGAAGGAGTCCCATAGGGTGTTTTGCTTGTGGGTCTTTGAAGATAGTGCGCCGTATGGCATCATCGGTAACGTACATATTCTCGTCCTGATGGTCTACCACCACCTCTTTTACGGTACGTGTTTTATTACGCCCTGAAGCAAACAACTGTATACAAAAGGGCAAAAATACGATAACGAATATTTTTATGATTTTTTTTATGTACATTTTTCTTTATTTGATATCGTAACCAAACCTGCGCAATTGTCGCACATTGTTACGCCAATCTTTGTTTACTTTTACGAAAAGTTCTAAGTGTATTTGTTTGCCGAAAAACTTTTCTAAATCAGTTCGTGCCTCAATACCTACTCGCTTTAAGGCTTCCCCTTTATGACCTATGATAATCCCCTTTTGGCTTTCGCGTTCTACCATTATCACTGAGCGAATGTGAATAATTGTCTCGCTATCGGCAAAACTTTCGGTCTCTACTTCTACCGAATAGGGAATTTCCTTTTTGTAGTGCAATAGTATCTTTTCGCGTATAATCTCGTTTACAAAGAAACGCTCCGGTTTATCGGTGAGTTGGTCTTTTGGAAAAAATGCAGGTGACTCGGGTAAGAGTTCTATAATGCGGTTGAACACCACTTCGGTTTGAAAGTTGCGCAAAGCCGAAATAGGGTATATTTCGGCACGAGGCACTTTTTCTTTCCAGTAGGCGACTTGTTCCTCTAATACACTTTGGTCGGAAGTATCCACTTTGTTGATGAGCAACAATACAGGCACGTCCAACTGATTGATGCGCTTAAAGAAAGCCTCGTCTTTCAGCTCTTTTTCGCCTATTTCTACCATATAAATGAGAATGTCGGCGTCTTCGAAAGCACTCTTTACAAAATCCATCATCGAGGCTTGTAAGGCGTACGATGGCTTGATAATACCGGGGGTATCCGAAAAAACTACCTGAAAATCATCACCACTTACGATACCAAAAATACGGTGTCGCGTGGTTTGTGCCTTGGAGGTGATAATAGAGAGTTTTTCGCCCACAAAAGCGTTCATAAGAGTAGATTTTCCTACGTTGGGGTTCCCGATAATATTTACAAATCCAGCTTTGTGCACTTGTTAATTGTTATTTGTTAATTGATTCAGCCATTCCTTTGCCCCAATGAGGATGATTAGGCGTTTTTGGAGTAAAATGTTTGAACTTCTCTAAGGCTTTATTGAGCATTGGTTTAGCTTTCGCTACGCCCCCACCAAATATCTTGGGTGTAAAGTAAATGCCAATAGCACGAATGAGATAGGGTCTTGGGTTTTTGGGGTTTTCCTTAATAGATTTCTCGGAATACTCACGACTCAGTTTACCGTATTTAGCTCCGCGAAACATTGGGTTTACCTTCACTTTGGCACTATACAGATAGGCGTATAAGGCGTTGATTTCTGATGCATCGGCATCGGGTTGTTTTTCAGCTATCTTTATGTACTTTTCTGCCTGATTGCAATAACTATCAATAGACCCTCCCGATGATTGGTCGGCAAGGCGGATATTTGTGTAAGCTACGTAGTAATTAACTAACCAATTAGTAGGCGCAACAGTGGTAAGGTGTTCAAAGTCGTTTGCCAAAGTTTGCAGTTCTTTAAGATTATAGCTTTTGTCTAAGAGTTTTACTTTTTCGGTAAGCATAGCCTCCACATCTTGAGCATAAGCAACACTACAAAAAAGGAGCAAAAAAAGTGTAATATATCTGTTCATAACAACATTGTCAATTATTATCTTCTTCCTTTTGGTTTTTTAGCAGGAGCTAAAGGGGTAGGAGAGGAGGTAGTTTTTTGGGTATCAGCCTCTTCTTTCTTTTTCTCTTTTTTATAAAGAGGAATGAGATAGCTGAGAGTGTAGTTGAATCCTACTCCAAATCTGCTTCCTTCGTATACCCGCCCAAAAGCAGGAATATAGTAGTTAGGGAAACCACTACTGCCCGTTTGAGCCACCAAAAGACCTACGCGTACGCTTGCTCCTGCGTAAAGATTGTGCAAGAGTTCCGCTTTGATGCCCAAAACGAGTTCCAACCAATGAGCAGTACGTCCGTCGTACTTCTTTAAGAAAGAAGGGTCGGAGCCTGTGATAGGTTCGTTCCAATATTGGTTATCTTTATGGATAATATACGAGGTAAGGTCTTGAGAGAAGAGCGAAATGCCATAGCGAGCCCCCACGTAAATCATATTCTCCATACCGTACCAATTGCCATAGGTGTTATAATCGAAACCAGCACGTAAAAATTGACCTTCGGTAGAGTAAGTAAAGAAATCTTCGTCCTTAGTTCTTTTTTCCATACCGAGTTCAGCAGCGAAGTAGTAGTTGGTTGTTAGGCGGTAATCGCCTACCAATTCGAGTCCGTAGTAATCCTTATCAAAGAAAGGGCGTACCAGTTTGCTCAGGTCGGCACCTACGCGCAAGCCATACCGCTGTTTGTACACAGGGGCTTCTTGTTTTTCGGGTAGGGCGATAGTAGTTTGTGAGGTCGTGCGGGTAGCCGTTTGAGCCATTGCACCTAAGCCCCACCAAATACTAATGATACAAATGTATATGAGCTCTTTTTTCATTATCTACGGTAGTGTTCTTGATGTTAAGACCTTTTAGCCAAGAGGTATTTGTATCTTGAATGGTAGCTGAAAGGGTGTTGTAAGTAATTTTCACTCCACAAGCCTTGCTTACGAACGACTGTTCGGGAGTATAAGTGAGCGTGAGAGTTGCGGTGCTAGTGGTAGTACCTGAAACTACGGTTTGAAATAAGTAGGTAGTAGGCGACTCCAAGCGCAAAGGTAGTGCAAGTGAATCTAAAGTTGCACTGCTTACCAGAGGAGTAGTATTTCCTTCGCCATAAACTGTAAGGTTAGTCACGCTAAAAGGCGTACGGGTGTTATTTTGGTTGTAGAAACGCACCACCAAGCGAGGCGTGTTCACGCTGTGGTCGCAAAGGTCATCGGACTCACAACTTATCAACATTGAAAGCGAGAGTATTAAAAATGATATAAAGATAGTTCTTTTCATTATCAAAAATAAAGTTGGTGCAAAGATACGAAATAATTACAAATGACAAAAAAAACTTCACAGAGCAACTTAGCATTGATACTTATAAAGTGGCAATCGTTGTAATGGTAGTAGGGATACCTATTCTTTGGTTAGTGAATTTGTTTAAGAAATAAAATATGTATTGCAAAAGAATCGTAAATTACCAAGGAGAGAAATCTTCTTTGCAAACGATTTTCAAACAAGTAGCTAAAAAATATTTAATTTGTTGTAATTTGTTCAATTGCTGAGGTGGTTGTCTCATTCATTTTTCACTCAAAAAACAAAAAGCCCGAAACGCGACGCTTCGGGCTCTTCGATATATTATACTATTCTTCTAATCAAGTAGACACGCCACGAAACATTACCTTGCAAAAAGGTAGAACTGATGGGATATGTAACTTGACATAGGTCATCTTTCTTCGTGTATATCTTTATTTAGTTAAATGAATGTTCTTGAAATCGTGGACAGAGGTGTGACTATTTTTTGAATATGCAAGAAATAGGCTATTATTTTACCTAAATGAATTCATCGGCATCTTTATTGGCGACCAAACGGAAGCCTTCGCCGTGAATGTTTAGAATTTCCACTTTGTCGTCCTTTTTCAAGAGTTTGCGCAGTTTTGCGATATATACGTCCATACTGCGAGAGGTGAAATAGTTGTCGTCTTTCCATATTTTAGAAAGAGCTAACTCACGTGACATAAAATCATCGGTGTGTAAGGCGAGCAAACGCAAAAGTTCATTTTCCTTAGGGGAGAGTTTTACAGGTTCTTCGTCCTTATATTTGAGAATACGCAATTTGGTATTGAGGAAGAATCTTCCTATTTCGAACTCAAACTTATTGTCGTCTACCATTGTTTCGATGCTTTTACGTTGCAAAATTGAACGTATTTTCATCAATAGGATTTCGGAGTCGAAGGGTTTGTTTAGGTAGTCATCAGCTCCTGAGCGATAGCCTTTTATCACATCTTCGCGCATTGTACGAGCTGTAAGGAAGATAATAGGTATTTTCTCATCTTTCTCACGAATTTCTTTGGCTAAAGTAAAACCGTCTTTATAAGGCATCATCACGTCTAAGATACACATATCGTATGTTTCTTTCTTAAACTTTTCGAAGCCTTCCATACCGTTTTTAGCTAAGGTAACATCGAAGCCACTCATTACCAAATAGTCTTTTAGTACAGTGCCGAAGTTGGGGTCATCTTCTACTAAGAGAATGTGTTTATTGTCCGTAGAAGCATTTGAACTGTAATAGTTTCCGTCTGTATTCATTTTTTTATTGTTTTAGGCAATTATGAATTAAATTGTTAAGTTCTTAAATTATATTACCGGCAATTTGATAAAGAAGGTACTCCCTTTTCCTTTGTCGCTTTCTACATCGATGCTTCCTTGATGGTATTCTACGATACTTTTCACGTAAGCAAGCCCTAACCCGTGTCCTTTTACGTTGTGTAAATCGCCAGTATGTTCTCTATAAAACTTGGTAAATACGTGTTTCATAGCCTGCCTGCTCATTCCTTGTCCTCTGTCTTTTACACGTATTAGTATTTTATTCTTTATATTTTCAGTATAAATGTCTATTTCGGGGGCATTAGGTGAGTATTTGATAGCATTTTCAATCACATTTACAAATACATTAGTAAGGTGTGATTTGTTTGCTGATACATCGCCATTTTCTGCCAAAAAGTGAGTGCGCAATACGCCTCCACGTTCGTCGAGCATTACTTGTAGGTGCCCTATGGCATTGCTTATAAGTTCGTGCACGTCCAAGGGCTCTCTCTCTAAATGCAAGTTTCCTTTTTCGAGACGCGATATTTGCAAAATGTTTTCTACCTGAGCCAGCATTCGCTTGTTTTCCTGTTTGAGTATTTTTACATATCCTTTTATTTTCTCGGGGTCGTGCAGGGCAACAGGTGTTTTGAGACTGTCGAGCACTAAGTTCATAGTGGCAATAGGTGTTTTGAACTCGTGCGTCATATTATTGATGAAATCAGTTTTGATTTCGGAAATACGACGCTGAGTGATGAGCTGGTGGAAGGTAACCACAAACACACCTATAACTATTAGTAAAAAGACTACTGATAGGGTTGCTACCCCTATTACTGATGATAGTACATAGCGCTCGCGCTGAGGGAATACTACTGCTAATTCATATACTGAATCATCGGAGCTATTGCCTCCAAAAAGCAAGGTGCGATATTCCTTAGTTTCATTAGGGTCAAAGTACTTAGAGTGTATCTTCGATAAGATATTGCGGTTATACACGGCAAACTCGAAAGGTAAATTCAAGCCTCTTTTTTTGAGTTTTTGCTCTAAGAGTGTGTTTATTTGGCTTACAGACACTCGTTCGCTAAGGGTTTGTTGCCTTATGATACTCTTAAAAGATTCTTCTATCATTAAGCGTTCAATCTCGGGTAATTCACTTAGCTTTTCGTAGGCTTTTATGATAGGCAACTGTTTGTTATCTATATTATTACCTCTGTTGATGTGCTGAAAACTTTCTCTGTTTGTATAGTTCTTTAAGGTAAAAGAATCGGAGAGTTTCAAATCATCGATGAGTACAGGGTTGCGCAGATTGGTAGCCAAAGCGTAATCTTCCTCTAAAATACCGTGTTTATAAATAAAGGTCTCTTTGCTTAGTTTGTTTTCTTGCACATAGATAAACTCTCGCAGATGACTGTCTTTGAGCTTTAAGGTGCTATCATTCTCACGCAAATAGATAATTTGAGCTACGTATTTATCGATTTCATCTTGTTCTATTTGTTTAGCTACATAGTTGAGTGTCTGCTGAATAGAATAAGTAAAAGCTTCTTCTTTATTGTCGATAGCTGATTTAATCCAATACCCTTGTATGGCAATAATTCCTACAAGAGAAAGGCTTATGAGCACTACTGCGAGTATGTATAATCGCTTATTCACCGGGCAAAGTTAAAACAAATATTTCATATAAAAAACAAATTCTCTTAAAAATTTAACAAAAGATTAAGGAGTACCCTTTTTAAGAAGGCTAAAATACTGTGGTTTTTCTTTTATAAACCCTTGTTTTTAATAAGGAAGAGAAGCGACAATGTTAATATAATACCAAAAATGCCAATAATGCCAAAAATACCGATGAGAAAATTAGGAAATGAGAAAATTAGGAAATGAGAAAATGGGTAGTGATAAAAAAGGTTTTTTGACGGGTCTGACTTGTCGGACAAATTGGACTGGTCTGAGTTATCGGAGAAAAACGAAAAATATAAAAAGTGAGTTAGGAGAGTTTTTGATGAAAAAAGGCTATGAGAAGGGTGGGGTTAGCTTATAGGGAGCTTATAGGAAGCTTATACGAATCTTGGAAGATTGGTATAGAAAGGGTATATAAGTAATTGATTTATACCATAATACAACAAGGCTAAAAATGTTAAAAATAGGGTTTCGAGGCGAAAGAAAGAGAATCCTCTCCCGATCACATACTCTCCTATTCGGAGACTTCTCCCAAGGAGAGGGGGAATGTAGTGACGGAAAAGTGTGAGCCACACAGGCAGGTGCGAGTCTCACGGGTAGGAGAAAGTCACACGGTCGATGAAGAATGGACGAAGAATGGACGAAGAATGGACGAAGAATGGACGAAGAATGGACGAAGAATGGACGAAGAATGGACGAAGAATGGACGAAGAATGGACGAAGAATGGACGAAGAATGAACGAAGAATGAACGAAGAATGAACGAAGAATGAACGAAGAATGAACGAAGAATGAACGAAGATAAGGTAGAGATAAGACGAAGACAAGATAAAGATAAGAATGTTTGAGAAGAGAGGATTGCTCAATGAAAGATGGGGTTTTTGAGGGGATATGATGTGGTTATGATAAAAAAGTGAGGTAAAAAGTTTGTATATAAAAATAAAGTTGTATCTTTGCACCTTGAAAAATGAACAATTGATTACTAAACTTGTAGAAAATGAGAAAGTTAAAAGAATACGATATTTCTTTTGCAGGCTTAAAACAGGCGAGACATCAATTTGTTTATGAGATTGACAAAGCGTTTTTGCAACTGTTTAATTTTGACGAGGTGAATGATATTCATCAGCAAGTAATCGTTGATTTAGACAAGAAGAGCAACTTGTTGGAACTGCATTTTCACAACAGGGGTACTGTGAATGTGAATTGTGATGTTTCTAATGAGCCTTTTGACTTGGCAGTAGAAGGAACACTTTTTTTGGTGGTGAAGTTTGGTGAAGAGTATAATGATGACGATGAAGAAATCTTGATACTTCCTCACGGAGAATACCAACTGAATGTGGCACAATATATATATGAGCTTATTGTGTTGTCAATCCCTGCTAAGCGCGTACACCCTGATGTTTTAAATGGGACGATGCACTCGGCAGTATTAGATAAATTGGAAGCACTTGCTCCAAGAGAGCACCACAATACAATGACTATAGACCCGCGTTGGGAAAGTTTAAAGAATTTAATAACAGATAAATAATATAAAGAATTAAGTAATGGCACATCCTAAGAGACGACAATCAAAAACAAGAAGAGATAAGAGAAGAACCCACGACGTAGCGGTAGTTCCTCAAATAGCAAAAGATCCAACAACTGGTGAAAACCATTTGTATCACCGCGCACACTGGCACGAAGGTAAATTGTACTATCGTGGGCAGGTGCTTGTGGATAGTACAGAAGAAGCAAAATAGATTTGCTTCATTTGATTTTATAAGATTATAAAAAAAGAGAACAATATTAATATTGTTCTCTTTTTTTGCTTTGTGAGGGCGATTTGCAAATCGCCCCTACAATATAACTAAAGGAAATTGATTATCAAGATAGTCTACTCTGACAAAGGTCATAGCAAGACAAGTGATTAAAATTTTAGCAAAATAATACTGATTGTAAAATGATTGTACTGTGAATTAGCTTTTTTGGGTGTCTTCTTGAGTGTCTTCTTCTAAGAAACCTTTGGCTAATAGAAGGTTGTACCATTGAATTATTTTCTTAATATCGCTGGCATACACACGGTCGCGGTCGTAATTAGGGAGCACTTGAGAGAAATACTCTTCGAGAGTAGCTCCATCGGATTTTGGAGAGATACGCGCTTCTTTTCCTTCTTCAAAGTTCTTCATATTAGTAAAAACTTCGGTGAGAGGCACTTCTTTTTCGAGTGTATAAATTGCGATTTCAGACAATAGGCTCACGTTGTTGCGAATGCCTACCGATATACGCTTACCATCGGCTAACGAAGTGGCTAAGAAACCAGAGCGCGTTTGAGTTTCTAAGTGATATAAACCAGGTTTGCCAGAAATGGCTAATACTTTTGTTAGATTCATTGTATTTATTTAAGAGTTAAAAAGTTAAGAGTTAAAAGTTATGAGTGTTACTAATTATAATTGTAAATTAGTGTACTATCTTTTGTTTTTGGCATCAAAGAATTTCATTCGGTAGTCTACTTTTACCTTTCCTTTACTGATATTAGCCAGCTTACTTTTGATGAGTTGACGTTTAAAAGAAGAGAGTTTATCGGTGAACAGAATGCCTTCGATATGGTCGTATTCGTGCTGAATGATACGAGCCGCGAGTCCGCCAATGGTAAGCGTTTGCTTATTAAAGTCTTCATCAAAGTACTCGATGGTGATTTGCTTGTGCCTGCTAACATCTTCTCGTACGCCAGGAATACTGAGGCACCCTTCGTTGAAGTTCCAAGTATCGCCTGTTTCTTCTACTATTTTGGCATTGATAAAAGTTTTTTTGAAGCCTTTTAAGAAAGTTTGCTCTTCTTCTGAAAGCTCATCGTCATCGGCGAAAGGAGAGGCATCTACTACGAACAAGCGTATAGAGAGACCTACCTGAGGAGCAGCGAGCCCCACGCCATAAGCGGCATTCATAGTGTCGTACATATTAGCAATCAGTGTTTTGAGTTGAGGATAATCGGGGGGGATTTCAGTTCCTACCTTTCTGAGCACTGGGTCGCCATAAGCAATAATAGGTAAAACCATTGTGTTTTAATTTGTTTATCGGGCGCAAAGGTAAGAATAATTTGGAAATTAGCAAATGAGGAAATGAGAGAATGAGTAAATGTGGAAATGAGAAAAGTTTGTTGTATCTTTGCACCAGAAAGAAAAGCTACACAGTTATACCGTGTAGTGTTTTTCCTTTTTTTAGGGAAGAATGGAGAGAAAAACTCTTAATAAAACGCCTTTTTATTTAACAGAATACAAAATGCACAACGAGAGAGTGTAAAAGGCGCTATCTGTTGATTTGCAGTATGTTTAATGTGTAAAAAGGTAATTTATGTTGTGTAGCACTATGTTAAATAATGTTAAATATTTGTGTAGTGTGTATTATATAAAATAAATATCTTACTTTTGCGTTTGAAGAGAGAGGTGTAACTATTATACAAAAAGATATATGAGACACCTTTATATATTATATAAAAATAAATCAAGGTTAGGAGAAACCTCCCCCTTGCCCCCTCACAGAGGGGGAATTGTAGTGGTGGTTACTATACACGAGCAGTAGGAGGTTTACTTTTGGGTATTTGATTTACATATTTAGGATTTCAAGCAACAATATTAATAATTTCACTATTGCTATACTGCAATAGCATAAATACAAACATAACTTCCATATGAAAAAGTTATTACTATTACAATGTTTCTTTTGGGCGACTCTCTCAGTTGCCTTTGGGCAGAATTATATTCCTTTTGGTATTCGTTACCAAGGTACTGTAAAGGGGGATATGATTGTGGTGGGGAATACTATTCTTAGTCCTCAAGCCAATCCTAATAATGACTATACAGGTAATCACGGTGATAATTCAGGCATTGAGATGAAGTTTATCAATGTGGAGCCTGAGTCGGGGGTGTTTAACTCGAGTTCGGCAACTGTACTCGACCCTAATCCTGCCTCTACTTGTAAAAAAGTGGTGAGGGCATACCTCTATTGGGCAGCTACTTATACCGAAGAGAGACTTGCCAACCAAACGAATCCTCGCTTAGAGAGAAGTGAGTTTGCGAACGTAAAATTTAAAGTAGGTTCGGGAGCTTATCGTGATTTGGTAGGGGAGCGTGTATATGATGGTAATGATGTAGTAAGTACCTTTGGAGATAATTATAGAGCTCAACGTGCCTATGTATACCGTGCTGAGGTGACCAATTACCTCAATGGTACTATTGCTAATACCTATACTGTAGGGAATATACAAGCACCTAATGGTACAGAAAATACAGGTGTAGGTTATGCCGCTGGATGGACACTTGTAATAGTATATGAGGACTTAACCCGTGAAGCGCGTAATATAACTGTGTTTGACGGTTTTTCAGTAGTAAATAGAGACAATAATCCTATCATTAATATTTCAGGGTTTAAAACGGTACCTACCGGACCTGTAAATGCTAAGATAGGCTTTGCTGCTTTGGAAGGTGAGTTGGGAATTAAAGGAGACCAGCTCAAAATGAAAAAAATAAATGGTTCTTACGAAGCTCTTACAGCACCCGGTCGACCTGCTAATAACTTCTTTAATAGTACTCTTACTAATGAAAACGGTATTAATCCTCATCGTAGACCCGCTTCTACTAACTTATTGGGGTTTGATGCAGGAATTTTTGAGTTAGCCAATAGTGGTAAAACTTTTTTAAATAATAATAGTACTTCCACATCTTTTAGACCTTATTCAGACCAAGATGCTTACTATCCTTTTATGTTTGCTTTTAACGTGGAAGTGATAGCGCCCCATATTGTAATGGAGAAACGCGTGCTCAGTAGCGCAGGAGCCGATATTACAGGGCAAAATGTGCAAATGGGAGATGCGTTACGTTATAAAATACGTTTCCGAAACATAGGGAATGACGATGCTAAAGATGTACAGATAACAGATATACTTCCTGTAAACTTACAAGATTTCGATGCTACAACAGCAAATATTTCGATGCCATTAGGGGTAAGCTATACTTATATACCAGCCTCTCGTAAACTTACATTTAATATTCCTGAGAGCTTAGTGAAGAAAGGAAGTACCGTACAGGAACTTTCTTTTGGTATAAAAGTAGTGAACGACTGTAACAAATGGCGTGATGCGTGTTCTAATGTAGTAGAGAATAGAGCCTCAGCAAGCTATAATGGAGTGTCTAACCCATCGACACCCTTAACAGCAGGTAGCTTCAATACACAATTTACAGCTTGTAACGGTGGGGTAGAAGGACCGTCTAACTTTATTGTAAACCTTGATTTTACCAACTGTATGTTTAAAGCCACTACGGTATTGTGTGAGCGCACGGTTACCTTGGAGGCAGGAGCTAACTTTGACTCTTACAAATGGGAAAAAGTAGGCGGAGGTACTATAGGAGGTAATTCACGCACCTTAGTAGTAAGTGAACCAGGTGTGTATAAAGTAACGAAGAGTAAAGCAGGTTGTGCTACAATGTACGAAGAGCACACTGTGAACCCTAATGCTTATGCAAATGCAGTACACCCTATTAAAGATCTGCTTTCGAAAGGGAAACTAAATGGTGAGGTGTACATCTGTGCAGATACAGGGGGTACTGAGTATCCACAAGTGTATTTGTGCGGAGGTAGTACTACAGTGCCTGTAAGTCTTAGAATTACGGGGGCTACTGCTTATCAGTGGCAAAAATTAGGCTCTTGTGGAGCTTTGCCACCTACCCTAAGCAAAGAGTGTCCACCTTCTAACGACAACTATAACTGTAACTGGACAGATATAGGGAATAGTGGAGACATTACTTTGCGAGATGAAGGAGTATACCGTTTGGTAGTTACTTATGGCAACTGTGTGTCGCCTTATTACTATTTCCGTATTACCAAAAACAATGTAGACCCACAATTGGTAGGTCGAGACCTTATTTGTAATAAAAACGGTAGTATTACTGTAAATGGGGTGCCAGCAGGATATGAATACGGTTTGAAGAAAACAGGTTCTACTGGCTGGGTGAAAACCTATCAAAGCAGTAATGTATTTGATATAGTAACTCCAGACAACTATACCGTGTACGTACGCCAAGTACTTACTACTACCATTACTACACAACCTTGTATTTTTGAGAAATCAATACAAATAAACAAACGAACTCCTGCGATGACTGCCAGCGTTACACCTATGGCTTGCAGTACCAGCAAGGGAGGTATACGCGTACAACTTAGCGGTAACCCTTATCCACCTTTTACTTATACTATTCGCAATAACAACGCTACAGGTGGAGTGGCTTATACTACGGTTACCAATACTACCGACTTAAATATTACTAACCAGTTTACTGCTGGTAATTACTATATAGAGGTAACGAGCCCAGATGGTTGTAAATTTACTACTAGTGTGCGTATTGATAAAGTGCCAGACCTTAAAGCTACGGCTTCGGTATTGCGACACTTGAGCTGTGGCAGTGCTATAGTGCGTGTAACTGCTGAGGGAGGAAAGACTAACAGACCTAATGGCTATGGCTATAGTAACGATGGAGGAGCTTCCTACCAAAATAACTTCGCAAATAGTTATTACGACTTTACCTTTACTACTGCAG
This sequence comes from Capnocytophaga sp. oral taxon 903, assembly GCF_013394785.1. Taxonomy (NCBI): domain Bacteria; kingdom Pseudomonadati; phylum Bacteroidota; class Flavobacteriia; order Flavobacteriales; family Flavobacteriaceae; genus Capnocytophaga; species Capnocytophaga sp. oral taxon 903. Next base: position 210,923 of record NZ_JABXYW010000002.1, on the reverse strand, counting down.
GGGTGAAAAACTTTAAGGTGATAGACGACAACGGCTGTATTGCTGAAGCTTCGGCTACTGTAAATACCTTGCCTACACCTGCTATCACAGCCAACTATACCGTACAAAACTGTGGTGATAGGGCAAAGATAACTATTAATGAACCTACTAATGCTTCCAGCTATAACGTATTACAATACAGTATAGACGGAGTGAACTTCCAATCAGGGCGTGAGTTTCCGAACTTACAAACGGGAAGAAGCTATACCCCTGTATTACGCTATGGTAACGGAGGAGCAGGAGCTTTGTGTACAGTTACAGGAGCCACTATTACTATTCCTTCTTTTGTGGGAGGTAACCTTATTGCCTCAGCAGGGGTAGAAGAATTGGTAGGTTGTGACACAGGAGTTAATGCCGGTAAAGCTCTCGTTCGTTTCTCGAACGTACAAGGTGGGCAAAAACCTTATGAATTTAACTTTGGAGATGGTAACTGGACTACCGATATGAAAAAATGGATGTTACCAGGCACCTATAATATGGCAGTACGCGATGCGATAGGTTGTACTCGTGAAAACATAAAGGTAACTGTAGCCCCAAGAATTCCAGAACCAACCTTTACTCCTTCGCAAATAACTTACGACTGCCAAGGACGCGGTTCTCTTACGATTACTAATAACAAAAATGATTACAAATATAAATATTACGTAGACGGTCAGCCTACAACTGATAATAACTTTAAGAATCTTGCACCAGGCGTACATACTATTACTATTGAGTATGCCGATACGAATCCTCTTACCAAAAACGTACTCTTTTTTGAGGACTTCGGTACAGGGCGCAATGGTGGTAATGAATATATTAACAAGAAATACTATCTTGAATTGCAAGATGGTTCAATGCCTAGAAACGGTTATGGGCAACCTTGGCCTAGTGGTATAAACTATGAAGGCCCATACGTTGCTGATGGTGAATACGTAGTATCACAAAGACTAAATCCTAATAATCCTGCTTGGATGCAACCTAATGACCACACAGAATTGGCTAATGGACGTATGCTCTTTGTAAATATTGGTAAAATCTTAGGACAAGAGGGGGCAATACTTTATCAGAGACCCATAGAGGATTTGATTCCAGGTAAAGAGGTTATTTTCTCAATAGCTTTGATGAATATGTTGAGATTTAATGACCCTCGTTATCCTGTGGGAGCTCCGGATATTGCGATAGAACTTTATACTGACCAAGCAGCTATAGATGCCCGAACACCTTTGGATAGCTATCGCATTACACCACCTATTAGAGGAGCTCGTAATGCAGATGATTGGACAGTAACGCCAAGACCATTAAACCCAGGAAATCATACTAAACTTATAGCAGTTGTACGTTCTTATAGTTTGATAGAAAGCGGTAATGACTTGGTTGTAGACGATATCTACCTCTACCAAGAGCCAAAGGCTTGTGGCTTTACCTATACTACTACTGTAACGATTGCTAACGACAAGGCTTTCGACGTAGATCCTGCTACTGAAAAGATTACGCAACCTAAATGTAATGGAGAGCAAGGTAGTTACCAAATAGGCTTGAAAAATGCACCTTCTACTTATTACGTACAAAAAGATGGAACAGGTAGTTTTGTAGCTACCACAGGTAATCCTTTCAGATGGGATAACATACCTGCAGGTGCTCATACCGTGAAAATACGTGCAGAACAAAACAATCCTAATTGTGAGGCAACACGTACTTTTAATATTGCTAACCCTGTAGCTATTACTGTTTCAGTACCTAACAATGTATTGATAGGTTGTAACCCATCACGTGTAGAGGTAACTGTTACTGCCAATGGTGGTAGTGCTCCTTATAGTTATGAACTATATAGAGGTGCTACAAGAATAACGGGCTCTAACAATCCTAAGTTTGTAATTACACAAGCAGGTACTTACAGGGTGGTAGTGAAAGATGCTAATAACTGTACTAAAGACGCTACTTTCAATGTGGTGAGTCCGAATACTATTAGTTTGAGAGGTACTTCGGGTACAGCTAACGACTTCTGTACAGCTGCTACTTCACAAGCAAAAGTAGAGGTAGAAGTGACAGTAGCAGGAGGAGGAAATAATGCGCCTTATACATTCCAACTCAACGGAGTGACTAAGGCAACCCAAAATGGTACTAAATATACATTCACAGGTTTAGGAGTGGGTAACCATACTTTTACTGTTATTGATAAATATGGTTGTACCGCTACCTATAGTAAGGCTTTAACAACTCCTGTAGTGATAGATGGCTCAGGAGCACAAGTAGCCAAGGATATTGCCTGTGGAAGAAATGAAAATGAACGCAAGGGAAGAATTACCTTGAAAGTAAAAGGAGGTACAACCCCTTATACTTATACTATAGAAAAAGTAGGTGGAGGCATCGTAGTAGGAAAAACTGCTGTGCCAGCTAATAATACCGTAGTATATGAAACTGCTCAGGTAGGTACTTATAAGATAGTAGTACTTGACAGCAATAATTGTAGGGTAGAATCTTCGGCTACACTTAGAGCACCAGTAGCTGTAACTGCTAATGTAACCTCTACAGACGTATTGTGTAAGGGTACTAATAATGGTTCTATATCTGTAGTTGTAACAGGAGGTAAAGCACCATTTACTTTCTACGTAAATGGTAGTAACCTAGGAGGAGGTACTTCAAAAGAATTTAGAAACTTGCGACCAGGTTCTTATACTATAAAAGTAGTAGATGCAAATAACTGTACGTATGAGACAACACGAAATATTAGTGATGCGCCCTCTGAACTTAAAGGATTTGTAGGTGTAGCAGAGCTTATAGGTTGTGGTAAAACAGGACCTACAGCAGGTAAAGCAAAGATTAAGTTTACTAACGTATCGGGTGGTCAGCCTCCATATTCGTATAAATATGATGGTAACTATACTTCTTCATCAGAAGGTTGGTTGCCAACAGGTAGACACACCGTATATATAAAAGATGCAAGAGGTTGTGAATTGCCATTGCAAGTAACCGTAGACCCCGTTATTCCAGAACCAGCAGGATTTACCTATACAGCTACTGACTTTGATTGTAACGGTAAAGCTACTGTACAGTTTAGGACTTCATCACCTACCTCTTACGACTATGAGTATGAAGTAAATGGTAAAAAGGCAAAAGGTAGAATTGCCAATATTACAGGCTTAGCACCGGGAACTTATACCGTAACGGTACGTTATAGAGATTTGAACCAATCGCCAAGTAATGCTATTATAAAAGAAGATTTTGGTACTGGTAAAGATTATTGTATTTCTAATATATCACCCTTCTTGACCTGTGCCCCATCTATTACTTTTCCAGCAGGTCCAGGACACTATGTAGTAGGTAATAAGAACTCTCGATTTATATCAATAGGAGACGTAGACCGTGCGGGTGTATCAGGTATATGGACACATCCTAACCCACGTTCAGGAAATCCTGAAGATCGTTTCTTGATAGTGGATATAGGAAATGTAAGAAACCAAGACGTATTGTATTGGAAAGATGTAAATGATGTAGACCCTCATAGGAAAGTACAATACGAGATGTACTTGTACAACTTGTTTAAACCTCATAAAGGAGCTCAAGAACCAGACGTACAAATACGTTTAGTAAATAAGGCTAATGGTCAAGTGTTAGACTTTAAGAATTCAGGTAAACTACCACCACATAATAATCCTAATAACTGGGTGAAATTTGAAGGAGAGTTAGATCCTAAAGGAGCTACTTCTATAAGAGTAGAAATACGTACTAATAGCTGGGCAGATTGGGGCTGTGACTTTTTGGTGGATGATATATTTGTATACCAAAGACCAGATGTGTGCTGGCAAGAAATGACTAAGGTTATTACCATACCAGGTGATAGAGAATTTAAAGCAGAAATGACTGCTAAGACAGATGTAACTTGTTATGGAACGGGAACAGCAAAAGTGACCTTTAAGGTACAAAACATAGGCGCTGGTAATTATAATGTAGTAGTAGATGGAGGAGCTCCTATTTTCTCAAACCAAACAGCGGGTACTATAGTAATCCCTAACCTATCAGTAGGTAATCACATCATAGAATTTAATCACAGTGGTAACTGTAAAGTAACTCGTACAGTTACTATCACACAACCTACTCAGCTTACTCTTAGTGCTACTATTACTGAACCTGCAATGTGTTCTAACGGACAACAAGCACGTGTAACCCTTATAGCAAATGGAGGTGTACCACCTTATCGTTATCAGTATACAGTAGGAGGTGGAGCAGGCAGGACACAAACTACACCTATTTTTAGCAATATACCTGCAGGAAGTGTAAACTTTAAGGTAATTGATAAGAATGGTTGTGAGGCTACTTTAGCAAGCAACTTGAATATACCTACCCCACAAACTGTAAACTTTACCCTTTCGGCTACTGATTGCTACGAAGGAGGTAATACAGGTGAGGTAACCGTGAAAATAAATGGAGGTAATGGTGGCTATAAAGTAAAATTGAACAATGGTACTCCTGTAACTTTAGCAACGGGAGTTACTGCTCACACTTTTACAGGACTTACTCAAGGAAACTATAGAGTAACCGTTACTGACCAATACGGTTGTAGTGCGGTACAGAATATAGTCATTCGTCCTACCTTGAACACCAGTGTGAAGGTAACCAATGAAAGTTGTGTGCCAGGTAAGATAGAAGTAACTGCAACAGGAGGAGATGGTAATTATACCTATGCTTTTGCACAAGGTTCGGTAACTACTGTTACAGCAGGAACTTTTGGAACTACCAATACTTACAATGTACCTACTATCACAGGTTCAGTACAGACTTATACCGTGTTTGTGAAGTCTGATCGTTGTGTGAAACGTCACGAAGTAGGGGTACGCAAAGCACCAGCTCTTACCTTCGATACCGAAACGATAACACCTACTTGTCAAGGGTCAGGTAACGGTAAGATAGTAGTGAAGAATATCGCAGGAGATGCTAACTTTACCGTACGTTACGGTAATACAGGTACTCCAGTAATTGCTACTTTCACAGGTATTGCAACTAATACTTATACAATTGACAACTTGGTAGCAGGAGCTTACTCTATTACTGTAACTGACCGTTACGGTTGTAGTGCAAGCAAAAATGTTACCTTACAAGATATGCCAGCACTTACTGCTAGCATTACGGTACCATCTAGCCCAGGAGATTGTATTACTGCAGGTCAAGCAGTATCACTTACCCTTACAATGTCTAACGAGGCGTGGAATGCTTATAGAGCAGGAGGTAACCAAATATATTATAACTATAATGGAGGTACTTGGCATCCAATGCCAACCAACCCATATACTTCAGCACCTATATCAGGGGTGACTGAGCCGGGTAAAACAGTACGGGTGCGTTTTGCTACTCGTCCAGCATTAGGAGGTTCCGATATTTGTAGTACAAGTGCAATAGATTATGTAGTGCCACGTCCGTTAGGAACAGTGAGTGTAACTACTGATATAGGAGATTTCCGCTTAGGTTGTATTACAGCAGGTAAGACTTACTTTACTGCTACAGTAACTGTGAGTACAGGTAATCCTCCTTTTCGATATAATGTAAATGGAGGAGCTTGGTCAGCACCTACTCCATCAGGCACCTATGTATTTACTAACTTGATAGTAGGTAGGACTTATACTTTTGGAGTGATAGATGCAAATAATTGTGAAACTGAATTTACTGGTGATATTTATGCTAATGTAGCTACACCGGCAATGACAGTGATTGTTTCGCCACAACCTGCTTGCCACGGAGGTCAAGGACAAGCTACCTTTAGAATCCACCGTGAGTCACAATACACAGGAGGTTCTCCAGCGGGTACACCACTTACTTGGGTGTTATATGAAAAAACACCAGGAGCAGGTTTAGGTAATCCAATTGTGAGTGGTACTGCTGTAATGCCAGCACCAGGTAATGATGCTACGAACGTTACCCCAGCAGGACCTCATAGCTTAGCACCTAACAAGACTTACTATGTGGTAGTAACAGAAGGTACTTGCGTATGGGGTAGTCGTGATGCTCATATTAGAGAGTTAGGTACTCTTACTGCTACCGTATCAGCAAGTACGCAAATTACTTGTGATAAGAACGGTGTATTAGAGGTGTTGAATCCATCAGGAGGTGGAGGTACTTATACATATAAAGTAGCTCCTGTAACTCCAGGTGTAAGCTTTACGGTGCCAATAGCAACAGGAAACTCAAGAGTACAGATTATTAAGGATAATATAGCAACTCCACCAATGCCTGTTAACCCAGCTTTACCATATTCGTTCGCTGTGAAGTTAACAATGGAAGACCAATTTGGTTGTAGTGCAGATCTCGGTACTCATACCCTTACAGTACAGCCAGCACCTAAGATTAATAAAGTTAAACTAATGGGTTGTGTGAATGGTTCTATCAGTTTGACTATTGAGCCACAAGCGAAAGCACCAGCAGGCTCTGGTACTTCGGCTACAGGAGCAGAACTCAACGGTTATGAATACTCAATAGATGGTGGTTTGGATTACCAAGCAAGTCCTACTTTTGGCAACTTGGTAGCAGGTGCTTACGACTTGCAAATCCGCGATAAGGCGACAGGCTGTATAGCAACACTTACCTATACCGTTACTGCCAACTTAGAAGCTGAAGCATCACTTACTAAAGCCTTAGGTTGTGGTGCGACAGGAAATGCTGAAATTACTATAAAAGTAGACAGAGGAACTGGTAACTACACTTATGCTATTACAGGTCCCGCAGGTTATACAGTACCTTCTACAGCTATCTCACAAGTGAGTGGTAAATATGAGGCTAAGGTAAATAATATCACTACAGCAGGTGTTTATACCGTAACAGTAACTGATGTTAATGCCTCAGCAGGTTGCAACACCTTTACTAAGACTATAACCGTGTTGCCAGCAGAGTTACCACAAATAGAAACTGCAGTGAAATCAGTAACTTGTAGTGGAGGTAATGATGGTGAGATTTACATCACTGAGAAGAACGCTACTATAGGAACATTTAACTATACGAATGTACCTATTGTAGGTCCTGCTGGTTCTACACCTCTTTGGACAGCTGCTACAAGAACTTACAGTAATTTGAAAGCAGGCGTGTACACAATTACAGTAGACGCTAATGGCTGTCAAGCAGTTTATACAGTAACAGTTGCAGAACCTAAACCAGTAACTATTAGCAGTACACAAATTGTGACACAACAGTTTGCTTGTACAGCGAGTGGTACAGCACAGCAAGCTACTATTAGTGTACCTAATGGAGCTATCAGTGGAGGTACCCCACCATATACAGTAGAATTTGTATATACAAGCCCTGCAGGTACTATCACTAGTACAGGCAATACTTTCACGGTGGGAGATATTCGCGGTGGAATAGTAACCATTACGGCTACCGATATGAATGGCTGTGCTACTACTACTACCCAAATGATTAAACCTTTTGAAGCATTAGACCCAGAACAAGTGAGTGTAACCGTACAAGGAACACCAACTTGTAACGCTCCAATACAAGTGAAAGTGGATATAGTAGCTGCACCAGGTATGCCTCCACTTACACAAAGTGAATTGCGTTACTATATGGGAGTTAATCAGCCTACCGTACCACCAAGTGCAGGAGCACCTTGGACAACAAATAATGTGTTCTCTGTAAATCCTAAGCAAACTTATACGTTCTGGATAGGTCACGCAGGTACAGATTGTGTAGTGAAAGCATTGTATGTAGCACCAGATCCAAATACGTTCCGCATTGTGAATCCACAAATCAAGAATGTTACTTGTAAAGGCAATAACGATGGTATAGCTACCTTCACATTGAGTAATACAGTAAGCACACATAACTATACTGTGAACTTGATAGCTTCAGGAGGAGTAACACCACCTACAGTACCAGCTGTATCAGGAGCTAATCCTACCTTTACAATTACAGGTTTGAAATCAGCTACTTATACAATGACAGTAACAAGTAGTGGTACAGGTTGCGTACAAACTTATACCTTTAATATATCAGAAGCTGACGTTGCTCTTACAGCAAGTATTAGTGTTCAGTCTATCACTTGTTTAAGTGCACCAAATTATGATAATGGTGAAATAGAGATTACCAATGCTACAGGCGGTTGGGGTGGATATCAGTACTATGTAAGTACTACACCACCTACTCCAACAAGTGCTGTATGGTCAGACACTAATGTGTTTACAGGCTTAACAGCGGGCACTTATCACGTAGCTATACGCGATAGAGGAGGTTGTATGGTAACGCTTAGCTCGACAGTGGTACTTACTAATCCTAATAACATTACAGGTACTCTATCTATTACAGCACAAAACTGTACACCTAACTCAGGAGAAATAACTGTACAAAATGTAACAGGAGGTGAAGGACGCAATTATACTTTCCAACTCATTAGAAATGGAGTGTTACAGGGAGCCGCTCAAACAAGTACTGTATTTACAGGTTTAGGAGCAGGCACTTACCAAGTAGCTATCAGTGATACTTGGGGTTGTACCGCTACCCTTACTCAATCGGTGACCTTGTATGACCCAATTGATAGTGCAAGTATAGGAGTAGTATTTATCAAGCAAATTACTTGTAATCCTGCAACAGGAGCTACTTTATCAGTAACTCACCAAGGAGGTTCAACAAACTTGCGTTATACTTTAACTAATAATGCTGGAGGTACTCCACAAGTAAATAATACAGGTATATTTACAAATGTAGGTGCAGGTGTTTATAAAGTATCAATTGCTGACCTTACTACAGGTTGTGCTACCGTAACAGGTGCTGATATAGATGTAACTGACGCTATGCCTGTGAACTTTACTTATACCACTACGGCGGTAACTTGTCACGGTGCAAGCAACGGACGACTTGTGATTACCATACCAGGCACACAAATACAAACTGATTACCAAATTAATATTGCAGGAGCAGGAGGAACTCTCCGCAGTGAAACGGTGAACGTAACACCTAAAGATATTGAATTTGATGCAATGCCAGCAGGTGTATATACAGTAACGCTTACCTCTTCACGTAACTGTCCTGCGACTCAGGTAATCACTATTGGTAAACCAGATGAATTGGTAGTAAGCAGTACAACGGTGACTACACACTTTAAGTGTGACGCCAATAATAATGCACAACAAGCTATCATTCAAGCAACAGGTCGCGGTGGAACAGGTACTTATACTTTCAACTTTGAAGTGTTTGACGGTACCTCTACTACTACCTCAGGTTGGGTTAACCATACAGGAGTATACAGTGTAACTAGCAATGGCACTCACACTCAAACAGTAATAGTGTATATACGCGATGCGAACGGTTGTCAAGCTGATAACAGTGCGAACCCATTAGTAATACCGCCATTAAAACGCATTACTAGTATTGATGTGAACCGAACAAGCCAAATAAGCTGTAACGCTACCGAAAGTATTACCTTAACTATTAATGGAGGTAATAACAAAGGATATCGTATAGAAGTAACCTCTACAGGAGCTGGAGTGGCTATTCCAAGTACACAAACGCTTACCGCAGGAGTGAACACAGCTAATATAGGCTTCAATACACCTGGTTACTATGAAATGAAAGTAATAGACCTTGAAACAGGTTGTTATGCTACTGCATCGCATACGGTTATAGATTTCAGCGATATAGAAGTAATTGCTGCACAAACCAAACCAGTATCGTGCGTAGGAGGCAATGATGGTGAGATTACCCTTACTGTAAAAGGTTATCAAGGTATTTATAACTATCAAGTGCTTGATGCGACTACCTTAGCTCCAACAGGAATAACAGGAACTGTACAAGCAAATGCGGCTACTGAGAGAAGAGAGGTAATTGCAGGTTTATCGGCAGGAACATATGTGATAAGAGTAGTGGAAACACAATCACCATACTGTACAGTAACCACTACTTCGGTGATGGTATCGGCTCCTACACAAGCTTTGACAGTGAGTCCTACTATTACAAATCGCATCACTTGTGAACCTAATGATAATAAAGGTGCCTTCAGTATAGATGTAACAGGAGGTTGGGGTGATTATCAATACCGCTTGTTAGTGGGAGGAGCTCCTCACGCTACTTATGGTACCTATACCACCACTACCTTATTTGAAGGATTGACTGCCAATACCTATACGGTAGAAGTAACTGACCGCGGAGGTTGTTCAACTACTACTAATGTAGTAATGGCACCACCAGCACCTATTTCGGCAAGCATATCATCAGCAACTACTGTTTTGAATTGCTTCAACGATAGAACAGGGGTAATAACAGTGGTGAGCCCAACAGGAGGAAGTGGTAATTACGCTTACGAATTGTGGAATGTGGGAGGTGCACAAATAGGAGGTGCACAAACTAGCACTACTTTCACTAACCTATATGCAGGTTCATATAACGTGAAGATTATAGATGGTTGGGGTTGTGATGTTACTATTCCAGTAACCATCGATGAACCTCGTGAAATGAAGGTAACTGCCTCAATTGCTAAACCGCTTACTTGCTTGCAACAAGCTACTATTTCAATTACTGTAACAGGTGGTACTCCAGGTTATACTTACTATATGGTAGCCAACGGTACAACTACTACAACACTTACAGGAAATAGCACTCAAGCAGGAGTAGGAGAGTACGAGTTCTATGTGATAGATAGTCACGGTTGTCAATCGAAGTTGTCTAACAAGATAACGATAGAAGCATTACAACCATTACAATTACACGTAGATACTTCTGAGGCATATGTAAAATGTAATGGAGATAGTACAGCTAAGATTACTTTCTCAGCCACTGGTGCTTTGGGTAACTACCAATACAAATTATATAAAGGAGGTGTAGCACAAACTGCTACTGCTACCCAAGAAAATGCTACTGATTGGGCATTTGGAGGTTTGACATCTGGTACTTACCAAGTGGAAGTAATTAGTGTAGACTGTGTACAAACCAGTACAGTTATAAATATTGGAGAGGCAGGACCACTTTCAGTAGCTACTGCAAGTACTGATATTAGCTGTAATGGTGAAGCCGATGGTACTATTTCGGTAACCGTAACAGGAGGTACAGGAAGAATCCTCTACGCTATTAGTCCACGATTAGACCGATTTGTAGATAGTGGTTACTTCACTAAATTAGCAAGAGGTAACTATATTGTAAGAGCTCAAGATGAAAATGGTTGCTATACTGATACTACCTTTGAAATCAAAGAACCTACTTTATTAGAGGCTTCAATAGACAAGATAACCGATGAGGTATGTAAAGGTGGTAATGATGGTACAGTATCTATCACTATCAAAGGAGGAACTGCTTCTTACAGTACTTCAATAGATAATGTAACTTGGACAGTAGGCAAGACCCTCTATACGGGATTAGCTTCTGGTACTTACACTATCTACGTGAAAGACGCTCGAAGCTGTACTACCGAAGTATCGGTAACAATCAAGGAAGGAGTAGACTTACAAGCTACTGCTACCGTAGAGTACAGTTGTGGTAATAATACCGTAGTGAATACTATTGTAGCTTCTTCTAATCCAAAATATGCAGGATATGTATCATATAGCATAGATGGAGGGGCACCACAAGCCTCAGGACGCTTTGTAGTAACACCAGGTACTCACACTGTTACCATAGCACATAATAACGGTTGTAAACGTACTATAACGGTAGATGTAGAAGCTTATACAAATCTTACAGTATCGTCTACTAAGACTGATATGAGTTGTTATGGTGTGAATGATGGTACGATTACTTATGCGACCACAGGTGGTACAGGAAGCTATACATTTACTATCTCACCAGAGGCAGGAACTTTTGATGGAACTAATAAGTTCACTAACTTGCCAAAAGGACAGTATATTGTGAAGGTGAAAGACAATGTGATAGGCTGTGAAGTAGAACGCACCTTTACCATTGTAGAACCTGAACAGTTGGTAGCTCACGCAAGCACCGTAACAGAAACTTGCTACGGCACTAATGACGGAGCTCTAAGCTTCCGATTCACAGGTGGACGTGCACCATACAACTATACGTTGAAAGACCCATCGGGTAATGTGATAGGAACTTCAAGCAGTGTAGCAACAGGTACAGTAGTATCTAGAACAGGAATAGCACCAGGTAGATACCAATTAGAATATGGTGACTCTGGTATTTGTTCACAAACCTTAGAAATAACAGTAGCCGTTGCACCAAGCATCAATGCTACTTTTGAAAAAGGCTTTAACTGTTCTACTGTTTCTACTACTTGGACGACAGGCTACTTGATGCTAACGTTCAACAATTTGGACGGTGCACTCACACGAAGCAATACAAGCTATGCTATCAATAGTACTGATGCGCGTGATGCGAGACCATTTGAATCGTTTGATGGTAATAGAGCTAAGACAGCACCTATTGAACCAGGAACGAACCAATATATAACTGTATTCTATCGTGGAGCAGGTGTGGCATCTACTTGTCAGGAAACTATTGCACAACGTTTTGATATAGAACGTTACCCAGGATTGGAATTGAAAGACAAGAGCGACCCACGTGAATTGAACCTTATAAAAGTAGAAGCAAGAGGAGGTAATCCTCCATACACTTACTACTTTAACGGAAGTTACGAAAATGGAAGCAACGAGTACACTCTTAAACCTACCGACCCAACCAGCCGTGTAGTAAACGGAAGAGTATACAAAGTGGTAACCGCTACCGTACAAGATGCAAATGGTTGTGAAGCCGACTTGCGCATCGAGAAAGAGTTTATGAAGTCAGTACCACCTAACTTCTTTACACCGAATGATGATGGTAGCAACGACGGTTGGGATCCTGATAGATTCCGCACTTATCCAAACTTGACCGTAGATATTTACGACCGCTACGGACGTTATATCACAACGTTGCGTTCAGGACAAAAATGGGATGGACGTTATGACGGTAAAGAATTACCAGCGGGTGACTACTGGTACATCTTGAAGACTCACGAAGACGGTGAAGATGCACGAGAATATATGGGCCACTTCACATTGTATAGATAGTAAGTAATATCTATAATAAATAAAACCCCTGCGAAGGAAACTTCGCAGGGGTTTTTTATTAAAAGTAATAAATAGTTTAAATTCGTTCAGCAATCCAGCGAGATATGAACGCAGGTTTAGGAGCTCCTATTTTTTGTGCATAGAGATAAGTTTCTACCAAGTTATGGGCATCGTCGATGTATTTACCTTTGCTTTTAAATCCTTGCATTTCGTCTCCCATAAAAGTTTCGGATAAGAAATTGATATCATATTCTTTAATAACAAACTCGCGATGGTTGCGCTCTGTCATCATATCGAGTGCCCACTGAGTGTATTTTACATTATTTACGTGTGAATTGACATCTAAATCGCTTACACGCACTTTAAAATCGTTGACCTGATACATACCTTCGGGGAGATTGATACGGTCGGTATGGAAAGAGAGTCCGCCTTCGGTACGAGGAGAGAAGATTTCTTGGCGGTCAGTAAGCTCAATGGGGCGACGTGTTTGAATATCTAAGGTAATCCAAGTACTAGCACATTCACCTATTTTTTGGTCGTTGCAAAAAAGTTCGAATTCGCGAAAAGCATACACTCCTTTTACAGGGAGAGACCACGTTTTGACGGTGATACGTTCATTCCATTGAGGCCAATAGTGCATTTTTAGTTTTTGCTGTATGAGTGCCCAAAAGAATCCTTTTTTTACTAACTCTTCATAACCGAACCCTAAAAGTGAAGCGTGTTCGGCAGCGATATCTTGCAACATACCTAATACGCCATATAACCCGAGTTGATTGTTGAGGTTTACTTGTGTGCTACGCACTTTATAAGTTTCGGTGAAAATTGTTTTATCTTCCATAATATACTTTTAATGATAATTTATTTTTGAATATGCAAAGATATAAAACTATTTTCTATTTACTTACTTTTTATGGGACAGAATAGAGCAAACGCACAAAATTTTCTTTAAAAAAGAAGTGTACCTGACGGTACAGAGAAATTAAAATAAGATAGGTGTGTGAGCCATATGAGCGGGGAAAAATGAGGAAATGAGGAAATACCAATAATGCTAAAAATACTGATAATTAACTTTGCCAAAGGTGCGAGCCGCACAGGCAGTGTGAGCCACACGGGCAAAAATTTTGGCAAAGTGTATACCCCTAAAAGTGACACAGATGAGCTTTCGAAAGGAAACGGAGAAGTTCAGAAGAGGGGAGGGAGGGTTTTTGATGGAAAAAGGGTGTAATGAGGGTGGGGTTAGCTTATAGAGAGCTTATAGGAAGCTTATACGAATCTTGGACGATTGGTATAGAAAGGGTATATAAATAGTTGATTCATAATATAATAAAACAGTGCTAAAAATGTTAAAAACAGGGTTTCGAGACGAAAGAAAAGGGAATAGGTGATAGCCCTTAGACCATAGGCACTAGGAGGGAGTGTGACGGAAAAGCGGAGGAAACCTCCCCCCTTACACATACTCCGCTCTTGCAAGGCACATACTCAGCTGTGTCTGGCTACCTTCAAAGGGGAATATAATGACGGAAAAGTGAGAGGTACACTGGCGGAGGTTCGTAGGAGTTTTAGGAGAAGGTCAGAGGAGCTAGGTCGTCGTAGTGCGACAGGCAATTTAAAAATAATATTATATGTTGAGGTAAGAAAAGTGTAGCTTACGCTATAAAAATCCTACAAATCTTTACAAATCAAAGAAAAAGGCAACAAGTTGCCTGAAAGTCTCGCACAGATTACACGGATTGCACGGATAGCCCAATTGACAATTGATAATTGACAAATATGATGGGCACGGATTAGCAACTGCGTTGCTGGATTTCACAGATTACAATGTAAACACAACTGTAAATCAGTATTATATATATCGGACTGACATTTACTAATAGATGGTTACTGATGTAATTCTACTGGGGGACGATAATTAATGCCTTTGTGTAGCAAATATTGCAATTGGAGGTCTAACTTTTGGGTGAATTGTTGCCAATCACGCTTAGGCATCTCTGTCCACCCTGCTTCGGATAAGGCTAAAGCGCGAGGATAGGTCATATAAAAAGCGCGGAATACATCTTTCACACTTTCGCCCCACAAAGTAGCTTCAACTCCTAAAATATATTGCTTTTCTTCTTCGGCTGTGAGTGAAAAGGCGGGATTAAATTCATATACGCGTTGTAGGGTGAGGGTAGGCATCCAATCTACATTAGGCAAATCGTTTTTGGCTTGTGGATAATCGAAGTAGGCGTATTCGCCGGGGGAACAAATCAGTTTGAAATTATCTTTTTTAGCGCGCTCCAATACTTGCGGAGTAGTACGCATTCGCCATAGATACATCACACTATTTTTGGGATAGGAGGGGACTTCTAACTCTAACCAAATAAGAGGGCGCTTGTGGTTTTTCTCTAATGATTGATTTACCCTTTTGAAAAACTCACTCATCAGTTGTTGGTTATTGGTAGTGTGAAGACTCTGTTTGAGTTTGAGGGTAGGGGAGTGCTCAAGCCACTTGTCCATAGGGGCTTCATCACCCCCGATATGAAAATAAGGGCAGGGGAAAATAGCTGATAATTCTGCAATGACATCATCGATGAAAGTAAAGACCTCTTCTTTGCCTACACACAACAAATTCTTAGAAACACCCGCGGTAGTGCGTACCCCAATGAGGGTATCGTTGCAACTGAGGAAAGGATAAGCAGCTATGGCAGCATCGCTATGACCTGGTACATCGAACTCAGGCACTAACTGTACATTGCGCTGAAGAGCGTATAGTACGAGATCTTTTATTTGCTCTTGGGTATAAAAGCCTTCGTTATTGCGTTTAGAACCTTCGAAATCGGAACGTTTGCTCCCTATTTCGGTGAGTTTAGGATATTTCTTGATTTCTATACGCCACCCTTGGTCGTCGGTGAGATGCAAATGTAAGTAATTGAACTTGTAATGAGCCATTACATCAATGTATTTTTTAATATCGTCTATCTTCCAGTAATGCCGAGCGGGGTCAATCATTAAGGCGCGATAAGCAAAACGAGGCGCATCGGTAATGGTAAGACAAGGCAAAGATTTTTTGTGTGTTACCTCTGCCTCAAAAACGAGTTGATTGAAGGTTTGCTGGGCATAGAACTTTCCTGCTTCGGTGGCAAACTTGATGATAATTTGGTTAGGTTTGATGATAAGCTGATAGCCTTCGGGATTATTGATGGATTTATCCTGTATATAGCTAATTTTGGTACTTATCGGACAAGTACCCTTATGATAAGTTATCTCATTAGGCTGTGGTACCACATTGATTTGTGCGGAAAGTGGTAAGGCTAAAAATAGTAAGATGTAAAATAGTTTAGGCATAATATAAGAAAATGAATGTGCAAAAGAGACTTTTTGAATATTCTATTAGGGTGCATTAATCAATCTTTACATTCTTAGTGCGTTCTAACTTAAAACGTTCTTTATTCCAATGAAAAGGTTTGAACTCTTGATTTTTGATAATCTTATTATTGCGATAAATGAGATTCTCTACTGATTTGGCATAGAGAATAGGCTCATCAAAAGTTTCAAACACATTGTTTTCAATAGTAATATTAGAATGGAAATACTTTTGTTGTGCTTCTAAGTTGGGGATTTCGGGATAGATGGAAATAATAGCGTTCGTAAATTGATAATTAGCGGTAAGTGCATTGATGAAGTGGTTGTTTTTGATGATTACATTGTGGCAAGCACCTGTTTCATACCAGCCATTACAATCGCCACAGAGTAAGATAGCAGTGCCGTGAGTATGGTCGAAGGTGTTATTGGCACAAACGACCTTTTTAGGAGTGCTAAACAGAGCCCCACGAGCCCGATTGTTGCGCACTATATTGTTTTTGAAAATCACCTCAGGTGTCCAAGTAAGGTTTTCTACCCCACAAGGTGTATCGGGATTTACTTCGGCAGGTAGTATTTCATCGAAAGTGATTTTAAATATTTTAGCGCCTACTTCGGTAGTTTTATCAACGGCTTTAATGGCTTGAATGCGATAGGTTTTATCACCGATAACGTCCATTGTCTTGGAGGCAATGAACTGCACTTTATCACCTACATTGCCCCAAAGGAATCCCCACGATTGGGGGTGCATATACTGCGCTTTGATAGTGTGATTGTCTTCACGAGCTATTACTTTTAGGTAAGTGCCGTGTACGTTAATAGCATCATCCGCCATACCTTCATAGACTCCGTTTTCAGAGCGTATGAGCCCTTTGCAGGCTGAAAAGTGAGTTGCATCGGCTTGAGTAGTGAAATAGCGTTCGGTGCCTTCTTTTAAAGCTACGCGAAAGCGGTTGAGGGTTATATTTTCGGTGAGTTGTGCTAAGAGTCCCATACCTTGGGTGTTATGTACGGTTATGTTCTCTAACTTCACGTTCTTGCTTTCAGTAACGAAAATGGCAGGTGTAGGACGTGTGTAGGTGCGCAATACAAAACGCTCTCCTTTTTCCAAATAAGGTTTAGCACCTATGCCTTCGATGCGGAACTCATTAGGGGCTATTTCGGTAATTTTAGTAGGGTTAAAATTTACGTCAGCTCGCTTATAAGCCAAACGTTTGTCAGCTCTGAATATCATACCTCCAAAGGGAGTTTCTTCATAATCTTCGCCAGTGAAGAAGAGTTTCCCGTCCTTGATTTTATAGTTTCCTTCGGGGTAGAGTTGGGCTTTTACGGTGTTATTTTTTGCATCTACTTCGGTAATGTGCAACTGACGCAAATGAGGGGTTGCAAAGTCTATCGAAAAGTTTTTAAGAGTGATATTGGTACAGTTTTTCACTACAATAGGCAAGATAGTGCCGTGAAAGAGCCATTCGCTGTTACTGCCGTCAATCACTACATTATTTAAGTTTTCGAGATAAAGTCCTACTTTTTTGGGATTGGTTTGGTCGTGGTTGGAGATGTAGAGTTCTTTCTCGGTAGTTTGGTTGAGATAAAAATGATAGGTATCCTTGTTAAGGACGATATGTTTATGGCTACTTACTTCCATTTGAGCGGGTGTAGCAGGGGTAGTAACGGCTGTTTTGCAAGCGACTAAAATTAGTATCGTAAAGAGTAATATAAAGTTGAAATTTTTCATTGTTTTTGGTAAGTAAATTTATAACAAACTTTGTCAAAGCCCTAAGGCTTTGACAAAGTTTTTGATGTAAAAGAGAGTTTTTAAATGCCCTCTTGTATTATAAAAAATGTACAAATTACCAACCAGGGTTTTGTGTGTATTTTACTAATTGTATCTGGTCGATAGGCAATGGATATAGATATAGTTTATCGTTCCAAGTGTGGTGTCCTGCCGTAATGGAAGGGTAGATAATGAGGTAATTATTACTGTCTACAGGTAAATTACTAACACCTGAGTTCGCAGGATATTGTGCTTTTAAGGTAGCATTGAGCTTCATTCCACGTATGATTTTAGGATTTTCAATCAGCTTTCCAGCTTTCCAGCGTTTGATATCATCGATACGAAAACCTTCACCAATGAGTTCAACACGGCGTTCACGACGTATTTCGTACAACAAAGGGGTGACGGTATAACCGTAGTTTATAGCGTGAGTATCAGCGGTTACAGCAGTGGTAAGATGTGGCATTGCTACACGATCGCGCAGTTTGTTGATAGTTTTATCTAAGTCAGCTTGAGAGAGAGAACCTAATTCATATTTAGCTTCGGCAAAATTAAGTAATATTTCGGCATAGCGGAATATAAAAAGGTCTAAATCACTTTGATTAGCAATCCACTGTTCAGGGTCACTAGAACGTCCTTTTATAAGCCAATAACCAGTACTTGTTTGCCCTGTACCTACAGCCGGTAATGTTACTACTTGGCGTTTAGCAGGGTCAGAGTTTTCAGTCCATACAAAACCTGGAGTAGCGACTGTTTGAGCATAGCGAGGATCTCGGTTGGCAGCTTCGCCTGCTGGGGTACTATCGTCATAAGTGAAGGTAGTAGTGCCAATAGGCAATCCATCAGTAAAGAGGTAAGATTCCATAAAATCCTTACTACAACCAGTGCTATTTTCACCTGCTGTACGGGTATAACCGTGAGTGCCTGTTCCTTTGATATAGGTACGGTAGAAAATAGCTTCGGAGTTGCGAGATAAATCTTGCTGAATAAACAAATTACGGTAATCTTTATCAGGGTTACCTGTAGTATAAACACTATATCTACCTGAATTAATAAGGCTTTCTGAGGCTTCGACAGCTGCTTGCAACCAAGAACTTTCATCACCCAATGTATGGTATTTGCGATAAGTACCTTCCCATAAGGCAACACGTGATTTTAAAGCTAAAGCAGCATCTTTGTGTAAGCGTCCTGCTTCGGCTTGGGCTTTCTCAGGTAAGTTTTGGATAGCAAAATTCATATCTTCCATAACTTTGTCCATCACTTGTTTGTGAGCTACACGAGGTCCGAAAATAATAGGAGAGGCATCGTTTACTTTGGTAAGAATCAAAGGAACATCGCCAAAAGTCTTTACCTTATTCCAATAGTACAAAGCGCGGAAAAAGCGTACCTCGGCAGCATATTGTTCTTTTTTTGAACCAGTAGAGCGGTTGTAATTATCCAAGAAGAAATTGCAATTGTAAATACCGTTCCAATCGTTAATACTCCAGCCACCTCCTGTAGCAGGTATGGTGTAAGTTCCTGCCAAGAAACTGTTCATATTCTTAGGAGCCATATTATCAGAGTCGTTATCATTATAGAAGAACTGTACAGGCAAACCACCATAAAAACGGTTAGCAAAGATCTTTAAGTCTTCATCGCTATTAAAATATCCTTTTTCATTAAAAGCATCAGGAGGATATTTATCTAAGAAGTCATCATTTTTACAGCTTATTTGACTTAGCAAAGCACCTAAAAGGCCTATAAATGTGATATGTTTATATATTCTTTTCATTGTATTACTATTTAAATTATCAATTAGAAACGAGCTTGAACTCCAATCGTAATTACACGGTTGATAGGATAATTTTGACTAAGTAGCTCAGGGTCGTATGATTTGATGAGTTTTGTCCATTCGCAGAGGTTTTGCCCTGTGATGAACAAACGCAAGTTTTGCAAACCTATATTAGTTAAAACTTCTTTAGGCAAGGTGTAACCTAAGGTTATTTGTTTTAGACGTATGTAAGAAGCATCTTGCATATAGCGAGTTTGAGTTCGTGTATTTCCCCAACCACCGAAGCGCAAACGTGGGTAGTAAGCGTTAGGGTTTTCGGGTGTCCAGTGGTCTAATTGGTTAGTTGCAGGTACAGACCATTCGTCGGCATTACTAAATCCCCAGAAATACACATCGTTTAACATATAATCGCGTTTGCCAACTCCCTGGAAGAAAACAGTAAAATCAAAGCCTTTATATTCGGTATTTAAGTTCAAACCAAAGGTATAGCGCGCTTGGTTATTACCAATAACTGATAAGTCGCCGTGGTCATCTAAAGTGTTTTTACCGTAGTCGATTTTTCCATCGCCGTTTAGGTCTTTATACTTCACATCTCCTGCCAACCACTTATAGCCTGCTAATTTGGTTTTGTCAAGTTTAGCAGCATCTTCATCAGTTTGATAGAGACCTTCTGTAGTATATCCCCAAATTTCACCTATTTCTCTACCTACGTAGTAATCTCCTAAGCTACCTGTAGGGTTCAAATCGTATTTAGTAATGAAAGATCGACTATCCGCTAAATTAAACGATACACCGTATTTAAAATCTTCACCTATAGCATCACGCCATCCGAGAGTGAGTTCAAATCCTTTGGTTTCAAGGTCCGCAGCATTGCGTTGTGGAGCCCCTACGCCTAAAACAGCAGGTAGTGCTAATCCATTTACAAGCATACCCGTAGTGTTGCGGATGTAGTAATCAAAAGAACCAGTTAAGCGATTGTTCAAGAAGCCAAAGTCAACACCAAAGTTACGAGTAGCTACTTCTTCCCAAGTAAAATTATTGCTTACTAAACCAGGAGCTGATACATAAGGCAACTGTTGGGTACCGAAGATATAACCTGTTTGGTTACCATAAGGCATAGTAGGTAAATAAGGATAAAGAGCATTCACTTGTTGGTTAGGCAATTTACCGTATGAGACACGGAATTTCAAATCACTCACTACACTGTTAATAGGCTCAAAGAACTTCTCTTTGGCGATACGCCAACCTAAAGAAGCTGATGGACTAAATACATAGCGATTTTCACGACTGAAACGTGAAGAACCATCATATCTACCATTTACTTCTACTAAGTATTTTTGATTGTATACATAGTTTAAGCGAAAGAAAGATCCTATCAGTGCCCAATCAGAAATACCACTACCTACACTCGGTTTATCATCATTATTAAGTTTGAGGAAAGGATAGTCTTGATTCACTAAGTTTTTCACTTGTACACTGAAAGATTCATTATGTTTAGACTCTTGGTTATAACCTACCATTGCTTTAAAGTAGTGTTTTTCAGCAAAAGTATTTTCGTATTGTGCATAAATATTAGCAGCCTTATAGAGGTCGTGGCTATTAGCTTCATACACAGTAGCAGGGTTGTTATGAGGGTAATAACCCAAATCAGTAGCCTTATCGGGGTCATAAATACTAGTACCATCAGTGGGGGCACCGTATTCTTTGAACATCTTTACGTTATTTTTGCTATTCATATGATAAGGATTCCAAGTGTAATCACCAACTATTTTAATGTTTTTTATAGGGGTGAGAGTGAAACCAGAGGTTATCCATATATCATCTGATTTATAAGTATCACGTGCGCCAGTAGCAATTACAGCAAGAGGATTCGTAAAGTTACCTTGT
The DNA here is from genome assembly GCF_013394785.1 of Capnocytophaga sp. oral taxon 903. NCBI lineage: Bacteria > Pseudomonadati > Bacteroidota > Flavobacteriia > Flavobacteriales > Flavobacteriaceae > Capnocytophaga > Capnocytophaga sp. oral taxon 903. Next base: position 189,160 of record NZ_JABXYW010000002.1, on the reverse strand, counting down.
CCAGAGAAGTGTCCGTCAGGGTGATATACAGGCATTAACGGTTTCACATCGGTAGCGAAACGCTCAGCTGAAAATCCACGACCTACATTAGCAGGCTGGTCGTTATCTTTGTGATTGACTGTTGATTTCAAATGGAGAGATAACCACTTTGTAATATCGGTATTGATGTTTAGCGTAATGTTATAGCGTTCAAATTTTTGTTTGGCTTTTTTGAACAAGCCATCTTCAGAAAACATACCCACTGAAGCCAAATAAGTAGTTTTATTTGTACCTCCTGAAAGTGATATATTATTCTGAGTTTGAGAAGCCCAACCAGGATACATTTCTTTTATCCAGTTGGTATTACCTACATATCGGTATTTTCGAGCATCGTTAGGGTCGATATATACTGAATTGGCAGGCGTAGGATTGGCTAAGTACTCTTTCGCTTTTTGAAGGTCAGTATCAGTGAAGTTTTGTGAACCAACTCCACTGCCGGTAGCACGACCAGTACGGTCAGCTTCCATATACATTTGCAAGTATTCTACTGAATTTACCAAGTCAGGCAAACGAGTAGGACGTGTAATAGAGTAGTCGGAGGAGATGTTTATTTGCATAGGGGTTTCTTTCTTACCTTTTTTGGTGGTAATCAAAACTACCCCAAATGCAGCACGACCTCCATATATAGCTGCTGAAGCGGCATCTTTTAACACAGTAACGTTCTCTACATCGTTAGGATTGATTTGGTTAGGGTCCATCTGAACGCCATCGACAAGTACTAATGGAGAACCACCGTTGAGAGAAGTATACCCGCGGATATTGAAAGAAGAACCAGAACCAGGACGACCGTTGCTAGTAGTGATGTTGAGGTTAGGGATAACACCTTGCAACCCTTGTCCGATAGTAGTAAGAGGGCGACTTTCTAATACCTTAGCATCGACAGTAGCGATAGCTCCCGTAAGGTTTTCTTTCTTTTGAGAACCATAACCTACGACTACTACTTCACCCAATTCTTGGGTGTCTTCTTTTAGTTTTACATTGATAATCAAGCTATTACCCCCCCCCTTACCAACGGTTTTTTCTTGGGAGGCATAGCCCATAAAACTGAACAATAGCACGTTGCCTGGAGAGGCTTCAATGCTATATTTACCATCGAAATCAGTAGCTACCCCACGGGTAGTTGATTTGATTTGCACACTCACTCCGGGAAGAGGAGTGCCTTTCTCATCGGTAACAGTACCGGAAATTTGTTTGTTTTGTGCCCATAGCAGAGAGGTAGTACTCCATAGAGCTATTAGCAATAAGAAGATTTTTCGTTTCATACTTCCAAAACTTTTTATTGGTTATTTAATGGTGCAAATATACTAATAAAAAAGAATATAAAGCAAATATTTTCGTAACTTTTTATTAAAATATTTTGTTAAAAGTTTAACAATTCAATAATAAAAGGCTATCCTAAGAAAATAATTTTTCAAGATAGCCTTTTTGTGTTATTAGAATCTGATTAATATCCTGGGTTTTGTTTCATACCAGCGTTTTTGTTTTTGTCTAAAGCAGTAGTGGGGAGGGGCATATACATTAAGCGAGGTGCCCATATTTTCTCAGCACCTAATTTCCCTACAACATCTTTTATTTGTCCTCTCATTACTACACTTGCCGCTTCAGTGCCTTTAAAGCCTCCGTTGCGAGTATCGTCTTCATACAAACGAATGTCGAAAAAGCGCAAGCCCTCACCAGCCAACTCTATACGGCGTTCTTTACGAATAAAGTCGAGAGCATCATTTTTAGAAAGACCGGTAGGTACTTCGGGCATACCTGCACGAGTGCGCAATTTGTTGAGCTCAGTAACTACTGTACCATCATAACCCGTATTTTGGGTATGAGCTTCGGCGTAAATAAGTAACATTTCGGCTAAGCGAATTACAGGGAAATCAACTCCTGTTCCATAATAAGCACCCCCTGATATAGGAATAACATCATCAGCACCACTCATTTTTCTGAAAGCGTAGCCACTTTCACCATAATTATTTACTTCGGGTACATAGTGTTGATATTCATTAGGACGATATTTGTTTACCGCTGAATATGGAAAAATAATAGAAGCATATAAACGACTATCCCTATTCTTAAACTGACTTAGATAGGCTTTATTAGGTAAAGAATTTTCTATACTGTTTACTGCTTCATTAAAAGTTTTCTTATTGGTATTTTCAATTCCTTTAATCTCATCAGCCAATGCTTTATAGTCTTTAATGCGTTGATCCATAGTAGAGAGAGTGGGCTTGGTTTTACCATCGGTTGTCCAATAAGCATCTACTAATTCTTGAGTAGGTACAATAGTAGCCCACGCTTGTTTTTCTACGAGATTAGGAGTGAGCAAGCAAGTTACACGTACCCAACTATTATTTTGTGGATTGGCGATGTATTCTTTGGCTATTATAGTTTCCGGACTATTATCAGCTTTCCAAATATCTTGGTAATTAAAAAGTCCTTTGATAAAAGTATCTTCATTAATACCATAAGCAGAGAAGTCAACAAACTTTTTAAAGTATTCACCGTCTTTTATCATATCAGCAGAAAGAGAGGCTACTTGATGCAAGCGATATCCACCGTTGTCAATTACATAGCGGGCAGCCACTTCGGCTTGGTCATATTTACCAAAGTAATAAGCCATACGTGCTTTAATAGCGGTTGCCATAGCCTTGTTAAAATAGCCCTTATCATTGGTTTGTGGCAATATAGCAATGGCTTCGTCTAACTCTTTGAGTACCCAAGTCCTAACTTCAGAGGCAGGATTACGAGGAAGCCCATCGGGAAAATCATTACTAACGTCTGTTGAAAGGGCTATATCACCAAAATAGAGAGATGCTATTCCATATAGCCAAGCACGCATTACGCGAGCTTCAGCTTTGTATTTTTCTCTATCATTAACGGGAATCTCTGGATAATCGTCAGCTTTTTTTATTACTTGGTTACACGCACGTATACTTTGGAAGTAACCTGCATATCCAAAATTTAATCCTCCATCTAAGGTATTGTTTTGTACAGCAGACCCATTGCTGTCCCAAGCATTACGTGAATATCCATTATCAGCATATCCATCTAAAAATATTTCGCCATATCCATCGGGTATCTGACGATAGATATTGTTACGTAATTGTACAAAAAGCTCAGCATTTATCTTAGAAGAGTCTATAGAGCCTTGAGGTGATTTATCGAAAAAATCGTCACCACAACCCATTGCACCTAATAATGCAAGTACAATGAATGATTTTTGTATGATATTTTTCATTGTTTTTAAATTTAATAGTTATGATAAGGTTAGAAAGAAAAAGATAAACCTGCAGTATAAGATTTCATACCTATTGAATAACCGCGACCGCTGGCTACTTCGGGGTCGAAATCTTTCATACGTTTATCGCCTCTAAAAGTAAATAGGTTATCTCCCGAAAGATATACACGAGCATTGGTTACCCCTAATAGCTTTTGTACCTCATCAGGTAAAGTATAACTAAGAGTTATATTTTTGATTCTAAAATAAGAAGCATCAAATAACCAATAAGATGACATTTTGTTGTTATATTCATAGCGTTTGTCGGAGGGAGAAAACAGCTTAACATAAGAAGTGTCTTGATTATCGGGGCTCCAGTTATTAGTTTGCCATTTTCTTGGTACTGAGTAATTAAAGAAAGCCTGTGAAGCTTCATTATCCATATATACCTTCACATCAGTTACTCCTTGTCCCATTATGGAAAGAGAAAAGTTTTTATAATTCAAATCTAAGTTAATACCATAAGTACATTTTGGGACATCATTAGCTACTACTGTACGGTCTTTATCATTAATAACACCATCACCATTGATATCTACATAACGCAACATACCTTCTTCAGGTTTTTGGTCACCAAGAGGTATAAATCTTCCTTTTTTAATATCTTCAGGAGTATAGATACCATTTACTTGATACATATAGAAATCACCTACTGAGCCACCTCTGCGGAATATCCAGTAACTATCAGGGGGTAATTCATCTACTTTATCTCCTAAGTCTTCAATGATATTTTTGTTATAAGTGGCATTGACAGCAATATTATAAGAGAAATCTCCAAACTCTTTTCGGTGTGAAACTACAAATTCTACACCTTTGTTGCGTACTTTTCCTACATTACGTGCAGGGATTTGATTTTTTGACAATCCTGTTTCTTCCATTATGTCATTAGCACGAACTAAAATACCATCAGTCAAACGGTTGTAGTAATCAAAGGTGAGACCGAAAAGTCCTTTGGCAATATTTACATCAAGACCTAAGTCAGTAGTGGTTGTAGTTTCCCAAGTAAGATTTGGGTTACCAATACGCCCTTCGGTAAGCACTGTTTTACTTTCACCTCCTATTACTACAGTACCTGTATTTTCGTATGTAGAATAAGTATCGTACAGACCTACATTTTTTATATTACCATTCTTCCCCCAATTGGCACGCAGTTTAAGCCCATTAATCCAAGAGATGTTTTCCATAAATTTTTCTTGGTCTATACGCCAACCTACGGAGAAAGAAGGGAAGTAACCCCAACGACCGCCTTTAGCGAAACGAGAAGAGGCATCGGCACGGAAATTGGCTTCGAAAAGGTATCTTTGGTCGTAAGTGTAACCTATCCTACCAAAATAAGAATTGATACTTTCTTCTTCATAAAAATTAGTATTTTCTTGTCCGTTGGTTTTAAGTTGGTCAGACTCTTTTGATGAACCTCCTGTAAAATCGTTCATACTGTTACTTGCAAAGTTTTTTCGACCTACAGTTAAACGGCGATAATTATATATGTCAGCTTGTGTTCCAAGCATTATACTTACTGAATGCTTTTCATTGAACACAGTATCGTAGTTTAACCAACCATTATAGGTAAATTTATCGGAATATTGCCAATCTAATTCCATTTGGTTTACATCAGAACCAGAAGCAGGAATAATGCCTGCGGCAGGATTTAGAAAATTAGGGACTCCTTTACGCTTATTTGTAAAATTGAAATATTGGTAATCGAAATAATTATAACTGAAGAGATTGGTTATTTTTAAATCGTTTATAGGGCATATTTCAGCAGAGACAGAGCCTAATATACGACGAGTAGTAGAGTTTTTTCGTCCGTTTTCAGCCCACATACGCAAAGGGTTTAAGGAAGCTTCTTCCCCTGTTGTTGTACGACCATTGCGTACAGACCCCCATTCACCATTAGAATGTTTGGCTACTTGAGTAGGAGGAGTACGAAGAGACTCAATCATTGTTGCACCCCCGTTAGGGAGATCGTATTTGGTGTAAATAAGATTTAAATTAGAGGTGATTGTGAGCCATTTTTTAATTTCAGAAGAAGTTTTGGAGTTGATGTTATACCGATTAGTTGATTCTCCTCTTGTAATACCTTCTTCTCGAAGAAAACCTGTACCTAATATGTACTTAAACTTATCAGAACCTCCTGAAAACTGTACATTATGTTTGTTTAAGAAAGCTCTTTTTCTTAGAATTAAGTTGAACCAATTGGTATTGGGATAACGGTCGGGGTCGGAGCCATCACGATACTTTTGTATCATTTCAGGGGTGAAAGTGAGGTTTGCTTCGGCTATTCCTGAATTGCGTTCTGCTTTGGTAAACATCTCAGCATATTCAGCTGAATTTACCATATCAGGCAAGTAAGTAGGCATTTGCATACTTGTAGACCCATCGTAGCTAATTTGCATCACTCCTGATCTTGCTGATTTGGTAGTAACCAATACAACCCCATAAGCAGCTTTTGCGCCATAGATAGCTGCTGATGAAGCATCTTTTAAGAAAGAGATACTTTCAATACTATTAGGGTCTATAGAATTGAAAAAATTAGTGGTTACCTCTATCCCATCTACAATATAAAGAGGATCGGAATTACCTAAGTTACCGCGCCCACGAATGTTAAGAGTGGTACCTCCAGGACGAGAGATAATGGTTACCCCTGCTACCGTTCCTTGTAATGCTTTAGCAATGTTTGAGGAAGGGCGAGTTGCTAATTTCTTAGTGTCTACTGTAGCTACGGCTCCCGTAAGGTTTTCTTTCTTTTGGGTACCATAGCCTACGACTACTACTTCACCCAGTTCTTGGGTGTCTTCTTTCAGTTGAACGTTGATAATCAAGCTATTACCCCCCCCTTGCCAATGGTTTTTTCTTGGGAGGCATAGCCCATAGAACTGAACAATAGCACGTTGCCTTGAGAGGCTTCAATGCTATATTTACCATCAAAATCAGTAGCTACCCCACGGGTAGTTGATTTGATTTGCACACTCACTCCGGGAAGAGGAGTGCCTTTCTCATCGGTAACAGTACCGGAAATTTGTTTGTTTTGTGCCCATAGCAGAGAGGTAGTACTCCATAGAGCTATTAGCAATAAGAAGATTTTTCGTTTCATACTTCCAAAACTTTTTATTGGTTATTTAATGGTGCAAATATATTAATAAAAAGGAATATAAAGCAAATATTTTCGTAACTTTTTAATTATTTTTTATTACGATGTAAAATATATAAGGAAAAATAAGAAAATAATAATAATACCAGAAATACCAAAAATGCCGATAATACCAGAAATGAGAAAATGAGAGAATTAGAAAATTAGTAAATGAGTAGTGATAAAAATTGTTTATTGATAGGTGAGACTTGTCGGACAAATCGGATAGGTTGGAGAATTCGGAAGGAAACGGAGGAGTTCGGAAGAGGGGAGAGAGGGTTTTTGATGAAAAAAGGCTATGAGATGGGTGGGGTTAGGATATAGAAAGGATATAGGAATGATGAACGAATGATGGACGATTGGTATAGAAGAGGTATATAAGTGATTGACTCATAATATAATACAACAACGCTAAAAATGTTAAAAACGGGGTTTCGAGGCGAAAGAAAAGGGAAGTATTAATGAATGGTGAATAACGAATAACAGAAGAGGCTGGCTCTTTAAGAGCCAGCCTCCCCTCAATTAAATTTAATTTAACTTACAATGACAACAAATTAAATTTCTATTCTAATATCACCATAAACTCGGCACCTGTGGCGAAATCTTCGCCATAGAAATCACTTAGGGCGGTGAAACGCACATAGCGTGCTTTTGTAACTTTGTCGAGTAACACTTGTTGGGCGCTACTCACATCTTTAAAAGCTCCTACTTTCACCGGTTCGCCCCAGTTCTTACCGTCGTTGCTCAGTTGTATTTGGTAATCTTTTACCTTTCCGCTCCAGCTATCAGTGCGCTGGGTAAAGCTAAAGCCTTTTACATTAACTACCTTGCCCATATCAAAATCTACCCAATGTGGGTGTTTAGCTACAGTAACTGAATAGGCGGAGTGCCAAATGGTATTGGGGTCGCCATCTACTAAATGTTTGGCGTCACCTACGCCTGCTTCTTCACTGCTGGCAAAAATTACTTCCATTGCCGTGCTTTCGGCTTTACCGAAAGTAAGGGTGTACTTTTGAGTTTCATTACCTGCAAACCACGCTTTTACAGTACCTCCGTTAGGCAAATCGAAAGGAAGGGTGTATTTCTGTGCTTTGCTATTATTGATACTGTAATAGATAGTTGCAAGGGCATTGGCTGTACTGATAGATACTTTCCCTACTTTGCTACGAGTAATAGAAAGAGGTTGCTCACCGCTTGCACTTACATTGGTTATTGTTTGCAAATCTTCTTTGGCTGGACGAATGATGAAACCGAAATTATGAGGGGTTGCTAACAAACGGTCACGCAACAACGGACGAGGACCGCAACTATGTCCGCCCAAACCTGTGTTGCCTATGTTCAGTTGCAAGTACACGCCATCAGGTTCTGGTAATTGGTAGGGGTGTCCTGCCAAAGTCATATCGATAGCTTTATAAGGCAAAGCTGCTACTGATAGCGGCTCTGCGCCTACAAACACTGCGCCGGCGCCCTGAGCGTTGGTAAGAGCTGCCCAGCGGGTTTCTTGGTGTTGTCCCATATCTTGTGGTTTAGGGAAAGGCACAAATTCATCGGCTACCTTACCGCTGTAGAGACCTACAAAAGCCCCCGATTTGCGGTCGGGATAATTATCTTGTTTACCGCGACCGTAATAGGTGAAATTCTCGTATTGTTTAGGCAGTTTGAGTAAATAGCCCAATTCTGGCAATACCAAAGAGGCATCGTTAGACACAACGCTGGCTTGTAGTTCGATAGAGCCATCGGGATAGACGGTGAAAATTTGGTTGGTAGTGAACTTAAAGTCGTTTGCACCAAACTTCTGGTGGGTAAGTTCCTCTATCTTATTGCGCCCTGAGCTCGCACCCCCTGTTATTTTAGCTGCATTAGGAGCTTGTGATTCCACCGTGAAATAGAAGGTATAACCACCTTCTTTATTAGGTTTCACTGAGGAAGCAATGACTTTATGATGCAGGTTATGCAATCCTTTTTCAAACCATTGTTCGTATATCCAGTTGTCGTTATTGGTGAAGGCGCGAAAAGCGTTGAGACTTAGGTCGCTGTTGGCAATAATAGTATGCTCACCATAGCGGAGTGTGCCTATCGTACCTTTATCGAAATCAAAAGTTACTGAAAAGTCTTTTCCGGTAATGGTCTTTTTGTCTTTGCTAAGGGTGAGCTTTTCTCCTTTGGCTACAGAGGAAAGAGAAGGCTTTTGGGTAGCAGGTTGCATTAAGAATTGTTCGCGAGCTTGCACAAATCCTTTTTTAGCCCAAGGGGTATCTGCTTTAAGGCGGAATTCTACAATACTGTAATATTCTTCATTGCTATCTAAGGTTACAGGGGTAATGGTCACACTTGATTTTTGCTGTGGCATCATAGAAGGCACTTCAAAAGGACGCTCTTCTACAAGCACACCGTTCTTATAGAGTTTCCATATACCCTCATAGTTTGAAAGATCAGTAAAATAGCCTTTATTGAAAATTTCAAAAGTAAAACTATTGAGTTTTTTCACGCCTATATTCTGATACACTTTCTGCACTTCGTAGTACTGTGGTTTCACTGTTCTATCGGCAAAGATAATGCCGTTCATCACAAACTGACCATCGTTAGGGAAGTCTCCAAAATCACCTCCATAGGCTTGATAGCGAATGCCGTCTTTGGTATAGTTGTACATCGCTTGGTCTACCCAATCCCAGATAGCACCTCCGCATAGAAAGTTGGAACTTTCGATAGCCTCCCAATAATCGGCGAGATTCCCTACTGCATTGCCCATAGAATGCGCGTATTCCGAGATGTGAAACGGATATTTGATGTCGTACTTACCTGTAGCAGCACCCTGTACCCACGCTACGGAAGGGTACTGGTTAGATCCCATATCTACGATGTCGTTATTGCGCTCGTATTGTACAGGGCGAGAAGTATCGAGTGTTTTGAGGTGATTATAAGCCGTTACAAAGTTTTGACCAGGGCCTGCTTCATTACCAAGTGACCATATCACAATGGCAGGCGAATTATAGGTAGCCTCTACCATTTCGGTTACGCGGGCTGTGTGAGCCTTTTCCCATTCTTTAGGGTGAGAAAGAGATTCTTTGCCGTAGTAATACTCGTGAGACTCTATATTAGCTTCGTTTTCTAAATAAATACCATACTTATCGCAGAGGTAGAAGAAATAAGGGTCGGGTGGATAGTGAGAGTTGCGCACGTGGTTGATATTGGCTCGCTTCATCATCATCACCTCTTCTTCCATTTGTTGATGTGTGAGCACGTGCCCTTGTGCGGGGTGACTTTCGTGACGGTTTACGCCTTTAAATTTGATAGTCTTACCATTGAGATAATAATACCTTCCTGCCTTTCCAAAAGCATCGTCTTCAGCCTTAGTATCTTTGATTTCTACTTTTCTAAAACCAAAGTAAGACGATACTGTTTCTACCACCTTACCTTTTTTATCCAAAAGTTGAGCTACGAGCACATAACGATGAGGCTCCTCAGCCGACCATAGTTTAGGATTCTTTACGACTATTGTACCGCTCACCTTATCGATAGCGTTAGAGGCTACTGTTTTTAGAGGAATGCTTCCTTTGGTAGCAGTGGAGGTAACGTCGTCTTTATACAATGAGACTTCGTATACGTTATAGCGCACTTGATAATCTTTGACTGCTTTTGGGCTGAGGTTGCGCACTTCGGCATTGACTTTTAACTGCCAATCGGTAAGGTTTTGGGTATCTGTAAGAATGTTGAGGTTAAAGATTTGCACCTTAGGAGTACTGCGCAAGGCTACTGTTCTGAATATACCAGGTAGGCGGAACATATCTTGTGATTCGAGAAAAGAACCATCGGAATTGCGGTATACTTCTACGGCTACTTTATTCTTGCCTTTGTGTAGATATTTGGTAATATCAAAAGAAGCCACATTGCGTGAGTTTTTAGAAAAGCCTACATATTGCCCATTAATCCAGAGGTAGAAGAAAGAGTCTACTCCATCGAAATCGATGAAGATTTCGCGACTGTCCCAATCGGTAGGTACTTCAAAATCGCGGATATAAGAGCCCACCTCATTGCGGTACTCATAGGTTGTCCACGTTTTAGGAGGGGTGCGCATAACTCCTTTACGCCAATCGTCTACCTTGCGCTCGTGATAGAAAATCACAGGTTGGTTTACATAGATAGGCACTCCATATTTGAGCGTACCGTTTTTCTGTATACCGTAGATATTCCAATTGGAAGGCACAGGAATCGTCTCCCAAGCAGAAGCGTCGAAATCGGGTTTATAGAAATCTTTGGGACGCTCTTCGGGAGTTTTGCACCAGTGGAATTGCCATTGTCCATTGAGAGATTTCCAATAGGGAGAATGTTCAGGCAATACTTGGGTAGCCGTCTTTTCATCTTTAAACGAGAAGAAATAAGCACGAGGGTACTCTTTGTTAAGCGAGAGTTCCTCTACTGACTCCCATTCTTTACCTGTAGGGGCTGAGAGAGTGCCATAAGCAAAACCACCCAAAGGCTTGTGTTGGGCTAATAAATAAGGAGAGAGTAGTAAACTTAGCAGGGTACTTACTGTTCTAAAATAGTGTTTCATAAATTATTAGTATTAGTTTCGACTTTTTGAAGATTGGATAATAAGGGCTCTACCTTGGCGTAATCTTTTACGACTTTGATACATAAAAAAAAGGAAATGATTAACAAAAGGGTACCAATCACATTTATAATTGAAGTTGTATATGACATCTCGATAGTAGGGTCATCAAGCATAGAGGCTCTAAAAACAAAGTAATTTACTACAGAAGAAATAATTGAAAACGTCCACCAAATGGTTACAAAATTAGTAGGTAGTTTGGGTTGTATGTCTCCTCTTTGTATGAAAAGATTGCGAGTACTATCGTATATTTCTTTCATTATGCGATATGGGAGTACCCAGTTAGCAAAAGGAATGAACCAACTCCCTACTGCCCAACCATCGGTATATGAGAGGTTATTTTTCAGTTGGTGCAAGTTGTAATAAGCGCGCCTGAACCACATCAAAAAAAGAATACTCATTATAATGAATATCACAAGCCACAAAATACCTACTATACCTGAGAAAACATCACTCAGTTCAGCTCTTGCAAACAATTCGTCATCTATTTCACCTACAAGGAACTCTCTAATAACATATAGTTCAAAAATATCTGAAATCAGAAATATGAATAAAAAAGCAAAGGATATCCACAACATTATTATGGCATTCTTAGCACGGGTAGTATTATCTCTTAACATTTTTGTTGGTTTTTATAAGAAAAGGCGTAACTGGAAGTTGATATTAAAAAAGGTTACGCCTTTTCTTGTTGAATATTGAAATCTCTAAATTTATAAATTATTAAACGCCCAACATATTTTTGGGGTCTAAAATCTCATCGAGCTTATCCTTAGAAAGCAAGCCGTGTTCTAATACTAAATTGTACACTGACTTACCTGTTTCAAGGGCTTCTTTGGCTATCTTGGTGCTGTTCTTATACCCTATATGTGGGTTGAGCGCTGTAACGATACCGATACTGTGTTTTACCATATTGAGGCATACTTCGCGATTGGCGGTAATACCTTCGATACACTTGGTGCGCAAGGTGTCGATAGCGCGTTCTAAGAATACGATAGACTCGATAATGCACTGGCAGAGCACGGGTTCCATTACGTTGAGTTGCAACTGACCTGCCTCAGCGGCGAAGGTAACAGTAAGGTCATTACCAATTACTTTGAAGCATACTTGGTTCACTACTTCGGGGATAACAGGGTTTACTTTCCCGGGCATAATAGACGAACCAGGTTGCATAGCAGGAAGGTTGATTTCGTTGAGTCCTGCACGAGGTCCTGAGGAGAGCAAACGCAAGTCGTTACAAATCTTAGAGAGTTTTACTGCCATACGTTTTAGCGCAGAGGAATAAATTACATATGAACCGGTATCAGGAGTAGCTTCCACCAAGTTAGAAGCAGTAACGAAGGCTTCGCCTGTGAGTTTAGCTAAGTTTTCGGCACATAGTTTTGCATATCCCTTAGGAGCGTTGAGTCCTGTACCAATGGCGGTACCTCCCATATTGATTTCTAAGAAGAGCTTGGCGTTGCTTTGCAAGCGAGCGATTTCTTCTTCGAGGTTGGCTGCAAAAGCTTCAAATTCTTGACCAAGCGTCATAGGTACAGCATCTTGCAACTGGGTACGACCCATTTTTATTACATCAGCGAACTCTTTACCTTTCTTACGAAAAGCCTCAATGAGCAATGATAGGCGCTTGATGAGCGTTTCGTTCATCTTGATAACAGCTAACTTTACAGTAGTAGGGTAAGCGTCGTTTGTAGATTGTGATTGATTCACGTGGTCGTTAGGAGAGCAGTGTTGGTAATCACCGCGAGGATACCCCATAATTTCCAAGGCGCGATTGGCTATTACTTCATTAGCGTTCATATTCACCGAAGTACCAGCCCCTCCTTGAATCATATCTACGAGGAACTGATGGTTAAACTTCCCTTCGATTACTTCTTTGCAAGCCTCAGAAATAGGTTTGAGCAGTTCGTCGGGGAGTAATCCCAAAGCGTGGTTTGTTTGAGCTGCGGCGAGTTTTACATAACCAATAGCTTTCACAAATTCAGGGTAATCACCCATTTTAGTTCCTGTAATGCGGAAGTTTTCGATGGCGCGTTGTGTTTGTACGCCATAGTAAGCATCGGCGGGCACTTGCAAGTCGCCGATAAGGTCGGATTCTATTCTAAATTTTGTCATAATTTTAAATTTTATATTTTTAGTAACTTTATATATGATACTTACGTTATATAATGAGATTGTATTGGTTTAAAAAATTTCGGTAAAAGTACGGAAGTTTTTTTTAATAGAAAAGAAAAAAGAAAAATATTTTTTAAGACAACGTAACTTCGATTTAAAGGAGTGAGGTTATGTCTTAGAAATTAAACAAAAATTGGTAGATTAGTAAATTTAGAAATTAGCAAATTAGTAAATGAAAGAGATGAAAATAGTTATTTGGCAGGTCGAACTTGTAGGACAGACCGGACGAGTCAGACATTTGGGAATTGTCGAAAAAACTCCGAAAAACTCTCAGTTTTCGGGGAGGGTTGAAGAGGAAACAGAGACACTAAGGAGGTATCGGAAGAAAATGAAGGAAATCGGAAGAGGGTTGAGAGAAAAATTGGTGTAAAAAGGCTGTGAGAAGGGTGGGGGTAGCTTATAGAGAGCTTATAGGAAGCTTATACGAATCTTGGACGATTGGTATAGAAAGGGTATATAAGTGGTTGATTCATAACACAATACAACAGTGCTAAAAATGCTAAAAACGGGGTTTCGAGACGAAAGAAAAGGAATCCTCACCCCCTGCCCTCTCCCAAGGAGAGGGGGAATGTAGCGACGGAAAAGAGGGAATGTAGCGACGGAAAAAGGGAAGAAAAATTAGAGAATTAGCAAATTAGAAAATTAGTAAAATGGGGAGGTGTGAGGTCTTAGGGCATAGGCAATAGGGTTATGACGGAAAGTGGATAGGCAGATTGAGAAATTAGAGAATTAGCAAATTTGGAAATTAGCAAATGAGGACGATAGGGACGAGGTAAGATGGGTGGGATAGAAGAGACGGGAGATTAAATTAGCAAATGGGTTGGAGTTATATTGAACAAACGTTGATAATCATTTAATTGCTTGGGAGAATTGCCGGACAAAAAAAGGGAGATAAGCTTATAAACAAAAAATATTAGTTCGTAATTCAAAATTATTTTATATCTTTGCATTCTAAAAAATCAAATAACGCTTAGTTTATGGAATATTTAGATTTTGAACAACCTATTAAAGAGCTTGAAGAACAGATGGAAAAGTGTCAGGTCATCGGTAATGAAAGTGATGTGGATATGACTGATGCTTGCAAGAAGATAGAAAAGAAACTCAACCAAGTAAAGAAGGAAGTTTATGGTAATCTTACGGCGTGGCAACGAGTGCAAATCTCTCGTCACTTGGAGAGACCTTATACTCTTGACTATATCAACTCACTTGCAGGAAACACTTTTTTGGAACTTCACGGCGACCGTACAGTGAAAGACGATAAGGCGATGATAGGAGGTTTTGGAAAGATAGATGACCAGAGTTTTTTGTTCATTGGTCAGCAAAAAGGAGTAAATACTAAGATGCGACAATATCGCAATTTTGGTATGGCAAACCCCGAAGGGTATCGCAAAGCCTTGCGATTGATGAAACAAGCTGAAAAGTTTAACATTCCTATAGTGAGTTTTGTAGATACGCCAGGAGCTTTCCCTGGTATTGAAGCTGAAGAACGCGGACAAGGAGAAGCTATTGCTCGCAATATCTTGGAGATGTCACGTTTGAAAGTGCCTGTAATAGTGTTTATCATAGGCGAAGGAGCTTCGGGAGGAGCGCTAGGTATCGGTGTAGGTGATAAAGTGTATATGCTTGAAAATACTTGGTATTCGGTAATATCGCCAGAGTCTTGTTCCTCTATATTATGGCGTAGCTGGGAGTACAAAAAAGAAGCTGCTGAAGCACTAAAACTCACCGCTCCTGATATGAAGAAGTTAAAACTGATAGATGAGATTATTAAAGAACCACTCGGGGGGGCACATCGCGATCGCGAAATGATGTTTGCTACTGTTCGCAAAGTGATATTGGACACTTATAAGGATTTGAAGAAGCTTCCCACCGATAAATTGGTTGAAAAACGAATGAACAAGTACCTCGCGATGGGAGTGTTCAGTGAGAAGTAAGAAAATGATAATATCAACAACTTATAAAGGCGCTATTTAAGCGCCTTTTTTATAAAGTGAAGATAGTAAACGGTTGCTAAATAGAAGAGTAAAGAAAACTTTTCAGAAGTTATCAACAGACTATTAACAGTGTTTGTGGGTAAAATCATCTTCCCCAAATTAAACTATTTCGTATCTTTGCCGTATGAACGAAACAGAAAACACATCAGTACCAGAAATTGTTCCTGCAATACAACCATTCTCTCGAACACAAGTGAGTTTAGAGCGAGGAAAGCTCCCTCCACAAGACCTCAATCTTGAAGAAGCTATCTTGGGAGCTATGCTCATTGACAAGAAAGGCGTTGATGATGTGATAGACATACTCAACCCTGAAGTTTTTTATAAAAAGCAACATCAACTTATCTATCAAGCTATCTTTGAACTTTTCAACGAATCGGAAGCTATCGACCTGCTTACGGTGGCAGAACAACTTCGCAAAAATGGTAATTTGGAGGCGGTGGGAGGAGAGTTTTACCTTATTAATCTCACCCAACGAGTATCATCATCTGCTAACGTGGAATTTCACGCGCGTATTATTTTACAGAAGTTCATCAAGCGCAAGCTCATTGAAATTTCTTCGGAAATTATAGAAGACGCTTACGACGATACTCGCGATGTGTTTGATTCGTTGGACAGTGCTGAGCAGAAACTCTATGAAGTAACACAAGGTAACTTAAAGCGTTCCAGTGAAGTAGCGGGAGATTTGGTGATAAAAGCACTCAAGAAAATACAAGACCTCTCTAATAAAACTGATGGGTTTAGTGGAGTACCTTCGGGCTTTACCAAACTCGACCAACTCACCTCAGGTTGGCAAGCGAGCGACCTTATTATCGTAGCGGCACGCCCAGGTATGGGGAAAACAGCCCTCACGCTTTCTATGGCAAGAAATATAGCAGTAGGGCAGGGGATACCTGTAGCGTTTTTCTCGTTGGAAATGTCGTCGGTACAGCTTATTACGCGTTTGATTTCCTCAGAAACAGGTCTGTCGTCAGAGAAATTGCGTACAGGGAAGTTGGAAGAGCACGAGTGGTACGTGCTAAATACTAAGGTGAAAGACCTAGAAAAGGCTCCTCTTTTTATAGATGATACGCCTTCTATATCAATTTTTGACCTCCGAGCTAAAGCGCGCCGACTCTCTACACAGCACGGCATTCAGCTAATTATTATTGATTACTTACAGTTGATGACGGCAGGAGGTAGCAAAGGAGTGGGCAACCGCGAGCAAGAGATTTCTACAATTTCTCGTAACTTAAAAGCTCTCGCTAAGGAGTTGAACATACCCGTAATAGCGCTTTCACAGCTTTCGCGTAATGTGGAATCACGTCCTGGACAGCAAAAGCGTCCGCAGTTATCGGACTTACGTGAATCAGGAGCGATTGAGCAAGATGCCGATATTGTATCGTTTATCTACCGTCCTGAATACTATAAAATTACAGAATGGGACGACGAATCAGGAACACCTACCGCTGGACAAGCTGAATTTATTGTGGCTAAACACCGCAATGGAGGTTTGGATAGTATCCGATTGAAGTTTGAAGGACATTTGGGAAGGTTTGCTAACTTAGAGGAATACAACAGTGGAGGCTATTTGCCTATGGGGACACAAGAATTTGTTTCGAAGATGAATGAAAATGTAGCTTTTGAAACTGTGCCTACTGCGAATCCGGAGCAGGCTTTTGGCGCACCTTCAACAGCTTCAACCGAAGACGATATACCTTACTAAAAATACTCTTGGAGAGTGTGAATATCCAAGAAACTTTTTTGCCATTCTTCTCAATAGCATAAAATGATGCGAAGAGAGGAATGGCTTTGTTATAAAATTAATACTCATTGTATTGCAAATTAAAAAAAGTAGTATCTTTGCGGAGTCAAACAGACTTCATTATGATTAAATCATATATATCCAAAATATTTGCCTCTATCGTTAAAAAAAGATAGACCGCTGGGCTAAAGCTCCAATAGACACACAACAAAAAGTATTCCAGTCGCTTATAGAACAAGCCAAAAATACGGCTTTTGGGCGTGACCATCATTTTGAGGAAATCCAAACGTATGAAGATTTTGTGGCTCGCGTACCTATACGAGATTATGAAGCCTTGCGCCCTTACATTGATAGGGTAGTGGAGGGTGAAAAAGATGTGTTATGGAAAGGTAAACCACTCTATTTTGCCAAGACTTCAGGGACTACCAGCGGGGCGAAGTATATCCCTATTACCAAAGACTCGATGCCCTTCCATATTCAGGCAGCACGTGATGCGATTTTATGTTATATACACGAGACTAAAAAAGCCGATTTTGTAGAAGGAAAGATGATTTTCTTGCAAGGGAGTCCTATTTTAGGCGAAAAACACGGCATCAAAACAGGGCGACTTTCGGGCATAGTAGCACACTATGTGCCTGCTTATTTGCAGCGCAATCGTATGCCTTCGTACAAAACTAACTGTATAGAAGATTGGGAAAGCAAAGTAGAAGCCATTGTTACTGAAACTTTTTCTGAAAATATGACCCTTATCAGCGGGATACCTTCTTGGGTGCTGATGTACTTCGAGCGATTGTACACGCGCTCAGGTATCAAGATAGGAAAACTGTTTCCTAACTTTAATCTGTTTATTTATGGAGGGGTGAACTACGAGCCTTATCGCCAACAATTTGAGCATCTCATTGGTCGCAAAGTGGATAGCATAGAACTCTATCCCGCCAGCGAGGGATTCTTTGCCTATCAAGATAGTCAGACGGAGAAAGGAATGCTCTTACTGCTTAATTCGGGTATTTTCTACGAGTTCGTAGAAGCTGATACTTTCTTCAGTGATGCTCCCAAACGAGTGGCTTTGCAGGACGTACAATTGGGGGTAAATTATGCGCTCATTATATCTACCAAT
Source organism: Capnocytophaga sp. oral taxon 903 (assembly GCF_013394785.1). Classification (NCBI taxonomy): domain Bacteria; kingdom Pseudomonadati; phylum Bacteroidota; class Flavobacteriia; order Flavobacteriales; family Flavobacteriaceae; genus Capnocytophaga; species Capnocytophaga sp. oral taxon 903. Next base: position 171,087 of record NZ_JABXYW010000002.1, on the reverse strand, counting down.
GCCGGACTTTGGGGCTACAATATAGGCGACACGGTGCAGTTTACTTCGCTTGCGCCTTACCGTATAGTAGTTACGGGGCGCATTAAGCATTTTATTTCGGCTTTTGGCGAACACGTGATTGGTAAAGAAGTGGAAGAGGCAATGCGTGAGGGCTTAGAGGCTACGGGAGCGCGTATCACAGAATTTACGGTCGCTCCTCAGGTAAATCCGGTAGGGGGTGAATTGCCTTATCACGAATGGTTTGTAGAATTTGAGCAGAAACCTACTGATATGAAACGCTTTGCCCAAGTGATAGATGAGGCTCTACAAAAACAGAATATGTACTACTACGACCTCATACAAGGTAAAGTACTCCAACCGCTCAAAGTTACCGAAGTTCCCGAAGGCGGTTTTGCCTCTTATATGAAGTCGCAAGGAAAGCTCGGCGGACAGAACAAAATACAACGATTGGCGAATGATAGAAGCGTTGTAGAGCGATTAGTGAAAAGTTAAGATTAAGACTGATTACCACCTTAAGAAGCGTGAATTGCCTTACATATCAGTTATTGAAGACTTTGACTCTACAAACAAATGTAAATCATTTTTGCTTAACAATAATGTAGAATTATTAAATAATGTGAGTTCGACGTAAGAAAAGTGTAGCTTACGCTACAGAAATCTTACAAATCTATACAAATCAAACAAATAGGCAACAAGTTGCCTGAAAGTCTCGCACAGATTACACAGATTGCACGGATTTAGACACAAATAGATTTTAATATTATGGAACAAAAATCCACAGATGACTAGCTTCGCTATTAGATTTCACAGATTACAATGTAAACACAGCTGTAAATCAGTATTGTATATATCGAACTGACGTTAAATAAAAAAGCCAATAGTAAACTACTATTGGCTTTTGTTTTTTAGTTATTTTGTAATTTGTAGTTGATAGGGTAAGCAAAGGTAACCGGTGTAGGTTTACCGCGTTGTTTACCAGGGATAAGTCTAGGAAGTTTCATAATAAGTTTCTTAGCATCTTCTTCCAAAACTTTATCGGGACCACGCACTCCTAAAACGGTAATAGTACCATCGGTATTGATGCGGAAGTTTACAAATACTTTTCCTTGAATACCCATTTCGGCAGCTGCTTGTGGATAGCTAAAGTTCTTTACTACGTGTTTGTTCAAGTTTTCTTGAAAACATTTCATTTGTTGATCTTTAGGAACGTTTTTACAAGCTTCGAACATAGGTTTATCTTCGATAATAGTAAAAGGTACATCTACATCAGGAGCTTCTTCTACTACAGTTTGTTTAATTTCTTCTACTTTGGCTATTTGCTCATTTTTAGTAGTTTCAGTAGTACCGATTACTTGTTCTTCGATTTTAGTATCGTTTTCCACTACTTTTACTTCTTCTACCACTGTAGGAGCTGGAGGTGGTGGAGGTGGTGGAGTTTCAGGAGGGGTCTCCATTGTGAAGTTCTCTTGATTTTCGTCAAGAGCCTTATCCACATCTGACGTACGGTTGTCTTGAACGCTTTTGTCATACACTTTTGCTTCGAACCCCCATAAGGTAAGGGCTGATACAAGAGCGAATCCTATGGCAAAGAACAATCCGCTACTTTTTGCCAAATCGGCTTTCGGATTTTTTTTAGGTTGCATAATGATTTTCTTTTAAAAGGTTATTAAATATATACTTTTTATCTGAAAAGCTTTTCATACTTTCTCATAAACAGTAGAGCAACAACTGTGCCAAATGTATTGAATAGCATATCAATACTGTCGGCAGAGCGAGTAGTGGTGAGTAAGCCTTGTAGTATTTCCATTGTTGCGCCTAAAAATAAGGCGGTGATTACTGCCCATAATTTACTTCTAAATGCTAATATAAACAGTGCCGTGTAACCGAAATAAAAGCTGAAATGAGCGACTTTGTCTAAATAGGGAATGCGAGGTGCTTTGGGCATTTCGCTGGATGAGATAAGACTTAGAGTGATAATAGCTATCGTCCATATACCCCATAACAAAGTGTATTTGTGTTTTTTAAGCATTTATTAGGGTTTTATACGCTTCGGCTGAGAGTAGATTATCTAACTGGGTAATATCGCTTATTTTCAGTTGTATTATCCACCCTTTACCATATGGGTCGGTATTTACTTTCTCAGGTTTTTGGTTTAACGGTTCATTAAAAGCGATTACTTCGCCCGTGAGGGGCATAAATAAATCGGATACTGTTTTTACGGCTTCGATACTGCCAAATACTTCATCTTCATTAAGGGTGTCGCCTATGGTTTCTACTTCCACATACACAATGTCGCCTAATTGGTGTTGTGCAAAATCGGTAATGCCTGCTGTGGCTATATCACCTTCGATGCGCACCCATATGTGTTCTTTAGTGTATTTTAAATCGGATGGAAAGTTCATTGCCCTATAAATGTCTTAAAAAGCGAGCCAAAGGTACTCTCTTTTTTTGTAACTACCAAATTTTTATTAGAAAAATTTTAACATTTTATTTGAGTTGTGGGATAATGGTCGGTAAATTAGTAGATTAGGTGCGTGCTAAACGAGTGGTTAATGATTAATGGCGAATGATTAATGGTTAATGGTTAATTTGGGAGAGGATTATACAAAGCTTATAGGATAATCGAACAATGAGTGGGTCTACAGTGGGTCTACAGTGGGTCTACAGTGGGTCTACAGTGGGTCTACAGTGGGTCTACAGTGGGTCTACAGTGGGTCTACAGTGGGTCTACAGTGGGTCTACAGTGGGTCTACAGTGGGTCTACAGTGGGTCTACAGTGGGTCTACAGTGGGTTAATAGTGATAGATGACTAAAAGGAGGAGGGGGATAAAGTGAGGAAAAGCTGAGGATAAGAAGGTGGGTGCTGGGAATAAAACTGAAAGCAAAATGTTTTTATATATTAAATTATTTGTACCTTTGCCCTCTCAAAAGAAAGAATTTGCAAATGTTGAACTTAAACGATACTCTTAAACAACATATATTACAAGCTGTACAAAAACTGTATGGTGTGAGCTTAGAAAGCGTTGAATTGCAACAGACTAAAAAAGAGTTTGTGGGCGATGTTACCCTTGTGGTGTTTCCGCTGTTGCGCCATATCAAAGGTAATCCTGTGCAGATAGGTGAGCAAATAGGAGGTTACTTAAAAGAAAAAGCAGGTGATTTGGTAACTGACTTCAATGTGATTAAAGGTTTTTTAAATCTTGTAATTGCTGATAGTTACTACATCGACTTTTTAAAAGAAGTGAAGAATAATCCTCAGTTTGGTTTGGCAACGCCTAATAGCAAAGAGGCTATTTTGGTGGAATACTCATCGCCTAATACTAATAAACCGTTGCACTTAGGGCATATCCGCAACAACCTCTTAGGGTATTCGGTAGCTGAAATCTTAAAAGCAGCTGGACATAAGGTGTATAAAACCCAAATCATCAACGATAGGGGGATACACATTTGCAAATCGATGGTGGCGTGGCAACGTTTTGGCAATGGTGAGACTCCTGAAAATACAGGGTTAAAGGGTGATAAATTAGTAGGGAATTACTATGTGGCGTTTGATAAGGCGTACAAAGCTGAAATACAGCAATTAGTAGAACAAGGGAAGACCAAAGAAGAAGCGGAAAAACAAGCTCCTATATTTGTGGCAGCCCAAGAGATGCTTCGCCAATGGGAAGCAGGTAACCCCGAAGTAATAAAACTTTGGAAACAGATGAATGGCTGGGTATACGATGGTTTTGCCGTTACTTATAAGAATTTAGGTGTTGATTTCGATTCGTATTACTATGAGAGTAATACCTATTTATTAGGGAAAGACATTGTGGAACGCGGTTTGGAGCAAGGTGTGTTCTTCAAGAAAGAAGATGGTTCAGTTTGGTGTGACCTTACCGCCGATGGCTTAGATGAGAAGTTGGTGCTTCGTGCTGATGGTACGTCGGTTTATATGACCCAAGATATGGGGACTGCTACTCAGCGTGTGAAGGACTATCCTGACGTAAAAGGAATGGTGTACACGGTAGGTAACGAGCAAGATTATCACTTCAAAGTGCTTTTTCTTATCCTGAAAAAGTTGGGTTACGATTGGGCATCACACTTGTATCACCTGAGCTATGGTATGGTAGATTTGCCCAGTGGCAAGATGAAAAGTCGCGAGGGCACCGTAGTAGATGCCGATGACCTTATTGCTGAAATGGAGCAAACTGCCAAAGAGATTTCACAAGAACTCGGTAAACTCGACGGTTATACCGAAGCGCAGAAAGAAGCCTTGTATCATACCATAGGTTTGGGAGCCTTAAAATACTATATATTAAAAGTAGACCCCAAGAAGCGCATTTTGTTTGACCCTAAAGAGTCTATCGATTTTCAAGGAAATACAGGTCCGTTTATACAATACACTTACGCTCGTATCCAGTCGATTATGCGCAAGTATACTGAAATGGGAGGTAGGAATGAAGCAGCGATAGAGAAAGTTAATGGTTTACACGAAAAGGAGAAGGCTTTGTTAAAGAGCATCACCCTATTTCCATCGGTTGTACAAGATGCGGCTGATAGTTATAGTCCTGCTATTATTGCCAATTATGTGTATGATTTGGTAAAAGACTTTAATTCGTTTTACCAAAATGTATCGATTTTGGGAGAGGAAGAGGAGAGCAAGCGTGATTTTAGGGTAATGTTGAGCAAGAAAATAGGAGAAATTATAGCAGAGTCGTTTAAAATGCTGGGCATACAAGTTCCTGAGAGAATGTAGGTTATAATAGTAGTATAAAAAAGTTATAAAAAAAGTATTCAAAAAATTTGCAGGAATGAATAATTGTTGTACCTTTGCAACCGCAAATAAAGGAAAAGCCAGTTGCGAATTTATTGGAAAAGAAATAAGCGAAAATAGCTCAGTTGGTAGAGCGCAACCTTGCCAAGGTTGAGGTCGCGGGTTCGAACCCCGTTTTTCGCTCTTTTTTTATGTTTATCATAGAAGGCTCGGATGGTGGAATCGGTAGACACGCTGGACTTAAAATCCAGTGGGCAGTAATGCCTGTGCGGGTTCAAGTCCCGCTCCGAGTACAATCTTCAATCACTACTTACGAAGAGAAGTAGTGATTTTTTGCTTTTATGTAACCTTTAAAAATATTTTGACTATGGAAACAGCTGTAACCTTTGCTACCTCTGATGTAGATAAATTAAATTCAATAAAAGATTTTATAAAGTCTTTAAATGTCTCTATCATTCAAGAAGAGGACATACCTCAGCCTATTGAAATGACGCCAAGATTAATGAAATACTTGGAAGAGTTGGAAGCTGATAACACTCCTTTTGACCAATGTGAAGATTCGTATGTAATGGTTAATAGACTTGCATCTAAATATGGGCTTACCTTACAAAATTAGTAATACAGTACGAGCTGAGTCTGAGCTTGAGAGTGCAATCAACTATTACCAAGAAGTTGCTAATGATAGAGTAGCTGAGAACTTTATCAATGAGTTTGTAAAAATCTTGTATTTTATAAAGCACTTCCCTTTTCAGCGAATATACAAAGATAATTTAAGAGGTGTTCTTATGAAGAAATACCCTTACATTGTATTCTATGTAGTAGATGATATAGAAAGAGAAATTATCATTAAAGGGGTGTTTAATACATACCAAGATGTTAGCAAATACCCTGAATAAAAGAATAAAAAGCTATCTAATTTTTGTTTAGGTAGCCTTATGAATACAATCTTCAATCACTACTTATGAAGAGAGGTAGAGATGTTTTTGTTATTATATACTTCTTAAATATTAATTTAATGAAGTAATTATCCTTCATTTTTATTGTTTTTATTATTAAAAAGCGTACCTTTGCCTGCACAACAAAATAACAAGATAATGAATACAGGTTTTTTCAACAGTTATCAAGGGGCAGAGTTATACTTCTACGAATGGAATTACAAGCCTCAACAAAAAACACTTATTGTAATACATCGCGGTCACGAGTATGGTGAGCGCTTACAGGAATTTGCTACGCACCCGCTGTTTGCGTCCTATAATATTTTTGCTTTTGATATGAGAGGACACGGGCATACTAAAGCTTCAGTATCGCCTGCTTTTATGGATTCAGTACGAGATTTAGATGCTTTTGCTAAGTTTTTGCAACAAGAATACGACGTGCAAGAAGAGGATATTTTTGTAGTAGCCAACAGCATAGGAGGGGTGATTGTATCGGCTTGGGTACACGATTTTGCTCCACGTATTGCTGGAATGGCACTTTTAGCACCTGCTTTTGAAATCAATTTAATAGTTCCCTTAGCCAAGCAAGCTATAGAATTAGCACTAAAAGTGAAATCTAATCTTGTTGTGAAGAGTTATGTTAAGTCTAAAATGCTCACTCGTGACCCTGAACAGCAACGCGCTTATGATACCGATAGGTTTATCACGCGGTCTATTAACGGCAAACTGCTTATAGATTTAGCTAATGCAGGCAAGCGATTGGTCGAAGATGCTGCTGCTATTACTATTCCCACACTATTGCTTTCAGCTGAAAAAGACTTTGTGGTGATTAACAAGCAGCAGAAGCAATTCTATGTAAACTTATCTTCTGAAATAAAAGAATTTGTTACCTTAGACAGATTCCACCACGGCATTTTGTTTGAGCAAGGCAGAGAAGAGGTATATAAACTACTTGAACAGTTTATCAGTAGAGCTTTTGAAACACCTCTTGTATCACCTTTTTTGAAACCCGATACTTTTACTCAAAAAGAGTATGAAATAATGCAATATGAGCTTATCCCCAATAGAGAAAAGTACTATTACCGATTTCAGAAATGGGCACTGAGTAAGTTAGGACACCTCAGTGGCGGAATGGCGATAGGACTGGAATATGGATTTGATTCAGGAGCTTCAATGGATTACGTTTACAAGAATATTCCTCAAGGGAAATGGGGTATAGGTAAACTGATAGACAAAAGTTATCTCAATGCCATTGGGTGGCGAGGCATACGTATACGCAAAGCACACTTATTGGAGCAAGTAGATAAAGCGATACAAGCTTTGCAAGCCGAAGGGAAAAAAGTAAAGATACTTGATATTGCTGGAGGAGTAGGTAATTATTTGTTTGACATCAAAGAAAAGCACCCAGAGGTAGAGATTGTCATCAATGAGTTTTTACCAGCTAATATAGAAAAAGGGGAGCAAACCGTCAGAGAAAGAGGCTTTCAAGATATACGATTCACTAATTACAATTGTTTTAAAGCCGATAACTACACAAGTTTAGACTATAATCCTAATATCACTATCATATCTGGTATTTTTGAACTTTTTGGTGATAATAAATTAGCTAATGAGGCGGTAAAGGGAGTTGTGTCGATTTCAGAAAACGGTTTTTTGATTTATACAGGACAGCCGTGGCACCCACAACTCAAAACGATAGCCTTTGTACTAAAAAGTCATCAAGAGAAAGATTGGGTGATGCGTCGCCGTAGTCAGCGAGAGTTAGACGGGATATTTTCTCTTAATGGAGTGCAAAAGCAGGATATGCTGATAGATGATTTTGGAATCTTTACAGTTTCATTAGGGAAGATAGAAAAATAGGACTTTTCAGTATATCAAATAAATAGCCATTGTTGCAAAATATTTTATTCTATTTATTTGGTAGTTTCTGTAAAAGGTAGTAATTTTGCGCTCTGAAATTAAAAATCGGGATGTGGCGCAGTTGGTAGCGTACACGTATGGGGTGCGTGTGGTCGCTGGTTCGAGTCCAGTCATCCCGACTTTTTCTTTTTATACAATAGCTATTTGAAATGAATAAGGTATATCTTCCTTTGTTATTATATCTCTATTTTACCCTTCTTTAGCGTCTATTTCTTGAATGTATATCTACGGATATTTATGGTGGAGAGCAATATGGATTGTTCTAAATTCAGCATAAAAGTTAGGATACCATTTATAAACTGATGATTATTATATAGAAAATATATGAAACTTTCAAACTTTAATTTTGAACTTCCTAAAGAGCTATTAGCTGAGTATCCCAGTGAGAACCGCGACGAAGCACGCTTAATGGTAATACATCGTAAAACAGGAGAGATCGAACACCGACTATTTAAAGATGTAATTGACTATTTTGACGATGGAGATGTGTTTGTACTGAACAATACTAAAGTATTTCCTGCTCGCTTGTATGGGAATAAAGAAAAAACAAAGGCAAAGATAGAAGTATTTTTGTTGCGTGAACTCAGTGCTGAACAACGTTTGTGGGACGTACTTGTAGACCCCGCTCGTAAGATACGGATAGGCAATAAACTCTATTTTGGCAAAAATGCTGAATTGGTAGCCGAGGTAATAGACAATACTACCTCTCGCGGTCGCACCCTTCGTTTCCTATACGATGGTACTTATGAAGAATTTCGCCAACATCTTACAGAATTAGGGCAAACACCTCTGCCTAAATACATCTCTCGTCCGGTAGAACCTGAAGATGAAGAACGCTACCAAACTATCTATGCTAAATACGAAGGCGCCGTTGCTGCACCTACTGCGGGGTTGCATTTTTCTAAACACTTGATGAAACGTTTGGAAATAAAAGGTATTACCTTTTCCGAAGTAACTTTGCACGTGGGGTTAGGAACTTTCAATCCTGTAGAGGTAGAAGACCTTTCTAAACACAAAATGGATAGTGAAGAGATACACATTCCTGAAAGTCAAACAAAAATCATTAATGCAGCTAAGGTGAATAAGAAGCGTGTATGTGCGGTAGGAACTACCGTAATGCGCGTGTTGGAAAGCTCAGTTTCATCTGATGGTTTCCTAAATCCATTTGACGGTTGGACAAATAAGTTTATCTTTCCTCCGTATGATTTTAGTATAGCCAATGCAATGATTACCAACTTTCACACTCCTAAATCTACCTTGTTAATGATGGTCTCGGCTTTTGCGGGGCACGACCTCATTATGCGTGCTTATAAAGAAGCCGTAGAGCAGAAATATAAATTCTATTCTTACGGTGATGCGATGCTTATTCTATAAGAAGGGTTATATATAAAGAAAATGACGGTAGAGAGAACTCCTTGCCGTCATTTTTTATTTCTGAATAGTTATAGAGAGGAATTATATTTTGTTCATAGTTAATCGGTAAGATTTTGTAACGCTTACTTATTTCCTAATTTAAAGTGGCAGTGCAGTTCGCACTATTTTCCCGCAAACGCTTTTACATCGTCTTCTGAGATTTCTTTGCCTCCTAAGATAATGAGTCGCTCTACTACATTACGCAGTTCGCGAATATTACCCGTCCAATCTTGTTTTTGAAGAAGCTCTATTGCTTTTTTGCTAAATTTCTTCGGACTAATACCTTGTTCCTCGGCTATTTTTGCTGAAAAATAATCAATAAGTAGTGGAATATCGTCTCTGCGTTCGTTAAGTGACGGTACTCTGATGAGAATTACTGCTAAACGGTGGTACAAATCCTCACGGAAACGACCTTCGGCTATTTCTTTTTTTAAATCTTTATTGGTCGCCGCTATTACACGTACATCTACATTGATGTCCTTATCACTTCCCACGCGGGTAATCTTGTTCTCCTGCAAGGCACGCAACACTTTGGCTTGGGCAGAGAGACTCATATCGCCTATCTCATCCAAGAAAATAGTACCATTGTTAGCAGCCTCAAACTTACCTGCACGGTCTTTTACCGCCGAAGTAAACGCCCCTTTGATATGCCCAAAGAGTTCACTTTCTATCAGTTCGGAAGGAATAGCCGCACAGTTCACCTCTATCATCGGAGCTTCACTGCGCTCGCTTTGGTAATGAATGGCGTGAGCTACCAACTCTTTACCTGTACCATTAGAGCCCGTGATAAGCACACGCGCTTCGGTAGGCGCTACTTTTTCTATCATCTGACGGATTTGTTGCAAAGGTGCACTTTCTCCTATCATCTCATAGCTCTTGCTCACCTTCTTTTTGAGGTGTTTATTCTCTACTACTAATTTCTTCTTGTCGAGAGCATTGCGCACGGTGTTGAGCAAGCGGTTCAAATCGGGTGGTTTTGAGATATAGTCGTAAGCCCCTAAGCGCATTGCGTTTACTGCTGTCTCGAGGTCGCCGTGACCTGATATCATCACAAAGGGGATTTCGGGTTTGAGTTTCTTGACCTCAGCGAGTACTTCCATACCGTCCATCTTAGGCATTTTGATGTCGCATAGCACTAAGTCGTAGTCCTCTTTTTTGAGTTTCTCAACGCCTTCTACACCATCAGCTGCTTCTTCTACTTCGTACTCTTTGCTTTCTTCTACCAATATTTTGGTAAGCACACGGCGAATTGCCGATTCGTCTTCTATGATGAGTATTTTTGCCATAAATTCAATCTTTCCATTTGCCAATTTGGATAATCTGCTAATTACCCCGCAAAGGTAGTAAAAAAATAAAAAACTCTTGACATTCTGCCAAGAGTTTTTGACGTGTGTTTATGAAAAAGTGTATTTATTAGTTTTTAAATGTAGGTTTGAACTTCGATTGATATACTTGAAACTCTTGTTGAGTAGTGATTTTTTTGTAATCATTGTTGTTAAACATCTTCAAGTAGAGTTCTAATTGAGTAGGCGACATATAGCCAGTGACACCTGTTATCAAATCGTTATTTTCGTCTAAGAACACCATTGTTGGGTAAGCCTGTACTTGCATATAACCGGTAAGTGGGTGTGTGGCGTTACGGCGTTCAGCCAATGCGGGGTCATAGCCTTTGTTCTCAAACTTTTGTCCTTTGTAGTTCGCTACTTCGTTACCTTCACCATTGAACTTCACAGCGTAGTAATTATCGTTTACATACTTCACTAAGTCTTTGTTTTTAAAGGTGTTGTTAGCTAACATTTTGCAAGGTCCACACCAATTAGTGTATACGTCAATAAATATTTTTTTAGGTTTTTTCTTTTGAGCAGCAATAGCTTGGTCAAAAGTCATCCATTTAATTTCCTGAGCTTCAAGAGTAGCAGTAGCTACCAAAACAAAAGCTACAATAGCGATGAGTTTTCTTGTCATACTGAATAAAAGTTTGTAATTATTTCGTGTTTATAGATTTTCAAAAACCGTGCCAAATGTATGTTCATCAGTGGGGGTGAGGAATTGCATTGCGATAGGCAGGTAGTACAAGTCTTGCAGATGAGGTTGCAGGCGCACGTAGTCTTTCTCAGTGGTGAGAATTCTCTTGCCTTGCAATTGCTGTATTTCTCTCTTAGTAAAATGATGATGGTCAGCAAAAGCTAAATGCTGAAAATCTGCTCCTTGTTCTTTCAAGAATGTGAGTAGCGGATTCGGATTGGCAATGCCTGTTACCAAAGTAAAAGGTTCTTGAATGAAAGTCGTCAAAGATATGTTTTCCTTCTCTGAAAATACTTGTTTATCGTAGGCAATGGTTGCAAAGGCGATAGGACAAAGGCAATGCTTCTGTAAATGCGCTATGAGCTGAGTACGTTCTTTTCCTGACAATGAGGGAGGACATTTGGTTACAACCACTATATCGGCTTGTTGCACTCGGCTTACTACATCGCGGAGTCGTCCCATAGGCAGCAACCAATCGTCAGTAAACAGATGTCCGTAAGCGGTGAGCACTATGTTGATTTTTGCTTTCACGGGGCGATGTTGGAAAGCGTCGTCTAATATAATGAGCTCAGGAGGTGCAGGCAAGGCGAGCATTCGTTCTACACCTTTTACTCGGTTGGCACAAACGGCTAAGATAAAATCCCTAAATTTCCACCAAAATTGGAAAGGTTCATCACCTAAATCCAATACCGTAGAAGTCTCAGTAGCTAATATAAAACCCTTTGTCTTGCGTTTATAACCACGACTGAGTACGCCCACTCTGCGTTGTTTATGCCATCGCCTGATGAGGTATTCTACCATTGGACTCTTACCTGTCCCTCCTACTGCTACATTGCCCACGCAAATAGTAGGTACGGCAAAAGTATGTTCTTTAAAGATACCCACGTTGTAGCACCAATGGCGCAGGCGAACTATTGCACCATACAAACACGCCAAGGGGAAAAGAAGTATTTTAAAAAGATATTTAAACCATTTTCTCATAGCGGATATTTTGCACAAATCTCTTGGATTACTTCATCAATGTCGCTGTATTGAAAATCAACAAACTTTTTAATTTTATCACCATTATAAGTCCTTATTAAGCCAAGAGCATCAGCTGTTTGGAGGGTAAGTGCTCGTTTTTTAATACCAAAGAAACTCAAAAAACCGTCTAAACGTGCGAAACGACGCAATACTTTATGAGAAATCTTTTTAGTAGGAGCTTTCACTCCTAATCCTTTGGCTATCTTCTCAAAAAGTGATTGATAAGTAAGGTTAGCCGTATTCAGCACAAAGCGTTCTCCCGTAACTTCGGAGAATTGTAAGGCAATCATTGCGCGCACCACATCGTCTACCGCGACAAAACCTGTACCCCCTGTGGGGTAATATTTCTGTCCATCAGCTACTTTTTTAAACCACAAGCCAGAGCCTTGTTCGGAGAAATCAGCACCCAACACCACTGAAGGATTTACAATAACCACTGGTAATCCTTCTTGCGAGCTACGCCATACTTCCATCTCACCACCGTTCTTACTGATAGCGTAATCAGTGTTATTGTCCTCACTATTCCAGTCGTTTTCCTCATCAATAGGTGTGTGAGGCAAAGCCGAAAGGGTAGCTACAGAGCTCACATAACAGAGTTTTTTTACCTTAAAATCAATACACAAGTTTACGATATTAGCCGTTCCTTCCACATTCACTTTGATGAGCTGAGCAAAATCCTTAGGCTGAAAAGAAATGAAGCCTGCACAATGAAAAACAAAAGAAACATTCGCAAACGCTTGTTCGAGCGCAGGAATGTTATTTATATCGGCTTCTACCCACTCAATAGAGCGAAATTGTTCCGCTCCATTAGGAGATTCTTTTGTAAAAAGTTGTTCTATTTTTTCTAACGAATGGGTACTGCGATAGATAGCCCTTACTTTATGCGCCTTGTTTTGGGTAAGGTGAAAAAGTAAACGACTGCCAATCTGCCCTGTTCCGCCAGTTACTAAAATCATTATTTCTCGTCTAAAAGAATGTGTTCATTGATAAGTTTAAGAGCCATAGGCGAATCTTTTTCGTCGTAGAACTCGAAGGGGTCAAGAATAGAACATACCAATTCTTTACTCTCTTGGTCGCTCAGTAGTTCAATAATTTCAGTGGGCAAACTGGTTTGTGTTCTGCCATACTTGTGTTTTATCATTCTTGAACCTTGTTTTTTTAGTTTCTTAGTCGGGGCAAAGATAATAATTATTTGCCAAATATGCCATTTGATGCATAAAAATAACAGGAGAGCCTTTAATTAGGAGTGGGGTAGAAGTATTCTTTGTATACTATTACTTTTGCAGTATGGGTTTTGCTAAAATTTCAAAACTTCGGCAAAGTTGAAATCTATTAATAACTCTCTTTTTATGTCTATCTTAGCTTTAACTTACCTTCTACTTAGGTTCGTTCATTGTTCGTTCATTGTTCGTTCATTGTTCGTCTTTTGTTCGTTGTTTGTTCGTCTTTTGTTCGTTGTTTGTTCGTCTTTTGTTCGTTGTTTGTTCGTCTTTTGTTCGTTGTTTGTTCGTCTTTTGTTCGTTGTTTGTTCGTCTTTTGTTCGTTGTTTGTTCGTCTTTTGCTCGTCTTTTGTTCGTCTTTTGCTCGTCTTTTGTTTATCTGCCCTTGCGGTTCGCACCGTCTTTTATTTGGTTACTCTTTGTTTAGTTGCCTGTCGTGCTACGACTTCGCATCATTATCGATTTAGTATTATTGGCATTATTGGCATTTTTGATATTATTACTTTTTTTTCACTACTTTACTGAAAATCCCTTTCCATCGGTATTGTCTTACCCATTTACCTTCTTCAGGAGTGAGTAAGTAAGGTTGTTTTTCTTGTTTAGCTTTATAAAATCCTTTGCAATAATCTAAGAAGAGTTTACCATTGCGTTTTCTTATGGCTAATTTTATGGCAGCGAGTAAAGTGAGGAAGAAACCGTATCGCAGACGGTAGAAAACGCTTCCTTGCAGATAACGGGCATTGCTTTTATAGCCAGCACCTGTCGGGCGTAGGTGTTTTACGTGAAGAGTATCGTCAGTTTGTACTGTCCAACCGTGGTAGCGCGCCAAAAGCTCATCGGCAGTGTCCCAACCCATTGCTATTTTAAGTCCACCTATAGCTTTAAAACACGCCTTCCGATAAGATTTTACAGCACCTCTTAGGTGGTCTTTATTAGTGAGATTCTCAAGTACCCAAAAGCCATTTCTCTCAATATAACAAAAGCCCCCAAACATTCCCAACTGTGGATTTTCATTGTATTGCTGGCACATTGTTTCGAGATAGTTGTTAGGGAAGATGAGGTCGGCATCAAACTTGCAAATCACCTCTACGGCTTCTTTTAGGTAAGGGAGCCCATAGTTAAAAGTCTGCACTATTTTAGCCCCTGGTAGGTGTTCACCTTTCTCACTGCGTTGCACCAATTGTACTACGGGATATTGGGTAGCAATTTGGTTCACTACCTCAGCAGTGGTATCGGTAGAACCGTCGTCTACTACTATAATTTGATAGGGAAGATAAGTCTGATTCAGCAGAGATTGCAAAGTAACACCAATGCTTTCAGCTTCGTTATAAGCAGGGATAATAATTCCGATATTCATTTACTTAGCGCTATCAGTTTCTATAAGTCCGTCTTTTAAGCGGACAATACGTTTGGCATACCGAGCAATGTCTTCTTCGTGGGTTACCAAGATAACAGTATTCCCTTTTTGGTAGATTTCGTCAAAAAGGTTCATTATTTCATAAGAAGTTTTAGAGTCAAGGTTCCCAGTAGGCTCATCGGCTAAGATAATTGAAGGGTGGTTTACCAAAGCTCTCGCTATAGCTACTCTTTGGCGTTGCCCTCCTGATAGTTCATTGGGTTTGTGAAGCATACGGTCTTCTAATCCCACTAATTTCAGTACTTCTTTAGCGCGCTCGTGTCGTTTTTCTTTCTTAACGCCTGCGTATACCATAGGCAAAGCTACATTGTCTAAAGCGGTAGTACGTGGCATTAGGTTGAAGGTTTGAAATACGAAGCCTATCTCTTTATTGCGAATGTCGGCTAATTCCGAGTCGCTCATCTTGCTTACGTCTTTACCGTTCAGAATATACTCGCCTGAGGTAGGCGTATCTAAGCACCCTAAGATGTTCATCAAAGTAGATTTACCAGAGCCCGATGGTCCCATAAGGGCAAGGTATTCTCCCTTCTCTATAGATAGGTTGATGCCTTTCAGTACGTGCAGTATTTCAGACCCTAATCTGAAATCTCGTTTGATATTTTTAATCTCTAATAAACTCATTTTTCTTACTGAATATTTTGGTTTAAGAAATGTAATAGCTTTTCAAAGGCTTTCCCACGGTGGCTGATACGGTTCTTTTCTTCTTGGGTCATCTCGGCAAAAGTTTGGTCAGAACCCTCAGGAATAAATATAGGGTCATACCCAAAACCGTTAGTGCCCATAGGGGTAGTGCCTATACGTCCCTTTGCGATACCTTCAAAAGTATATATAGAGCCATCTAAACATAAAGCAATAACCGTTTTAAACTGAGCCTCTCTGTGTGAGATTCCTTCCATATTCTTTAGTAGCAAATACATATTGTCTGCATCGCTTTTGTGCTCACCTGCATACCGTGCCGAATATACCCCAGGAGCATTGTTTAAAGCCTGTACTTCTAAGCCTGTATCATCGGCGAAAACGTTGCAATGATAATGCTCTTTGATGTATTGAGCTTTCAGCAAAGCGTTGCCCTCAATAGTAGTAGCAGTTTCCGCTATATCGTCATCACACCCTATGTCGCTCAAACTTAGCAGTTCGATATTTTTAGGTAAAAGGGCTTGTATTTCCTTTAATTTATGCTGATTATGGGTAGCAAATACTAATTTCATACAGATATAAAACTCGAAAAGAGGTTACTTAGCAAGCATAACCTCTTCTCTAAATATGAAAACAATAAAATTATTCCTTTTCTTCTATTTTTTCTTCAGAGGCTTCAGCTAATTGTGTTTTTTGCAAATGCTTTAGCTCACGAAGTTTATTTTCCCACGTTTTAAGAGCTTCTTTTTGGTTGTTGATGTTCTTAATCACATCGCGTACTAATGGGTTCTTCTCGTCGATATTACCAAAGAAAGCTAAGTTGTTTTCTAACTGTAGTATCTCCGATTTGAGTTCATCAATACGACGTCTTACAAAAATCACCTCATTGTTAAGGGAGTTCTCGTTATCATCGTTGATAAGTCGTTCTAACTTGTTGTTATACTTGATAAGCTCAATTTCTTGCTTATCAAAATTGAGTTTCTTGTACAGTGCATCAATAATCTTATGAAATTTGATGTCGATGGTTCTCTTAGAATGATGAGTATTTCCTATAGCATTCCATTCATTCACAAAGTTTTGTAAGGTTGCTATCTCTTTATCTCTATCGGTGCCTAATTGATATTCTTTCAGCTTATCCAAAAAGGCTTTCTTTTGTTCAAGCGCATCAGACTCTTTATTTTTAGAATGCTGAATAGTCTCAGCAAATCTACTGAAATACGTATCACAAGCTCTCTTGAATTCCTTCCAAATCTTTTCGGTATTTCTAAGAGGAACGCTTCCTATTTCTTTCCACTCTCTCTGAATGTTCTTCATCAGTTCAGTGGTAGTTTCCCAATCAGTGCTATTTTGGTTAGCTTTTGCTATTTCTAATAAGGCTAATTTCTTAGTGAGGTTCTCTTGTTGCTCTTTTTTGAGTGTTTTGTAAAATTGGTTCTTCTTCTTGTTAAAAGCACGTAAAGCTATATTGAAAGATTTCCATACCTCATCAGCTTGTTGTAAAGGTACTTTTCCTACATTTAGAAACGACTGACGTAAATCTTCTACTTGCTTAGAAAGCTGTTTCCAAGCACTGTGAGTAGTAGGCTCTTTCTCACCGAGTTTCTTAATCCGCTCAATGATGCCTTGCTTTTTCACTGCATTTTCTTCGTATATCTTATCTAAGTTTTTGAGGTAATATTGGCGTTTGTCGTGTATTTTCTTAGTAAGTTCACTAAAACGTTGCCATATGCTCTCCCGGTGTTCTTTATCTACGGGACCTATTTCCTCTTTCCAAACACGGTGTAACACTTGTAGCTCACGAGAGGCAATGAGAGCATCTACGTCGTCTTGGGCAAGTGCTTCGGCACGCTCAATAATTTTTAGTTTTTCTTCTAAATTACGCTTAAAGTCGATGTCACGCAAGTCTTTGCTGAGGTGGATAAAGTCATAGAAGTTCTCTACGTGGTGGTGATAAGTATTCCACAAATCCTCATAATCGGCATTAGAGACGGCTCCTGCTTTGCGCCAACGCTCTTGCAATTGTTGGAACTGCTTGAAGGTAGTACCCAAATGTTCTTCCGCATTGAGAAGACTTTTGAGTTCTTCGATGATTTCTCGGCGTTTAGCAAGGTTTTCTTTATAGGTTTTCTCAATCTCTTTATAGTATTGATTGCGCTTTTCGCGATAATCGTTGAAAGCGGTGTAGAATTCTCTATAAACAGGAATTTCGTAAGAAAAATTATACAATTCTCCTCCGTCGGCTATGAACTCTTCTTTTTTCTCTTCTACAAGAGCGTCGTATTTTTTGTCGAACTCATAACGAATAGCGTCCACTTGCTTTTTGATAGCTTGGGTTTTCTCAGTTTGGAGTAGTTCTTTTAGTTCTTTGGTTAATTCACTAAGAGACATTGCCTCATAGTTTACTAATGACGCATCTTCTAAACGGTTGTCCTCGCGGTTATCCTCTATGGCTAATGTGTTTTTTTCCTCTGACATATCTAAGATTTAAATGCAACTATTGTTTAAAAACGCTACTAAATTACAACAATATTTTGAATTACCTATTATTTTTCTGTAAATATTTTTCTGCTTAATGTGTGATAGAAATGTAAGTAGTTTATTATCAGTGATTATTATGGGAGATTTCTTTAAGGCTTTCGATAAGAAAATCGACGTCTTTTGCTGTGTTAAAGATGGAAAAAGAGCATCTGAGCGAGGGATATTGTAGTGCTTTCTCAGGTAAAAAAGCTGATAGTACGTGAGAGGTTTGCACGCTTCCACTCTGGCAAGCACTCCCTTTGGAACAAGCAATGCCTTTTAAGTCTAACTGAAAAAGCAGAGTGCTATTTTGGTTTTTCAATGAGGGAAAACCTATGTTAACAATGGTGTAACTGCTTTCGTCTAAAGTATCAGACATTCCGTTAAATACCGCCTCTGGGAAATGATGTTTGAGTTGTTTGATAAAATAACGCTTCAGGTCTTTGAGCTTTTCAGTGTTTCTATCTAAATTAGTGTATGATAGACTAAAAGCGACTTCCATTCCTACTATATTGTGAACAGCTTCGGTACCTGCACGCAAGCCTTTTTCTTGTTCACCCCCTGTGATACTGCTGTGTAGCGCAATACCTTTTCTAATAAAAGCAAATCCTACTCCTTTAGGTCCGTGAAACTTATGAGCTGAAGCCGTGATAAAGTCGGCAGGGATTTCCTCCAAATCAATAGGGTAATGCCCCACAGACTGTACGGTATCTGAATGCAAAAAAGCATTGTATTGTTTACAGAGTGCAGTTACTTCTTTTAAAGGTAAAATGTTCCCTATTTCGTTGTTTATGTGCATTAGGCTCACCAATACCTTTTTTTCAGTATATTGCTGGAGCAAGTACTCTAAATGAGAGAGGTCTACGACCCCTTTGTTAGTAAGGTTTACGTAAACTATTTTTATAGGATATTCTTTGGCTAATACCTCTAAGGTATGCAATACAGCGTGATGCTCTATTTGAGAAGAAATGACAACTTGTACACCTAAATCGTGCACACAACTGCGCAAGATAAGGTTATTAGCTTCAGTGCCCCCTGAAGTAAAAATAATTTCAGAGGGTGAAGCATTCAGTTGTTTAGCTATTTGCTTGCGACTATATTCAATAAGCGACTTGGCTTTACGCCCAAAGGCGTGTGTAGAAGAGGGGTTGCCATAAGTATCCATCAGAACTTCCGTCATCTTCTGTATTACCTCCGGATAGACGGGGGTAGTAGCCGCATTATCGAAATAGACTTTCATAGTTTTGAGAGGAAGAAATAGTTATGCTCTGTTAGAAGTTGTATTATTTCTGCTATTGTTGTTCTTGCGATAGTTTTTGTTGCGGTTGTTATTGTTGTTTTTATTCACCGCTCCTTTTTTCTGTTTAGAGAGGAAAAGTCCTACTATAAGAGCTAAAAAAGCTACAGTAAAAGCGCACCAATAAGCATCGTTGCACGCGAAAGTTGAGTTAAATAGTGGAGCGATTAATAAGCCCGCAAATACGTATTTAGAAACGTCTAACAAAAAATCTGAAATTCTTTTTTTCATTCTTTACTTTTAAAAATTTCGGCAAAGATACAACTTTTTATTGAAATGGGAATAATAATGGCAACACGAATACCATTATAATACCCATAATGATTTGTAGGGGTAAGCCTACTTTCACGTAATCCATAAAAGTGTAACGCCCAGCCGACATTACTAATGCATTGGGCGGGGTGGAGAAAGGAGAAGCAAAACACATACTTGCACCTACGGCTACTGCAAACATAAAAGCGTGAGGCTGTAAACCTAACGATAAGGCGGTTTTAATAGCAATGGGTGCCAAGAGTACGGCTGTAGCGGTATTGCTGATGAACATCGTCATAAGCGAAGTGGTAAAATACACGCCTGCCAAGAGTATATATGGACTCTTATCGCCTAAACTCCCTACTAATGCATTCGATACTAAGGCTGATACTCCTGTTTTTTCCAAGGCTAATGCCATAGGTAACATACCTGCAATGAGTACAATACTCTCCCAGTTAATCGTCTTATAAGCAGCTTCGATATTGCGCAAAGCTCCTGAAATAACCATCAATAAAGAGGCAATAAGCACAGCAGTAACGGGTGCTATGGGGATAAAATCGAACATCATTGCGACTACCATTCCTACCATTATTAGCGCAGCAATAGGAGCTTTGTGGGTGAGGGTTACCTTAGATGCCTCGGCAAGAGGTTGCCCTAATACTACCAACTGACTGCGTTCAGCGTCCATTTTAGCAATGTGCTCCCAAGTTCCTTGCACCAATAGTATGTCGCCAGCGTGCATCTTTTCGTCTTTTAAGTTTTGCAAAATATAGTTATCCTTGCGCTGAATACCTAAGATATTGAGCCCAAAGTGTTCGCGCAGTTTGCTATCACTGATGCGGGTGTTTACCAATTTCGAAGCAGGCATTATCAGTACTTCGGCTATGCCTATATCGTGGAAGTGCAACTCGTTAGGCAAGCGTTGTTCGGGGTGGTGTGTGTCGAGAAAATTTAAGTGATTTTTGGCGTTCATTTGTTCAATCGACTCAAAGCTACCGCGCAAATAAAGAATATCTCCTTCATAAATTACGGTATCAGCATTTACTACCTCTTGGTTGCCTGTTTTGAAAAAAGGATTGTTAGAAGTAGGTTTGCGCCTGATTTCTAATACCGAAATGTGATAACGTTGCGAAAGGTTGATTTCTTTGAGCGTTTTACCTATAAATAAAGTGTTTCCTTCTACTAATACGCGGTATAAGTTGTTAGAGAGTTGATATTCACGTACCAAATCAGTAAGTGATTTACCATTTCGGTTCCCTTCTTGCTTAGAATCACCTTTTTTAGAGAGAAAAAACTTACTGGTGGGAATTAAAACTAACAGTCCTATTGCCAAACACACCAATCCCACTGGAGTAAAGGAAAAGAAAGTGAGTTTATCGTAGCCGTTTTTCACTAACTCTCCATCGATTACCAAGTTAGGAGGCGTACCGATGAGCGTCATCATACCGCCCATACTACTGGCAAAAGCCATAGGCATCAGCAGGCGACTACTGTTGATGTTACCACTCATTGCCATACTCACCACTATGGGCATCATCAAGGCTACCGTACCTGTATTGCTTACAAAAGCCCCAATAAAAGCCGTAACGAGCATTACCAAGATAAGGAGTTTTACCTCACTATCGCCTGCCAAGCGTAAGATTTTACTGCTCATCATCTTTGCTAATCCCGTTTGGAAGATAGCACCTCCTACTACAAATAGCCCTATCATCATCACTACTACCTTGTTCGAAAAGCCCGATAAAGCTTGTTCAGGGGTTAATATGCCAAAGAGCACCAAGAGCACTAAGGCACACATAGCTACCAAATCGGAACGCACCTTCCCGCTCATAAAAAACAAAGCCGATATAAAAAGAATGATAAGAGTGGTATACATAACAAATTAGTTAATTAGCAAATGAACAGATTAGCTTATTAATTTGATAAATCAACACTATACTTACTTGTGTCGAATGTTACCGAAACGTGTTCTTGCAGTGAAGTAGATAGTGATATGCCTTTAAAATCGGCTTTTACAGGATAGTCCTTGTGATTGCGATTAACTAATACAGCGGTAGTAAGTCGCTTTAAGGGGACTTCCAAGAAGTGTTTTACCCCATAGATGAGCGTACGTCCTGAATTGAGCACATCGTCTACCACTATCACTGCTTTATTGGTGTATTGTTCCGCAGGAATAGAAGTAGCAGTGCCTGCCAATGGGTTCTTCTTATCCATTATAATTTGGCATAAAACTACTTTCAGAGGGGCTATACTTGCAAGTGCTACTGCAAGTTTCTCAGCAAACACATAGCCATTGCCATTAATGCCTGCCAGCACAATCTCCTCTTCATTGAGGTGTGTTTCGTAAATCTGATAAGCAATCCGTCTTATCTTGTGTTCAATATCAGTGTGGTTTAATATCTGTGTCATTGTATACTTTTTTATATAATGTGCCAAAGATACAAATTGTATTGCTAAAAAGCAAGAAAAAATAGGTTATCTATCAGATAACTTATTTAATAGCTTGTATTTTATCGGCAAATTTGTTCCAACCATCAGCCTTTTTATAAGTCTCTACACTGTTAGCAGGCACGTAAATAGCATTAAGCTCAGTATTTATAAAAGTACCATACCAATCTTTAATGTTTATGGTGGGAGGTGTACCTCCTTTTAAAGTAACCGACTTTAATGCTGAGCATCCAGCTAAAGCACCATCTCCTATACTTTTTACAGTATTAGGAATAGTAATAGAAGTTAAACCTGCTCCTAAAAAAGTATCATTCTCAATGCTAGTAATACTATTATTATCAGGAAAGGTGAACGTCTTCAATGCAGAACACGAACTAAAAGCACTTTTTCCTATATTTGTTACAGTATTAGGAATGGCAATAGAAGGTAAGGACATACAAGAACTGAAGGCGCCATTACCTATGCTTGTTACGGTATTAGGGATAGTAACCGAGGTCAAAGCTTCACAATTCATAAAAGTAGAATCTTCAATTTTTGTTATTCCCTTAGGAATTACTATAGAGGTTATAGCCTTACAGTTTCTAAAAGCCCCCTCTCCTATGCTTCTTACAGTAGTAGGAATAACTAACGAAGTAAGTTTTTGACAATTAAAAAAAGCGTCTTTCCCTATACTTGTTACAGTAGTAGGGATAGTAAACGATTTTAAGGCAGGGCACGAAAAAGCGTGCTCTCCTATGATTACTAAACCTTTGTCAGGAATAGTAATTTTGGCTAAATTCTTACACTCGGAGAAAGCCGCATATCCTACGTTTGTAACACTGCTCGGGATAGTAACCGAAGTTAAGCCTTCACAAAACGCAAAAGAACCCTCTTCTATGCTTGTTATCCCCTCAGAAATAACAATCGAAGTTAATTTTGAACAGCTCTTAAAAGCACATTTCCCCATTTTCTTTAAGCCTTTGGGCAAAGTCACTGAGGTTATTTCTCGGTGTTCTGCAAAAGCATAATCTGAGATAGCAGTTACTTTGCTCAGCATCTCGTCTGCTGCCATATCAATGGTAGTTTCTTCATCAGTAAGCCATTTCACTAATGTCGAGCCATCTTCAGTAATTTCAAAATTCTCGTAAATCTTAGTTTTTAGCTCCTTAGGAGCATCATCGCCCCCTTTCCCACAATTACTAACAGTCAGTGCTACCAGCACTGCTACTGCTATAAGAATAACTTTTCTCATCGTTTTTTAATCATTAAAAATTCTTTCCTAATGTTATATAAACGCGACAAAAGTACAAACTATATTGCTAAAAAACAAGAAAAAACAGGTTTTCTATTAGATCACCAATTCTTTCATCAAGTGCAAATTGTTAAATTACCTTATTGATAGAATAAATCTTATGGCTTTTCAAAGTCTAATACTTTCTGTCGTCCTACGACCTCTACCAAAGTCTAAAATACAAACACTTCTCCTTCCAGAACCCTTTCATTTTTCTCCACTTCTTCTCACTAATCTACCTATTTGCCAATTCGTATTGCCTATCGTGTACGACTGCCCGTGTGGCTCGCACCTACCTATGTGGCTCATACTGTCTTACCTTTGTTTTTGCCTCGCTACACTCCCTTTTCACAGTACACACTTTACCAAAGTTTCAGACTTTACCAAAGCTGAAAGCTCCCAATAGTCTCTTTCTTACCTCCATTATATCCTTAATTTAAATTTGTTATTTCTTCGTCCATAGTTCGTCTTTTCTTCGTTGTAGAGCCACTGTAGAGCCACTGTAGACCCACTGTAGACCCACTCCTTGTTCGTTTATCTTATAAGCTTCCTACAAGCTAAACATAAGATACATCAAACAAAAAAGAGTCTTTTCTATTATTTGTGTTTTCGTTTTATTACCTTTAGAAACGGTAGTCTTTATAGGTTTCCAATAAATTGGCAACAGTATTCTTCATTTTTTTCAAAGATAATTTTATTCCCTATTAATTTTTTTTACCCCTTTTTACTATCTTTGCACCTTGACAATTAAGACAATGTAATTCTATTACCAAAATTACAAATTTTGTTGTAATTGTCCATTTTTTATCATACTTTTTGAATCACTTCCGATAGTTAAAAACAAGAAATTATCGTTATGGAATCTATGAAAAACATATATAAAGAAAGTCTATTTCAATCTATAAGTAAGGGTGAGGTAGTCCTTTGGGCAGGGGCAGGCTTGTCTTTGTATGCTGGTTTACCATCAGGAGCACGACTTAGAGAGATTCTATACGAAGGCTTAACTCCTTTAGAGAAAGAAGAAGTTAGAAAAAATTCAGACCTATCTCATTTAACAGATGAGATTTGTAAACTTAAAGGAAATAGAAATTATATTATTAAGGTACTAACAAGTACTTTTACAAAAGATTTTTCATCAACAGAAACTCACAAAATTATTTCTAAAATACCTCATTTCAGGAATATAATAACAACTAACTATGATAGATTATTTGAAAACGTATATGGTAATAAACTAAATCTAATTTTCTCTGACAGCCATACTCCGTATATAGATGATAAAAAGGTAAATCTTTTCAAAATACACGGTGATTTATCAGATCCTGATTCTATAATTATAACAAAATCTGATTATAATAGATTTTTTGAAAATGACACAGAACAAAATACTATTTGGAATATTATCAAAGGAATAGTTCCAACCAAGAGTATCTTATTTATTGGATACAATTTAGAAGATTCCAATGTTGAAGTTATTTTTAATAAAATAAAGAATAAAACAGGAAAGAATGGTAAAGAATGCTATTTTGTAGCTCCTTATATTTCTCCTATCAAGTCAGTTAATTTAGAGAAAGCAAACATACATCCAATTTCTCTTACAGGAGAAAAGTTCTTTGAAGAGCTCATAGAATATCTAAGAAAGAATATCACAAAGAACTTTGAGAATAAATATATCTCTTCTGATGTCTATTCAGAGTTCATAGGTAATTTTGATTTGAAATCGGAAATAGAAGTAGATTCATCAAAAGGGAAAAATATTGTGAAAAATCTTACAGGAATAGAAGGAAAAGATACAAAAATAGAAATGACGTTTTCTGTCAGTAAATCTTTTGATGAAATCAATAATAAAGTAAATGATTTAATAAGTATAGGAGATATTTCTGAAGAAATGACTATTGATAAAGAAATGTTAAGAGGTTTCAATCTTGATATAAATGGCATTAGTTATAGGAATATCGATGATATCAAAAGTATAAAATTTACCTTATTACCTTGTTTCGACAAAAAAATAGATATCGTCTTTGAAAATGGAGAGGAAATTAATGATATAAATTTAAAACTTATTCCTTTAGATGTAATTGAAAGAAAAGCAAAAGTAATAGCTCAGTTCTATGGAAATAAATTAGAAATCGTTTTTTATCCATCAACAAATAGAGAGATAGAAACTATATTTTCTTATACAATATCAAAAGAAATTAGTAATATTTCCAAGCAAATACTTTTCTTTGAATTGATTAAGCATCTCTCAATGAGACAGCTTTTTTCAATTTATGTAGATGGAAAAAGAGCTTTTGAGGGAAGATTTGGGAAAGAGGCAAGCTTTCTATCCCCAAAGAATGAGTTCTATTTAGCTTATTTTAAAAAACTAAAAGAAATTGAAAAATTAGGTAATTTTCGCTTTTCTAATATTAATATCAATGATGTTACTCCTAAGAATCATAATCTCTTGGAGATAGTTATTGCAAAATTTAAAAATAAGCCGATTAAAAAAAGAAGTCCTCAGATTCTTCTAAAACCAAAAAGTTTTGATTACACAACATACAAAAATAATTTTGATTTGAATTTTACTCAAAACTTAGGGGATATAGTTATTCACAATCAAACTTTTAAGATAGGAGAAATAACAACACAAATATTAGATGCTTTTATTTCAAATTATGAGGAAATAATAAATGATAGAACAAAATCTCCTATTATTGAAAGCCGTTCTAAAAGAGCTTTAATAACATTTAATAATTTAAAACAGCATACGTAAAAAAACAGGGAGAATATTAGCCTAAGAATATAGGGCTGAATTAGGTCTTGTACATAGTTATCGGGTTGTAAGAAACGATGTAAAACAGGGTCGTACAACCGTCCGTTCATATGAGTGAACTCTACAGTTTGTAAGTACTTGAACTATCTATTCGAAAAATACTTTATGTGATCCAAAGGTCTAAATATTCTATGATATTCCAT
This sequence comes from Capnocytophaga sp. oral taxon 903, assembly GCF_013394785.1. Lineage (NCBI taxonomy): Bacteria > Pseudomonadati > Bacteroidota > Flavobacteriia > Flavobacteriales > Flavobacteriaceae > Capnocytophaga > Capnocytophaga sp. oral taxon 903. The sequence goes on along the minus strand of NZ_JABXYW010000002.1, from coordinate 145,000 downwards.
TTATTTTTTACCCTTTTTAATATATATGTCATACCTGATGCACTACCTATTTTTCTTGTGATAATTACAGAAACAATACAATAATTATTTTCTGTATCAAAAATAGGTTGAGATATACTTATCAAAGTCTTTTTTTGTTTTTTTCTCCATTTTAATTGGGATTTACAGGGGTAACACCATTTTCCTAAGTATTTTCCATCTATTTCTTTTGCTACTTTTTTGAATTCATCTAAAATATTCAATGGAATATTAACTTCATTTTCATAATCTTCCCGTAAGAAAAATATTTTCTCTTTTTCACATTGGAGAAACTCTTTGTTAGGATTGTATTTTATCTCTTCAAATATAACTTTTAATATTTGATTCTCATCTTTTTGAGAATAAATTATTGTAGAATATAGAAATATATATATAAGTATTTTTTTTTCATATCTTAAAAAATTAAAAAGGATATCTAAATTTAGTATTGAATGTCCAAGGAAATCTCATATATCCTAGAGAATTAAAGAAACTTGGAAATTCCCTATATAATTCACGTATGGCTTGTTGGTTAAATCCTCCTGCATTACCACTCCCTAAACTAAATTCAAAACTATAAGCATGATATTCTAATAAATCTATAAAATTTTTAGTTACAATTCCTACAGATTGCCCTGCTAATGCGGTATACTGAGATAGATGAACCAACTCGTGCCCCATAGCATCAAAGTTTCGTCTTTCAGCTATTATATCTTTTTCAGCTCTATAGTCTTACTCTCTATTAATCGTTTTGTAGAACTATCTATATATTCTATTAAATCATCATACAAAGCATCTATTCCTGTTTTTTCTCCTTTTTTAGGTGGCATATAATATATGAAATTATGCCATTCGATAGGCCAGTCAAACTCTGAATGTATCATATCTACTTCATATAATTTAGATGTTTTATCTTTACCTAGAGCTACTATTTCTAATAATTTTTCCACAGCCCAAAATAAATAGTAATTCTTACTTACTTCTATTTGTCTTTCATAAAGATCATCATCAATTTTTTCCCAAATCGGGTCAGGATATATCTTTCTTGTTAAGTTTAAAAGATTTTCATCTGAGAGTTCAGACGACATATACATTCCACTAAACATTTCCTCACTACATAGTATATAGCCATATTCACAATAAGATAGTACTTCTTCAGGAGTAAACCAATGTTTTTTTAACCCTACATATACAGCTCTCCAGTCGTTTAATATAAAACCTTTGTCAAATATTTTCATCTGATATATCAATATTTTAATAAGAATTATAATTCTCGTAACAATACATCAAAGATTCTATCGTATAATTTCCTGCAAATCCATATTGTTTTAGCCAATCTAAAATATTCTTATTTTTAAATAATATTGCTTTGGAAAGTATATAAACTCTCTCTTTTTCATTTTTTGCAAGAGCATATCCCCATTCATATAAGATATTTTTAGGTTCTATCTCAAAAGCTCTTTCTTGAAATTCAAAAGCTGATGTATTATCTTTTAATCCAAAAAACCATTCTGAAATATATAATATTTTTCCTATAAAAAATAAATATACAGCATCATTCTGAAACCTATTATTGGATTCTAAAAACCATTTTTGCAAAAAATAAGACATCTTATTTTGTTCTTCAAACGGATATTCTTCTTCTACCAAAATATTGTGCAATATATAAATGGCTCTAATGTTTACCTTTACATTTTTCTTATACTGTTCTAGTTTTTTGTCTATATATACGATTTTAGATAGCCAATCAATCTCTTTATGAAATCCAAACTCTTTTTCTATTTCAGTAAATTCATTTTCTAAAAATATATTCATATCCTCAATTTAATTTAGTACTGTTTTTAATGATATTTAAGTTTTTCTTTCATTGTTTGGTATCCTCACCTGATATGTATTATATACGTAAAAGATATAATCGTACTTTTCGTATCTTTCAAAAATAGTTGTTATGTTCATAATTTTTTAAATATTCTTACATTCTAAAACTTTTACATAATCATTTACTTTTTTCTTAGTTATATCTCCATTTATTTCAGGATTAGCTAACTCAAAAATAAATTCTTGTATCACCGAAGGAATTTCTATATCATCTCTACATTCTACCAGATTAGCCCACTCTTCTAATTCATCAGTTGATATATTCCCTTTGATGTATTTTGTTAAAACAAAAATCATAGATTGTGTATCTATTTTAACAATAGGAGACACACTATCCCAAGAATATTTAGAAAGTTCTTTTTTTATATCTTGGGTTTTACCTCTTAAAAGAATTAAGTCTAAAAGTAACTGCTTCCTGTCTGTCATCATAATTTTGATTTTACGTGAATAATATCTCCTTGTGGTGAAATCGTATATCTCTCAGCTACCACATTCTTTTCAGTTCAAATAGAACCATAGCAAATTCTCTTTTAAATTAAATAAGGAGGAATCTCTTCCCATTTGTAACCATAGATATCATCGGCTAAAATTTTATTTATTTTATCTAATGAATAGGCGCATTCATCACCATTATTAAAAAATAGACACTTACTATCGTTTGTTTGCAACATAATGTAATAGATTACTTGCTCTTCTGTATAAAGAGTTTTTCCTATGCCAAACTCAATATTTGTAATTTTATCTCCTATTAATTTTGATAAGGAGGAATTACTACCTATTCTTTGTATAGTATATGCTTCATATTTAATATTGTTCTTATCTTTCCAATAATTCCCTATTGAAAAAGTAATGTTTCTCCCACATCAGAAGCCAAGATACTAATAGATTTTTCATTGTCCAAGTGTTTGATGTTTAAATGTAATTCTAAAAGTATTCCTTCTAATGTTACTTCTACTATATTACATATTTTATAGTCTTTTATTTGTTCTATCGTTGCCATATACTTTTCCTGTCTTCAAAACACTTGTTTATGATTTCAAAATCTAAAGATACTACTTTTAGCTCTTTATCAATGAGTAACAAATCTTTTTCCTTACAAAATAAAATAATCTGTTCAGGATAAAACTATAATCTTTTCTATGAAGCATATTCAATAATACCATATATATATCTTCCTAGTAATCCTTTTGAATATAACTCCTTTTGTATTGTTTTTTTTCCTAAGAGATGTTTAGCATATTCCTTTTTCTTGTTTTTTTTATCAAGATAGAAAAAGTAAACCCATTGGTATAACTCATTTTTAGGTTCTATTTCTGATGCTTTTGTCATCATTTCTACGGACTGTTCAAAAGTCAAATTGAAATACCATTCTCCCATAGAGATAATGAACCCTGTATAAAATAAGAATTCTGCATTATCTGAATATTTTTTCGAAGATTCTAAAAATATCTTCTTTAAATAATCAGTATATAAAAGATATTCTTTTTCATTATAAGGTTCTTCTTTCAAAAAATAGGTAATAACAAATAGAACTCGTAAATAGTTAATAATATTTTTATTTTGATTATCAGCAATATATTCAATAGCCTTAGGTATATCTAAGGATTCTTCTATTTTGTTTAATTCAAGCATAATTATTTATTATTTAGGTATATATACTGTATTAATAATAGGAACTCCTTGATTAATGTATCCACGAACATAAATTTGAATTCCATCTATAGTTGTAGAAACTTGAAAAACTTCCGAAGTATTAGGTTGTATTTTTCCGCTAACATTCCTAAGGATAGATTCTATAACATTTTGATTACCTCCCATTTTAGTAGATAAATCATTCAACCAAGGTTTGGGGTGAAGTTTATTTGCAAAAATATGAAGCTCTTTTTGTGACATTGTCAGTCTCACTCCCTTATCTATAGAACTCTCTGAAAATTGTGAAATTAATTTTATTCCTCCATCAGGTGTTTCAATAGGAATTAGTTTAGGCTGTTGAAGATCTAAAACCGAATTTGTTGTTGGAGCATTTAATTCTAAATTTCCTGTTATATTATTCTCAGCATCTAAATGAATATTTATGGGAGCTCCTTCTAAAGTTTGAACAGGTTGTTGTATTTCTCTTCCTGCCCAAATATTATGCCCTTTAGGGGTGGTAAGAGCTCCTGTAGCTCCTCCTATTACAGCTCCACCTATAAAACCGGATAAAGCTCCCCAACCAGCACTTTCCCAAAACTTACCATTTCCTCCAGGTAGTTGAGACATAAAGCCTCCACTCATAAAGCCTCCTACTAATCCGCTTGTGGCTCCTACTATTGCTCCTCCTATAACTCCTCCCGTAATTCCATAGGTGGCTAATCCTGCTGCAACTAACCCTCCTGCATAAGCCGCTACGCCTCCCGAGACGCCTCCTACTACAGCTCCTCCTACCATTCCTATCCAAGTATCAACATTGTTAAAGTCCCATTTAAAAGGGTTATAGGTACCATTGGCTTGTGAACCTCCTATATAAGCTCCTATTATAGCCCCTACTATGAGAGCTGTTATAATAAACTCCCCATTCTCATCCACATACACCAACGGGTTATTCAAACAATAGCCATATCTATTAAAATTCTGGGTGTTAAAAGGGTCTTGTACAAAGTTATCGGGTTGTAAGAAGCGGTGTAGCGCTGGGTCGTACAACCGCCCGTTCATATGTATCAAGCCTACGGTTTGCAGGTGTTCGTGTCCTGTAAAACCACGGTCTAATAGGGTAAGTTTGTCTAAGGTGTTACCTGCGCCGTCTGCTATTTTTATGGGTTGTCCCCAAGGGTCAAAATGGCGTCTTTCAGCTATATTGCCGTCCTCATCAGTGAGCATTACTATAGAGCCTAAGTAATCTCTATGTAAGTAATAGAGTTTTTGCGCTTCACCGTCCGAAATGAGTATCGCAGGAGCACTATAGGCATCACCGCCTAAGTAAAACACAAACTTGGTGCTGTTATCGGTCTTGTTACATACTATCTCTACACTACCGTCGTGGCTGTAGTGTTTAAGCAGTGGGCGTTTGGCTTTTTCTACTTCAGCATTACCGTAATAGCAGTGCGAACGTTCGCCAAAGACGTTGTACTTAATTTTACTTCTTTTCTATAAACCAAGAAGGTACTATCTTATCAAAACAGCAATTTACAAATTTTTCCCATCCATACATTTCTATCCCATTCCAAAAATTACTAATCACATATAAATTATTGTCCTTAATACAAATATAATGACTTAATATTCCCATAGAAAACATAAAATCAAACTTCTTATCAAAAAGAAGCTTTGCAAATTCAATTTCTCGAGGATGTGATTTATATGCTCTTGAGTTTGAAACAAATCTTGCATCTCCTGTTGCAATCAATTCACCTTTACTATCAGTAATATAAGCATAGGTTTGTAAATATTTTTTATTTTTCTTAAAAAGTCCTTGAAGTTTAATATCATAATAATTTGGTTTCAAAAATTGCAAAAAAGAACCATTCAAATATTCCTCTTTATCTGCTTTGTAATTAGGTATGCCAAATAAAGTATTATTAGAAAGAAATATGTGGAACTGTTTAATTTCTTCTGTTTCATTTACTATCTTAGCTTTTCTCACAAGATACTCTATTCTATCCTCTAACTCTTTAAACTCATTTTTGATATGTAACCTATCAATCATATTGATAGTATCTTGAGAGTACAAAAAACCTTGAGAATAAATAATTATTATAAAAATTATACCTCTGTAATGCATATTATCATTTAAACTTTTCTGAACTATTTAACCAACTACAATCTTTTATTTCTGATAAAGGAGTAGATATTAATTTTTCATTATCATCAGACAAATATATTACAATTATTTCACTATCCTTATAACAAAAATACATTGGATTGATAGTAGGGCTATCTATATTATAGAAAATGTATTCAGGTTTTAAATAAGTGAAAAAGTCAATATACAAATATTCTTTATAATATACAGAATTGAAGTTTTTCAGCACTCTATCTTTTTCTGTAGTTGCTAAAATACAATTTTCCTCATCATAGATGTAACACTTGAAAGGTTTATTTCTACTCAGTGAAAGGTATTCTAATAAATCAGTACTTGAACATTCTTTATTTTTTTCTGTCTGATATTGAAAAAACACTATAAAGTAAGCTAATGCCCCGATTGTTGTTCCTTTAGATATTCCTAACTTCTTTTTAGATGATTCTATAGCTTTTTGCTCTATTTTCTTTAGATCATACTTTGCAACTTTTGAAAGAATATTTTGTGATATTCCTTCAACAGTATAACAAAACAATAATATTATAAAAAAAATCTTTTTCATAATTTATCAAATAACCCTTCTGATGCGTTTAACCAATCACAATCTTCTATATCAGATAGTGGCGTACAAATTATCTTTTCATTATTATCTGATAAATACACTATAAATATTTCATTGTCTTTATAACAAAGATACATTGTGTTTTTTGTACGACTGTCTAAGTTTAAAAATATGTATTGAGGTTTAAATTCAGTAAAAAACTTTATATATAAATACTCTTTAAAATAATCAGGACTGTATTCTTTAAAAACATTTCCTCTATAGGTTGTTTTTGCTAATATCACATAATTATTTCTGTTATAGACAAAACCGATAGGATTAGTTTCTAATTTTAGGTATTTAAGCAATTCATTACTTGAACAAGGATTCCCTTTTCTCATATGTTCAGAAAAAGTAACTACAAAATAATGAATTGTACCTACTGAAAGCTCTTTAGGTAATCGCAATTTCTGTTTTGCTCTTCTTATAGCTCTTAGTTCTACTTCTTTTAAATCATATCTTTTAAGATCTGAAAGGATTCTTTGCGCTTGCCCTTCTATAGTATAAAAAACACAGAAAAGTACTATTAAAAATGTTTTTTTCATAATAACAAGATTAAGGTCTGGGTTGTATTCTAAATATATATTGCATAGAATTAGTTCCAACAGTCCTATAAGCTCCAATAGCAGGATCCATAACTTGATAAATCACTTTATAATAAAGACTTCCGGATATTCTTTGGTAAGTTCTAAGTAACACGCTATTTAATGCTGTTGCGTGAGTAATACCTTCCTCTGCACTTTTAGATATTAAATAAAAATGACTACCTCTATTCATCATTCCAGCTACGTATTCTGCACCAAGTTTATCTTTAGGTAAAAAATTATTAAAACGGATAACATTTCTACCTGTTACATTTTTAATTGCATCATTAAAACTATTAAGATTTACAGGATTTATATCAGGATCTCCGTGTAGAATATTACGATATCTTGTTTGTGATATACCTGTTGTAGATTCTCCGGTAGCAGGTGCACAGTTGTACTTTCCTTGTTGTTTTACTAAAGGTAACTGTTGGTTTGCTAAGTATTTTTCATCTAAAAGTGTAGCTCCATCCCAAAAACGTCTTCCGTCAATAGCGGCATCTATACCTCCTGAGAGACCTCCTATAACACCTCCCATTGCCATTCCTATCAATCCATTAGTTATACCACTACCTAAGGCTTGTCCGATATTTTGTCCTCCTACCAATCCATTACCAAAGCCTCCTACAAATCCAGCACCTAAGCCAGAGGCTGCCCCTATAGCAGCACCATTTATAAAACTCGAAGAAACCGCCACTGAGGTACTCATAAACCCTCCTGCAAACGTACCTCCAGCCAATGAAGCACTCACTCCAGAACCTATACCAGCCCCCACAGCCCCTGCCACAGCTCCTACTGCAAAATAGCCAAGTCCTTTAGCATCAAGACGTGCACCATTTGAGATCCAATTTATCACTCCTCCTACAATAGCTCCTATTATTAAATGCCAAAACTCCCCATTCTCATCTACATACACCAGCGGGTTGTTCAAACAATAGCCATACCTATTAAAGTTTTGGGTGTTAAAAGGGTCTTGTACAAAGTTGTCAGGTTGTAAGAACCTATGTAACGCAGGGTCGTATAACCGTCCGTTCATATGTATCAAGCCTACGGTTTGCAGGTGCTCGTGTCCCGTAAAGCCTCTATCTAATAAAGTTAAACCTTGTAACACTTTTCCCGCTCCATCTTCTACTTTTATGGGTTGTCCCCAAGCATCAAAGTGTCTTCTTTCAGCTATATTGCCGTCTTCATCGGTGAGCATTATAATGCTTCCCAGATAGTCGCGGTGTAGATAATAGAGTTTTTGCGCTTCACCGTCCGAAATAAGTATCGCAGGAGCACTATAGGCATCACCGCCTAAGTAAAATACAAACTTGGTGCTGTTATCGGTCTTGTTACATACTATCTCTACACTACCGTCGTGGCTGTAGTGTTTTAGCATTGGGCGTTTGGCTTTTTCTACTTCGGCATTGCCATAATAGCAGTGTGAACGTTCGCCAAAAGCGTTATATTCATAGCTTATTCGCTCTTTATCCTTTACGTATATCTGCTCTGGGGCTTTGAAAGCGTTATACCTTACAGTGGGTAGCGGGTATTTTTCTAAATAGGTTTCGCCTGCTTCGTTGGTGGTGAGCTTTTGCTGTTGGTAGCCATTACGTGTGTATTCATAGGTACCAATGGCACTGTTTTCGGTAATGCGACCGCGTTCATCGTATTGGTGGGTGGCATTGCCCCAGCGGGTGAGGCGGTCAGTAGGGTCATACGCAAATTCTTCTTTTTGATTATAAAAACTATAAATGCGATGATTGAGTAGTCCTCGTTGTGGATTGAAATCGTATTGCAATACGTTTAGTGGGGTATCTTCCCTTTGTACGGTTTGTGTTTTAGGGAAATGACTGTTGTACTGCAAATGCTCTTGGGTCTTCCCTTTGTGAAGGCTCAGTGGCTGTCCGTATTCGTTGCTTGCGCTCAGTTTCCAGAGGGTTGCTCCGCTCGGTGTTTTCATTTCTATGAGTTCCCCATTTTCATAACGGTATTGCACGGCACTGCTCACACGTTTGCCTGCCGTTTGGGCGGTAGTAGTCTCTTGTTGTACACGTCCAAAGCTGTCGTACGTGTAGTTTTTAGTAAATACCGCTTGGGGGTTGGTCTCGGTAGTTTGAACCAATTGTTTGAGTCCGTTATACTCATAGCGGTAACTGTCGTTATTGCCGTCTTTATTTTGGTTGTCTATTTGGGTAAGCAGTTTGTCAGCGTTATAGGTGTAGCGTATGCGCATATCGGTATACTCACCCGTAATATGTTTTTCACTCAGCCGGTCGGTACCTTGTGCATAGCTAAAGGTGGTCTTACCCTTAGGGGTCGTCTCTTCAGTGAGGTTGCCCCACGTGTCATATTGATAGGTGTAGCGCCCTGCTGAGGGGTCAGTGAGACTTGTTTTGCGTCCCCAGCCGTCTTGGGTTATCTTTTGTATGGCACCTCCATAGTCGGCTGTTTTTAGGCTACCGTTGGCAAAGTAGGTATAGCGCACAGTACCCCCCGTATCTTGGTGTTCTATAATATTACCTTGGGCATCGCGAGTGCTTATCACTTGTTGCTGTCCGTCATCAACGGTTGTTTTGAGTTTATCGTAGGTAAAGCGGGTTATTTTACCTTCGGGACTCGTAATAGTGGTAGGTCGCCCATACACATCGTATTCTGTCCTCTTCACCTTTTGAAAAGCACCTCCTGCAAGGTGAGGTGTGCTTACAGCTACTTGTTGCCCTATACCGTCGTACTCGTAGCTAACCGCATAGTGGTTGTTAAAAGCATCGTTACTTTCTTTTTCTAACAACCAGCCTAAAGTATTATAGCTCTCTGCACTGTAAGCGCCTTCTTCGTTTTCGGTAATGTTCTTAAAAATACCTCCGTCAAAGCTATAGCGCATCGTGGTTTTCTTGCCTAAGAAATTCGTGGTTTGGGTAGGTCTGCCCCAAAGGTCATAGGCATAAAGAGTACTTTGTCCCAATGGAGTCGTTTCGCGTTCCAGCAGACCTCTATTGTTATAGCTAAACTTGGTTACCTGTCCTTCGTGGTCGGTATGAGCCGTTACAAAACGGTGGCTTGGGTCATAGGTATAGCGTTCGGTACGTTGTTGTCCGTCTTCAGCGGTGGCAGTTTGTTCAGTTACGTTGCCGTACTCGTCATAACTATAAGAAGTAGTGCGCCAACCCGTACCATTACCTTGGGTCTTATGATTGGTGAGCAACCCTTTGTCATAAGCAAAAGTTTCAGCGGTGCTAAAACTATCGCCTGATAAGGTGGTGGTCGTCTCTTTCTGTTGAGGTAAGCCTGAAAAATACGGACTCTCACTCTTTGGCAAATAGCTCACGCGCGTACTTTGGCTATAGCCGTCCGTTTGGGTGCGTTGTTCCGTGAGGTTACCGTCCGCATCATAACTAAAATTATTGGTAGTCGTCAGTCCCGAAAGTCTATCTTCGGTAGTCTGCTGGGTAAGTTGTAGCTTGAAGACCTTGTTAGGACTGAGGGCATCAGTATATTGGTAGGAGGTTTTTTGGAAATAATCTGTAGGTGTATACGATGATGTAGAAACAATATAATTTAATGAAAAATCCTCCATTAAGGCTCCTCTCAGGTGAGGATTCATTACTTTTTGTGTATAGGTCTGATTATTATATTTATAAGGTTCATTCCAGTTTGTACTTCCTATTTTTGTAAATCCTAAAAATCCTAAGCCATCCGTATTTGTAATAGCTTTATAATAACCAAAATAGCGCATAGTTTTAGGAATTGTGATTCCTTCACGTTCTAACTTAGAAACTAATCGCACTGATTGCATATTCACAATAGCTACGTATGGATATGTTTCACTATAAATTTCTGTTCTATAGATAGGATCATTTTCGATATCAATATCAGAAACCATAGGTTTGTAAGAAATTTTCTCTTGTAAATCTTCTCTATGAACTTCTCTAAGCAAAACATCCTCTCTATTGTTTTCTTGTAAATGAGCAGTTTCTATCAAGTCTCCTGAAAAGAAAGAAATATCCATTACTCTATTGCGCTCATCTGGAGCTGAGAAAATAATGTGAGGAGGAAGTCCATTTATAAGCTCTTTATAGGATCCTGCTGTAAAGAAATATTCTCCACCTTCTGTTTGATTGTTGAATACTAAAATATTACGGATATGGTCAGATTTAGCTTGTGGAAAATTAGTTTTTGTAGATTCGTACTGTATGATATCTGTTTTGCCATCATTATTAATATCTATAGGGATTAAAGAATAATTCCTGTAGTAATAAATATATTGAAAAATAAGATCTCCTGTATAATGATCTACTCCATCTTCTACCTGCTCTTCCTCTTTAACTGTGCTGGCATAAAATGTAAAATTAAAACTTCTTAATTTGTAATCAAATCCTTTTCCTGTATTAGTTAGTACAGCAAAGGTATTACTTTTATCAGCTGTTGGTAATAAAAAATCTATTCTTCCGTCTCCATTGAAGTCTCCTGCTATAGGGTGAAAAATACCTAATTTGATATAGTTGCTATTGTACTTGTATAATAAATTTAAATTCTGATTGTTATCCATCTCATATACAAAAAGAGAACCATTGGTAATATGAATAATATCGGTTTTACCATCTCCATTTGTATCCATTGTCCAAAACAAATCATCTGAAGAAATATTTTGTTGCATATAACCTATTTGTTTTGAATAGTCTGTCCTTTTTCGTCCATCTAAATCAATCCAATATACACCTCTTCGATAATCGGTGGAATAATTACATTTTTCACAAGTAGGTATAGAAAATCCCTCTCTGTCAAAAGGAAAAGGGTCTAATTCACAAACTTCTATCATTATAGGGTATTCTATAGCAATAATATCGCTAAGTCCATCTCCATTAAAGTCCCCTGATAAAAATTTTAAATCATTATATGAAACACTTTTTTCTTTAGGGTCAACATCGTCAATATTTCCTCGATTTTTTATCCATCCTCGTGTTAAACGTCTACAATATTCTCTTCCCCAATCCATATAAGTAGGAAGTTTCCATTCTTTTATGTCATAGCGATACAAAGTAGAAACATAAGTTTTTGCATAAGTATTGAAAATAACTTTATCTCCTTCTTGGTGAGTAGTTACGAATCCCTGTCCATTAAATAACTTTCCTGTACTTGAAACAAATTTAGAAGCGAAAACATCTCTAAAAGTATATCCCAAAGGGATACCTCCTACAAGTTGATAAGGACTTTTTCTAAAAACATCAAAAACGTATATTTGCTTATAAGCATTATTTCCTTTTGTAGGATACATAACAAAATCAGTATGATTATCCCCATCAAGATCTAATGGAACTATTGCTGAATTTTGATTATCAACCTCTTCTAATGTTACTTTAGATTTAAAATTTCTATTTTTAAATCCTTTTGCAGAATCCCAATATTTAAATTCTATTGGTGTGTGACTTTCTCCTCCTATTTTCTCTTGCACAGAATTCAATCGGTTATAGCCTAAACTATTAACGTTGTATTTCAGTTCATAATCTCTATAAGAGGCATTATTGTCAGTTACAGTAATAGCTGATAATATCTTATCGTTTATACACGCTACACCTCCTACATACGCACTTTCTGTACGATTGCGAGCTATATATTTAAAACTAACCGTATGAAGCGCATTGTCCTTTCCTCCATATTCAATGCGACTTATAACCATATGGTTATTTTCTATGGTGTAATAATACTCAATGCTTACTCCTTGTGCATTCTCCCAATGAGAAAGTGCATATTCCAATACACTTTGCGATCTATTTCCCTTGTGATTTCTTCCATAATACGCCTTAGAGCCATCAGGGTAAAGTACCTCAAAGTAATCAGGACCAAAAGCTGCGTTCTTGCTCTTGCCCACTGCCTTAATACGTACTTGTGAGAAAGTTTCAGTCTCGTACACCGCTCCACTCTCTCCGTGTTTACCTTCTTTCAGCATCAACCGCTGTCCGTCCAACGCAAACTGGTCTGTTTCCGTAAGGTTTACTTCGGTAATCTTACCATTGTGATACATCGTGCTCCCTACTCGGCTTATCACCGAAAGCCCCGCTAAGTGCCAACCATAACCCGCAATGCCGTTACCACTCTGGCTGTTGTAAGTCAGTGCCAAGGTAGGAGCAACGCCCTTAATCCCTTGAGGCACCGCAATAGGCACGGTATACACTGCAGCTCCTGTGCCTGATACACTCAGTTCACCCGTAGTCAAGCCCACAGTATTACCTCCGCCATCTCGTGCTACTATATTCCCCGAAGGAAGTGCCGTTTCAGTAGGAGGGTCAACAGGCTCTGCGTAAAATGAAGTGCGTTCAATAGCCTGCAAAGGATAACTCTCTTGAGCTACACTGCCAAGACTATAACAAACAGATAGTAATAATAATAACCTCTTCATATGCTTAATCGTTTATAACTTAACATTAATCATTGTTTCACCACCTTAAACACCTTCCTACTGCCGTCAGAAAACGTAGCTACCAAAAAGTAATACCCCACTGACCAAGTCGATACATTGATGTGAAAAGGCTCATTCGCAGGAATTTGATCTGTCCTATACATCATCTTGCCGTCTACCGAAAACACAACAAGTTGCGTCAGCACTCCATTTTCACTGTGATGCCAATACACCGCCAAGTTATCAGTTACAGGGTTAGGTGCTCCTTGCAGAGTAATTTTAGAAGAATTATCAGTCTCTGAAGATTTCAAAGCCTCAGGCAGTTCGTCAAAGAGCTCTTCATCGGTAGCGTCGTCTTTACCGTTGAGGCACAAAAGTGCACTGCGCTGGTTACCCGCGCTGTCGTACTGAAAACAGTACTCTTTTTGAGCATAGATACTAAGGGTACCTAAAAAGAAGATAAGATACTTTAGCATTGTCCAACAGGTTTTGGTTATATGACCGCAAAGGTCAGAACTTTTTTTGAATAAAGCAAGTTTTTTTACACTTCACATTCTAATAGTAACGTTCCCCCTAATATATTAATCTTTTTATCTATCTCACCCCCAAAGATTCTCAGCATCTCCCTAAGCCTCTCCTAAAACCCCAAGCAAACCCACACCCCCATTTCCACATTTTCTCATTTCCTCATTTTCTCATTTTCTCATTTCCTAATCTATAACTAAAAAGGTACTCCATCTCCCTTATGTTAAGGGCTCGGAGTACCTTATAATTATTTTTTAATCCTTCGGTTATCTCTTTTGTTGTGTCTTGCGTTGGGCTTCGGCTTGCTCCATCATCTCACGCATCTTGGCTTGGAATTTACTTTCCTTCTTAGGTTTTTTCTTGTTTTCTTGTATCTGTGCGTGAATCTTCTGCTCGTCTATAATCCAATACTTGATAGCCAACATAATGCCTATGGTCAATAGGTTAGATATAAAATAGTACAAACTCAGTCCACTGGCGTAGTTGTTAAAGAAGAACAACATCATCACTGGTGATAAGTAGATGAGGAACTTCATATTAGGCATTCCAGGTTGCTGAGGTTGTGCAGTCTGTGCCATTGTCATCATTGAGTAGATGAAAATAGCCACAGAAGCCAACAATGGAAACAGACTCACGTGACTTCCGTAGAACGGTATAGAGAAAGGAAGTTCAAAAATAGCATCGTATGACGATAGGTCGTGAGCCCATAAAAAACTCTTTTGTCTCAATCCAAATTCGGTAGGGAAGAAGTTAAAGAGTGCTAAGAACACAGGCAACTGTAACAGAGCAGGAATACAACCGCTGAGTGGGTTCACGCCTGCTTTGCTGTAGAGTGCCATAGTTTCTTGTTGGCGTTTCATAGGCTCTTCATATTTCTTGTTGATTTCCTCAATCTCAGGGCGCAATACCTTCATCTTAGCCTGCGATACGTACGATTTGTAAACGATAGGCGACAATAATAAACGCACGATAATAGTCATCAAGATAATCACCAATCCTACCGAGAAATAATCAGTGAGGAAGTTGTAAAGCGGAATGAACAACCATTTGTTGAGCCAACCAAAAATACCCCAGCCTAACGGAATGAGCTCAGTAAGTTCATACTTGTCATTGTACTGTTTGAGCACGTTGTAATCGCTAGGTCCAAAATAGAAGTGCAACGACTCGCTTAGCTCTCCGCTTTTCGCTTGTATAGGCAAAGAAGTGAGGAAGTTCTTGGTGTATTTTACATCTTTCCCTTCACTCATAGCGATATTGTGAGAAACAAAATCGCCTTTGGCAAACGGGTTGTCAGAAATGAGCACTGATGTAAACAAGTGCTGTTTGTAAGCCACCCAGTTCACTTTCTCTTCTTTTTGCTCGTCATTACCCCCTTGACTCAAGCGGCTAATGCGGTCGCCGTCGTACTGCACGGTTGCCTGCGTATAACGATTTTCATAGGTGACGCTCTTCTCCATACGGCGTGCCTGTAACTTCCAGTCGATGTTCATAGGCTTAGAAGTATTCACAACACCCGATAAACCTTGTGAGCGCACTGCCACGTCCAACATATAACCTTCTTTTGGTAGGGTGTACACATATTCTAAATAAGCGTTTTCTGAAGTTTTGAGCTTCATCGAAAGCACTTTGTTGCCGTTGTTTTCGCTTAGCGTAGGCTCAAAGTACAAGTCTTTAGAACTTAGGGTTTGGTTCTGAGCAGTAGTAAAACTGAGGTTAAAAGTAGCATTCCAATCTTTAATTAAGTAAACAGGCAAAGAATCATAAGTTTTAAATTCTTTGAGCAAAACCTCCTTGGGTTGTCCGCCCCGGTTGCTGATAGTAAACTTGATGTCTTTGTTTTCCAATACAGTTACCCCGTCTTTTGCCGACGGTAGAGTAGCCGAATAGGCAAAAGCACCTAAGCTGGCTTTGTACTTTTCTAAGGCTACCGAATCAGTAGGGATACCTTGGAAGGTAGCGGTATGGGTGTCTTTTTGGGTGTTAGTAGCTTGGTTTGCTTGTTGTTCTTGTTGTGCTTTGCGTTTAGCTAATTCTTCTTCACTTGGTTTATTGTTATTCATAAACCACATCAAAAGTATAAAAATCAAGGTAAAACCTATAATACTCTTTAAATCGAATTTTTTTTCTTCCATATAAGTGTTTTTATCCGTGTTTTAGTTCTTTTTTAGTTTATTGTTTAAGGCTGCCCTCACAAAAGCTACAAATAGCGGATGCGGATTGGCAACGGTGCTCTTGTATTCGGGGTGATACTGTACGCCCACAAACCAAGGGTGATTGGGCAATTCTATCACTTCCACCAAACCCGTATCGGGGTTGATACCGGTACACTGCAAGCCTGCCTTTTCGAGCTGTTCTTTGTAGTCGTTGTTAAACTCATAGCGGTGGCGATGTCGTTCCGAAATCTCTTTTTTGCCATAGGCTTCGTATATCTTACTGCCTTTGCTAAGTTCGCAAGCCCAAGCCCCGAGGCGCATAGTGCCTCCTTTGTGAGTAATTTCCTTCTGACTTTCCATCAAGCTGATTACCGGATAAGGCGTTTGCTCGTTCATCTCAGTAGAATTAGCCCCTTTAAGTCCAGCTATGTGTCGGGCAAATTCAATGACTGCCATTTGCATTCCAAGACAAATTCCCAAAAACGGAATGCGGTGCTCACGCACGTATTCAATAGCTTTTATCTTGCCTTCAATACCGCGACCGCCAAAACCTGGGGCTACGAGCACAGCGTCCAGATGACCTAATTTGGCTTCTATATTTTCTTCATTGAGGTGTTCTGAGTGAATACTCTCCACATCCACGCGCACTTCGTTCGCCGCTCCAGCGTGTATAAAGGCTTCTAAAATCGACTTATACGCATCTTGTAACTCTACGTATTTGCCTACTAACCCTACTTTTATGCGGTGTTTGGGGTTCTTGTAGCGTTGCAAAAAAGTGTTCCATTGGGTGAGGTCGGGTTCGTTTTTACAAGGGAGGTTCAACTTCTTGAGTGTCACTTTGTCCAACCCTTCTAAAAGCATCATATTGGGTACATCGTAAATAGTAGGCACATCAATAGACTGGATTACTGCCTCTCGCTTCACATTGCAGAAAAGCGCCAGCTTGTATCGAAGCTCGTCCGAAAGTTCGTGTTCGGTACGGCAAACCAGTATATCGGCTTGAATACCGCTTTCCATCAGGGTTTTCACGCTGTGTTGCGTAGGTTTGGTTTTCAGTTCACCCGCCGCAGCAAGGTAAGGTACTAAGGTAAGATGTATCACGATGCCATTGTGCTCTCCCAAGTCCCACAAAAGCTGTCTTACTGATTCTATATAAGGCAACGACTCAATATCGCCCACCGTACCACCTATTTCGGTAATCACAATGTCGTATTCGCCTGTTTTGCCAAGTATCTGAATGCGTTCCTTAATTTCGTTGGTGATGTGTGGTATTACTTGCACCGTTTTGCCCAAGAACTCACCACGGCGTTCTTTCTCGATAACGCTTTGGTAAACGCGTCCTGTGGTTACATTATTAGCTTGCGAAGTGTGTACGTTTAGGAAACGTTCATAATGTCCCAAGTCGAGGTCAGTCTCAGCACCGTCTTCGGTCACGAAACATTCGCCGTGTTCATAAGGGTTGAGCGTACCAGGGTCTACATTGATGTAAGGGTCAAATTTTTGTATCGTCACCCTATAGCCACGAGCCTGCAAGAGCTTGGCAAGCGAAGCCGCAATGATGCCCTTCCCCAAAGAAGAAGTTACGCCCCCAGTTACAAATATATATTTGGTATTTGCCATTTCTATTTAATTTGGTGCAAAGGTAGTGAATAATTACCAACTAACAATATTTAAAGCCTAAAATGTTAGTTTAAAGGCATAAAAAAAAGAAGAAACTTGCCTTACACGTTCAAGTATTCTTCTACTTAGTACTAACTTAGCTACACTCTTCCTTCGTTCATTGTTTGTCTTTTGTTCGTTCTTCCTTCGTCTTTTGTTCGTTCTTTGTTCGTCTTTTGTTCGTTGTAGACCCACTGTAGAGCCACTGTAGAGCCACTGTAGACCCACTCTTTGTTCGTTTATCCTATAAGCTTCCTATAATCCTCTCCCAATTTCACCATTCACCATTAACAACACTTCCTATTTGCTAATTCTCAAATCTGCTAATTTGCTAATCTTTATTTGGTATTCTGGCATTTTTGGTATTATTGGCATTAATTCGGTATTACCTAATGATTCCCAATTTCTTCATCAAGAAAGTAGCATTTTTGTTTTGGCAAACACCTTCTCTTAACTTATAGTCGAAAGTGAGTTCTCCATTGGTGATGTCAGACTCAAAGCATTTATTTTGAAGTTGATGAGGATATTGTTCAGTAAGTTTACACACTTCTATATCGTGAGTAGCCAGCACACCCAAAGCTTGTAAGGAAAGCAATCGTTCGATAATCTTAATAGTGCCGTACTGTTTGTCTTCTGAATTAGTACCCCGTAGTACTTCGTCCAAGAGTACAAAGCAACGTTCGTCCTCTAAGGTCTCCATTATCTGCTGTATACGATTGATTTCAGCAAAGAAATACGATTTGCCGTCGTTAAGCGAATCAGCAAGACGCATAGAGACGAGCAAACGCAAAGGGCGTACATTGGCTCTGCGCGCACAAACAGGTAACCCAACAAGGGTAAGCAACATATTAACTCCCAAAGTGCGCAAGAAAGTACTCTTACCCGACATATTAGAGCCTGTAAGCAATACAAAAGCGTGCTCGCCCAGCGTAATATCATTGGTAATCCGATGTTCAGTAGAGATAAGCGGGTGTCCTACAGCTTCAAAAGCTATTTCATAATCATTATTGAGGGTAGGATAAACAAATTCAGGGTTGTTATAACTAAAATTAGCAAAACTACACAGCACTTCCGTCTCCCCCACCGACTCTAACCATTCTTCAATACAGCTTGCATATTGCGCCTTCCATTGCAAAAGTTGCTGATAACGATGTACGTGATAAAAAGAGAAAAGGTTTAGGGGTATAGAGACTAATATATTACTCACGTTATCCAAATCGTCTAACAATCGGGAAAGTTGAGCTATTTTAGCGCTTGCTTGTTTGTTTTTCTCAGGGAAACGCGCTTCTACTTGCGCAATACACTCCTTAAAAGCATATAACATCGTATAAGTACGCTCAAAACCGAGTTTTTCTTTCGTCATTTTACCAATAAAAGAGAAAAACAGTAGTAAGTTTACAGTGATTAAGAGCTTTCCGACGCTTTTTAGTAGTTCATTGTCGTTCCCATATCCTATCAAAAGACTTATGATGAGGAATATAGGTAGAACAATGAGAGTATATTGCATTGTTTTGCTCAATAGTTTCGCAGTACTGCTTGCCCAAGTGCGTAGTTTAATGTAAAAATCTTTGCTGTCATCTATTTGTTGAGCATAAGCAGTAAAGGTTTGTCGCCAGCTTAGGTCGGGAGTGAGTGCTTTTATCTGTTCTTGTGTGTTGATAATGTCCTCAGAAGAAGGAGAGAGAAGTCGCTTGGCTAAAAGTTTTTTGCCTAAGAAAGTATGCGTACGGTTAAGATAATGATAAAGTGAATGTTCACCTAAAATATCCAAATCGTAAGCATAAGGGTGGTTTTCTTCTTGAAAATCTTTGCCGTTATCGGTGAAGAAAGTATGTTGTTCTAAAAATGCAATTTCTTGCTCATTGAGGCGTATTTTAGTTTGGGCGATACTGCGCAACGCACTTATTTTCTTGTGTTTTACTATCAAAAGAAGAAAAACCACAATAGTAAGCATACAAAATAGCCCCATTACTACTGATGGAGCTTTTATAAGTTTGTATACTGACCAAATGATAAGTAGCATTTCAGCTAATCGGAAGAAGCTAATTTGGTTGTATTGTTTAGTAAGTTTTAGGTATTGCTGTGTTGCCTCTGAAAGTTTTTCTTTATATGAATTTGTTGTCATTCGTAATTTGTCATTCGTCATTATTATCGAATCCAATCGTTCAGTCTGTTAGCATCTAATCGTAAAAAGATAAAGAGCAGAATAGTAAACGCCCAAAGCCCAGAACCTCCGTAGCTGAAGAAAGGCAACGGAATCCCAATGGTAGGAATTAAACTAATCACCATACCCACATTGATACAGAAATGCACAAACAGTATTGATACCACACAATACCCATACACCCTGTTAAACTTAGATTTCTGTCGCTCGGCAAGTACTATAAGTCGCAATAGTAAAAATGTGAAGAGTATGACCACTAAGGCAGTACCCATAAAGCCCCATTCTTCACCTACGGTTGTGAAGATATAGTCGGTATGTTGTTCAGGGATAAAGCTACCTTTGGTACGAGTACCTTCCAAGAAACCTTTCCCAAAAGTACCCCCTGAGGTTATCGCCGATTCAGCCATATTGGTATTATAGGCAAAGTCGCGTTTCATTGCAGCTATCTTCTGAGGGTCAGTTTCAAGACGTAGCCATAAGTTCAAACGATTGCGGTGGTGTTGTTTGAGTACGTTATCGTATACTGGGTGGGTAATTGAAGCAGTTACTAAACATAAGAAAGAAAGAATAAATATATTTTGAAACGGAATGCGTTTTGTTTTTCTCTTATGCCAAAAGCCGTAAAATCCAATACAAGCTGCACAAGCAAACAGAGTGAAAGTCGTTCCAAACTTTAGTGAGGAAACAAATACTACTCCTGAAAGAAATAGATAGAAGAGTAGGGCAGAGGGCATACCTTCGCGGAAAAGTACAAAAGCTAATGAAAAGAACACCAATAAGCTCCCTACGTCGGGTTGTAATAAGATGAGTATGGCAGGAATACAAATAATTGCAATAGCCCGTAAGAGGTCAGGAGTACGGCGAATATCGGTGTGGATATCGCTCACATAACGCGAAAAGGCAAGAGCCGTAGCTACTTTAGCAAACTCACTGGGTTGTACCGTAACAGAGCCAAAAGCATACCAAGCTTTAGCTCCATTTGTCTCTTTACCAAAAATAAACAGTCCGGCTAATAGTATAATCGAAATGATGTAGAATATTACTGAAAAGTTGATATAAAACCTGCTATCTATGGCTAAGATAAAGATAATAAGCAAGAAACTAAGCCCAATAAAAAGCAACTGCTTTCCGTAAAACTGATTGAGGTCGAAGATAGAAGTAACGTTTAAGTCGCTGTAAGTAGTGGAAAAGATAGCTATCCAGCCACACATTACCAATAGTAAGTATAGTATTACTGAAGTCCAATCGAGGTTCTTTACAAGGCTATGTCTCATTGTAAGTTATAAGTGGGTTATTTGCGTTTTCTTCTGAAAAGGAAAAACATAGCGTATTCAATAGCTAAGTTTAGCCATCTTCTTTCGTTAAACAAAAAAGAAAGCCACGTATGAGCAAGTAAGTTTTTAGGAGTTAAACTCTCTGCCACTGCCGATACTTGATTGGTAAGTGATAGTCGGTCTATTTCCTTTTCTAAGCGCAGTATTTTAAGGTCGTTATCAATTTCTTCAAAAGAGCTATAGATTTTATTCTTCGTCATCGGGTTCAGCTTTAAAATAGATTTCAGAGAGTTTTTCTAATAGAGGCTTTTCAATAAGTTTTTTGCGGAAAGCCAATATTATTACCGCAATCAACACATAGAAAGCTCCTACAATAGCAAAACCTAAGGCATTGCTACCAAGTGCTTCACCAATAGCATACGCTCCGGCGAAAGACAAAAAGAACAATACCAACAAACTCGCAAAGGATACTATAAAAAAGGTTATAAGTCCGTAAGACGATTTACCTATAAACCTAAAAAGGAATAGTTTATAGTAAGCTATTTGCGAATTGAGAGCAGAACTTGCTTTTGTAGGAACTTCCTCAAAAGTTTCTTTGATAGAGTGGATAGACATATGTGCTTATTTCTGCAATTTAGCGTTAGCTGCTTTTAAGGCGGCTAATTTCTTTTCTAAGAAAGTAATCACGTCTTCGGCTTTATAGCTTGATTTGGAAAGTAAAGTGTCTACTTTTTCCTCCAAAGAACCTTTTAGCTCAGCTGATTTTTCTTTTACATTCTCAGTTAAACGGTCAAGTTGTTCTTTTAGCTTTTCAGCCTTGTCACTCAGGCTATCTTTAATCTTTTCGCGGGTGACTTCACCCTTATCAGGAGCAAAGAGAATACCTAAGCCCACTCCAATAGCAACACCTGTTGCCAATCCTAATAATATGTTTCCTGCTTTTGCCATAATATAATAAATTTTAGTTTTACTTACGATTAGAGTTATTAGTAGTATACTCTAATAAACGCACAAATATACAAAGTATTTTTGAAAGGTGCAAATTTTAAAAAAAAAATAATTACAAATCAAATACAGAGGTGCGTTTAGCAAAGAACAAATCTTTAATTCTTAAAAGTGATGCTAAAAGCAAATATACACCAAACCAAGCTCCTAAGGTGGCAAAGGTGCCGTAAATAAAAACAATACGAACGTCTTTGGCACGCATTCCCAACTTCTCGGCTAAACGGGATGATACTGCAAAGCCGTATTTCTCAAGGAAAAACCTAAATTCAGAAAATATCTTCATAATTATTCATTAGCTACACGACTTACTTTTCGCACTTTAAAAAGCAGTAACATTCCTAAAACAAAGAAAACTATTAGTGAAATAGTAGCATTGCGCATATTATTGGTAAATTGGTCTATCATACCATAAACCCCCATTCCTATTACAATACCCAATTTCTCAGTTACATCGTAAAAACTGAAAAAGGAAGTAGTATCTTTAGTTTCGGGTAAGTAAGCAGAATAGGTGGAACGTGATAGTGTTTGTATACCCCCCATTACAAGCCCTACTAAAATAGCTATTACATAAAACTCAGTAGGTTTATATACGCAATATGAAAGCAAACAGATGCCTACCCATATAACATTAAGTCCAATGAGCACTGCAATATTACCCCATTTGCGCACTGTTAAAACCGTAAGGTGTGCTCCTAAAATAGCTACTAATTGAATAATGAGTACACTTATAATGAGCCCCATAGTGCTTTCTTCGGAGTTTGCCCATTGTATTTCTTGCTCTCCAAAATAAGTGGCTATCAGCATAACGGTTTGTACACCCATACTGTACACAAAGAAAGCAATAAGATACCACTTCAAACGAGGAGAAGCTGAGAGAGATTGCCATACTTTGCGCAGTTCTTTAAAACCGTTGAAAAGAATACTTTTGCTGAACTCCCCTCTGCCTTTTTTATAAGAAGGAAGATAATAAAAAGGGATACTACTAAAGCCTATCCACCATATTCCTACTGTAATAAACGAGATGCGCATAGTGGTGAGAGTAGTTTCAGCATCAGTAGTAGCAAAGCCTACCCATTGTGGTTTCATTACCATTATGAGGTTAAAAATAAGCAATAATACACTACCTGTATACCCTAAGCTGTAGCCTTTGGCACTTACGGCGTCGTACTGTTCAGGGAGAGCAATATCGGGTAAATAAGAATTATAGAATACGATACTCCCCCAAAAGCCTACTACGCCACAAAAATAACACAAGAGTCCGAAGTAAATATGTTCTAAGGAAAACCAATATAACCCTACACAAGAGATAGCTCCTAAATAGCAGAAAAAGCGCATAAAGCTCTTTTTATTCCCTAAGTAATCGGCGATACCACTGAGGATAGGGGAGAGAACTACCACTACTGCAAAAGCTAAAGCGGTTACAAAAGCAATCACAGAAGTGCTTTTAATCACCATTCCAAAGAGCTCAATATGGGTGAGCTTTGCAATGCGAAATAACAATCCGTAGAAAATAGGGAAGATAGTAGAGACAATGGTGAGAGAATAGACAGAGTTAGCCCAATCGTAAAAAGCCCACGCATTGAGTAGTTTTTTATGTCCTCGTTCTAATGGTTTCATATTAATTCTGAGTGCGTTTTGCGCCTAACTTTTCAATAGAGTAAATCACACAGAAACCTATAATAGCCAAAAAGATAGCGGTTAGGATTTGCGGATTGGTATTGGTGATTGTTTTGAAAGCCCAAGGCGATATGCTTTTTTCCCATATCACACTGCCATTAGTAGGGTCTGTTTCGAGAGTTTCTTTCCAAGGCCATACTTTGTTTAGTGACCCAATAATAAAGCCTGTGAGTCCTGCAAAGGTAAGGTTTCGGAATTTAGCAAATAACCATTTTAAGGCTTTTGAAAAGCTAAGAATACCTGTGATAGCCCCAATAGCAAAAACGCCAATCACTTTAAAATTCCAAGAACTAAGCGCATCTAAAACAGTGTGATAAGCCCCCAGAAGCACCAATACAAAAGCTCCTGATATACCTGGGAGTATCATAGCGCAAATGGCTAAGGCACCACAGAAAAAGATAAAGATAATACTTTGGTTACTGCCATTTACCAAAGGAGGAATAACAGTAATAATATAAGCAACAATCCCTCCAACTATCATAGTTAAGACAGCAGCGAGATTCCAACGTTTTATTTCTTTTGTTAGGAAAAAGACACTTGCAATCATTAGTCCGAAGAAGAAAGACCATACCATTATGGGGTGATTTTCTAACAGCCATTTCATACCTTTGGCAAGCGAAAGGATACTGATACCTATCCCTGCAAAGAGAGCTACAAAGAAATTCCCATTGATGTGTTTCCAGAAAGCAACTAACCCTTTTGTAAAAAGGAGTTTGAAGGCTTGTAAGTTTACTTTGCTGATAGAATCGACTAACTCTTCATAAATACCCGAAATGAAGGCAATAGTTCCCCCTGAGACTCCTGGTACCACATCGGCAGCACCCATAGCGAGCCCTTTGAGGGTGATAAAAAAGTAATCTAAAAATGTACGTTTCATAAAGAACGGTTTCTGTTTCAATATTGAACTTAACGGGTGCAAAAGTAATAAAATAATATTCATTGACCAAAAAGATAGAAGTTTAAAAATCTTTGTTATTCACTTTGGAAGCGAAGTTAATGGTTAGTGGTTAATGGTTAATGGTTAGTGGTTAGTGGTTAATGGTTAATGGAGAAATTGGGAGAGGATTATATAAAGCTTATAAGAAGCTTATAGGATAAACGAACGATGAGTGGGTCTACAGTGGGTCTACAGTGGGTCTACAGTGGCTCTACAACGAACAAAAGACGAACAAAAGACGAACAAAAGACGAACAATGAACGAACAATGAACGAACAAATGACAGATTTAAATTAAGGATATAATGGAGGTAAGAAAGAGATTATTGGGGACTTTCAACTTTACCAAAGTCTGAAACTTTGGCAAAGTGTGTACTGTGAAAAGGGAGTGTAGCGAGGCAAAGACGGTGCGGGCTGTACGAACAGAGAGACAAAAGATGAACCTTATGGGATAGTATGCAAAAGGTGTATTAAGAAGATGCTGGTAATCAATAGGTATTTTGGTGAATAGAAATACGGGAAATATACTTATTTTGCTGTTTTGCTTTTTGCTTTTCAGTTTTTTTTAGTAATTTTGCACCCAAAATAACAATGAATGAAAGAAACGGATATCATCATTATAGGGGCGGGACCTACGGGATTGTTTGCTGTGTTTGAGGCAGGATTGCTTAGGTTAAAATGTCATTTGATAGATACGCTCCCTCAGGTGGGCGGTCAGCTTACTGAGTTGTACCCCAAGAAGCCTATTTTTGATATACCAGGATACCCGAGTGTAGGGGCTTCGGAATTAGTGGATAATTTAATGGAGCAAATCAAGCAGTTTCAGCCTGAATTTACGCTTGGCGAAACAGCGATGACTCTTACTAAAAATGATGATGATACTTTTGTGGTTACTACTGATAAAGGCACCCAAATAAAAGGGAAAGCTGTAGGTATTGCAGGAGGATTAGGTACTTTTGAACCTCGCAAGCCTGAACTGCCGAACCTTGAACAATACGAAGATAGAGGAGTGGCTTACTTTGTGAAACACCCCGAGAGTTACGCAGGCAAACACGTGGTGATAGCCGGAGGAGGCGACTCAGCACTCGATTGGAGTATTTACTTAGCCGAGAAAGTAGCAACGGCTTCGGTTACCTTAGTACACCGACGTAATGAGTTTCGCGGAGCATTGGATTCGGTTGAAAAAGTGAGAGCTCTCAAAGAGGCGGGGAAAATCAACTTAAAAACGCCTTATGAGGTAGTGGGACTAGGTGGAGAAAAGCATTTGGAGTCGGTAGTATTGGAGCAGGAAGGGGGCGAAAGAGAAACTCTTGTAGCTGATGCTTTTATACCTTTGTTTGGACTTACTCCTAAATTAGGCCCTATTGCTACGTGGGGCGTGGAGATTGAAAGAAATGCTGTGAAGGTGAACAATGCCTTAGACTATCAAACTTGTATAGAGGGAGTATACGCCATAGGCGACGTAAATACTTACCCAGGGAAACTGAAACTAATACTTTGTGGCTTTCACGAAGCGACCTTAATGTGCCAAAGTGTGTACAACCGCATTTACCCTAATAAAAAATACGTGTTAAAATACACTACGGTAGTGGGTATAGACGGTTTTGATGGGTCTCGCAAAGAGGCTGAAAAGGCAGTGGTGAAAGCGATTTAGGTGAGGTAAGAGATAAGAGGTAAAAGGTAAAAGAAATAAAAAAACTAATGATTAAATAAAAGGATATGCCCATAACACTAACTATTAATGAGACGAGTGCTTCAGCATTGGCTTTTGTGGAATATGCTAAAAAACTTAGTTTTGTACAGTATACAGAAACAAAGGATGATGATGCGTTGCCTAAAACTAAACGTTCGCTCACACCTAAAGAACAAAAATTCAAGAAGATGCTTTTGCAAGGAATAAAAGAAGTGAAAGCGGTAAGAGAGGGAAAAATGAAAGCGCGTGATTTAGATGAAGTCCTCAATGAATTGTAAATTTTTATCAGTTGCTACTTTTGATAGAGAACTTAAAAGGTTGAGCAAAAAGTATAAGAGTCTGAAGAAAGATATAGAAAATCTTAAAGCAGAGATAGAGATAAATCCTTTTTTAGGAACAGATTTAGGAGAAGGATATAAGAAGATACGTCTTGAAATAGCTTCTAAAAATAAGGGGAAAAGAGGAGGAGGGCGTGTTATCACCCACGAAGTTCTCGTGAATGTAAACGAGGAAGATGAAACAAGAAATATTCTTTTTGCTGTTATTTATGACAAAAGTGAATATGATACGGTGGATATGGATATCGTAAAGGAAATCGTTCAAGAATACTATTCGGAATAATTACTTCTAAAATACTAATAACTAAATATAAAATGAAGAGTATAAATGTACTATTAGCAAGTGTCTTATTGGCAGGTGGTGTTTCGCTACACGCCCAAATAGATACTTTGGGTAGTAAATCCCTACAACTGAAAGGGAAAGTAAAGAAAGTAGAGGATTATTCATTTCTTCTGGAAGCGAGTCCGAAAGGTACTAAAACCTTTGATGGGAACACTTATAATGTTTTTCCTTATTCCGAAGAATGGAAGGTGGAAAAAGACGAAAAGAAGCATTCTAAAACGAATATATCTTATCTGTTCGACAACGGAGGACGCAATCTTGAAATTAAAACCTATAATGCCGAAAATCGACCTTTTGGAGGAATGCGCTTCTTTTATGACAAGAAGGGAAAAATCAATAAAAGTCAGTCGGTGTTTACCTTGGGAGACGGAGAACTGACGGTGAACCGACAGTATTTTTACAATGAGAAGAATCAGTTGGTAAAGATTGATGAGAATGATGGGGTGACCAATGAGTGGCTTATCACTATCACGTATAAATACGACGATTTAGGTAACTGTATTGAGAAGAATAAGGTAGCTAGCGTATCGGCATTGGAGAAAGATATTCAACGATATGAGCAGAAGAACCTTGTATTGGAACAGAAAATACGTCCGGAGTACACCAAAGAGAAGTCGTATAAATACAACAATATGAACAAAGTGAGCGAGACAGAAGAAAAAGTGCTCAACAAGAATGTGTTTTTAAAAACAGAGAACGAATACGACAAGGATAAGAATTTAACCAAAGCGACGTATATTAACCAAGAAGGACAAGAGACCGTATGCCAGCACAAATACAACAAAGCAGGGCAACTCATACAGACCATTTGTACGGCTAATGATGACCCTAACTTTTACGTAGAGACGAATTATATGTTTAACAAATTTGGGGAGACGCAGATTATTAAAACACGGAAAGGGGTAGCCTCGACCAAAGTGTATGATGAGCACAACTTGCTTACTGCTTATACTACTCCTGATTTCAATTATAAATACCGTTACACTTTTGATAAAATGGGTAACTGGACACAGATTATAATGTTTGAGAACGACAAGCCCATATGTGCTCGCGTTCGCAGAATAGAGTACTTCCCCGCAAAATAAATGAACGAGATACATCTTAAAATAACCGATCGCGAGGGGCTTCTATACGAAATAGAAGCCCCTACTGATATGAATATGAACCTTATGGAGGTAATGCGTGCTTATGAAATTGCCCAAGATGGCGAGATAGGCATCTGTGGAGGTATGGCAATGTGCGCCTCTTGCCAGTGTTATATTCAGAATGCAGAAGAGGTGTTGCTTCCTGAGATGTCAGCAGAAGAAGAAGCGATGCTTTCGGAGGCTTTTTACGTGAAGCCTAATAGTAGATTAGGTTGCCAAATTCCGATTACACCTGAAATAGATGGTTTGGAAGTGGTATTAGCACCATTTGCATAAGAAAGATAAAAAATATCGAGAAGTATTTTGTAGTTGAGCATTAAATTACTACTTTTGCGCTGTTTAAATATTAATTCGCCAAATATGTTAAAAAGGAATCTATTCTTATGGCTCTTTACAGTAGCTATAACATTCGGTGCTTCCGCTCAAAACTATGAGTGGAAAGAAGCTCAAGGAGGCGGTTACACTTATAAATATGTAACGCACGACCCCACCAATGCAAGGTTTTATACCTTGAAAAACGGACTTACAGTTATTTTGAGTCCTACGAATAAAGAACCTCGCATTCAGTGCTATGTAGCTGTGAAAGCAGGTAGTAAAACCGACCCTGCTACTAATACAGGGCTTGCACATTATTTAGAGCATTTGCTCTTTAAGGGAACTGATAAATACGGTTCACTTGATTGGGCTAAGGAAAAAGTAGAACTCGACAAAATCGACGCCCTCTACGAAGAGTACAATCACACCAAAGACCCTGCTAAACGGAAAGCTATCTATAAACTGATAGATTCGGTTTCAGGAGTAGCCAGTAAGTATGCTATCGCCAATGAGTACGATAAGATGATGACTGCTATGGGGGCACAAGGTACCAATGCTTTTACTTCATTTGAAAAAACAGTATATACTGACGATGTGCCTGCTAATGCTATCAACAAGTACATTACTGTACAAGCTGAACGCTTCCGCAACCCTGTACTGCGTATCTTCCATACTGAATTGGAAGCTGTATACGAAGAGAAAAACCGCTCTTTGGATAGCGATAATAGCGAGGTGTTTGAAACTCTTTTCTCTGAGCTATTCAAAAAGCACAATTATGGCTTGCAAACCACTATCGGTACAGTAGAGCATTTAAAAAATCCTTCACTGAAAGAAATTCGCAAATACTTCCATACTTATTACGTGCCCAACAATATGGCAGTAATATTGGCAGGAGATTTCAACCCTGATACTGTTATCGCTCAAATTGATAAGGCATTTAGCTATATGCAACCCAAAGCAGTGCCTCAATATACTTTTGAGAAAGAAGCTCCTATTACAGCACCTATTATTAAGAAGGTAGTAGGACCCGATGCCGAAAGCGTTTCGATGGCATTCCGCTTGCCTGGTAACCAAGATAAAGATGCCCTTTTAGCCGATTTAGTAGGAGAAATTCTTACTAATGGTAAAGCAGGTCTTATTGACTTGAACCTTGTAAAAAAACAAAAACTCCTTGGGGCAAGTGCCTTTGCTTATACACTTATAGACTATGGTGTACTATACCTCTCAGGGAAACCTCTACAAGGGCAGTCGTTAGAACAAGTGAAAGACCTTATGTTGGGGGAAATAGAAAACCTTAAAAAGGTAACTTTGATGATGACCTTATTCCTTCTATCATCAACAACTTGAAAAAGCAAACCATTCAAGGGACTGAGTCTTATGGCAACCGCGCTAATATGCTAATGTCAGCTTTTACTGATAACTTAGACTGGAAAGACCAAGTAGCGTATGTGAACAACCTTTCTAAACTCACCAAAGCTGATATCGTAGCTTTTGCCAATAAATACCTCGGTAATAACTACGTAGTTGTGTATAAAGAGAAAGGAACTCGCCCTAATGTAGAGAAGATTGAAAAACCGGCTATTACTCCCGTTGAAACCAATGCCGATAAACAATCAGCTTTTGTGAAAATGGTGAACGAGATGCCAAGTACTCCTGTAAAGCCTGTTTTCTTAGATTATAATAAAGACCTACAAAAAGGAAAATTAGGCAAAGCAGAAATACTTTACGTGCAAAACAAAGACAATGAATTGTATCGTCTTACTTTCCGTTATAAAGTAGGTACTCTTAATGATTTGAAATTAGCAATGGCTGCTAATTATAGTCAGTTTTTGGGTACTGATAAAAAATCAGCTGAACAGCTTACCAAAGAATTCTATAAAATAGCTTCAAGCTTTAGAATTTCAAACGGTGACGAGTATACTACTGTAAATATAGAAGGTTTACAAGAAAACTTTGAAGCAGCAGTGAAACTTTACGAAGACTTTATTGCCAATATTAAAGTAGATGAAGAAGCCCTTAAAGCCTTGAAAGCTCGTGTAGTTAAATCGCGTATAGATGCCAAAGCTAATAGAAATGCTATTATGCAAGCTTTAACAAATTATGCAATGTATGGGGCTAAAAACAAATATAACTACACCTTCTCTGATGCCGAAATTGAGGCTATTACAGGGAAAGAGTTGGTAGATAAACTCAAAAACCTAAACAATGTAGAGCAAACAGTTATTTATTATGGACCTGTTACCCTTTCAGAACTTACTAATAAACTAAAAACTTTGCATAAAGTGCCTGCTAAGTTTGCCAAGGTAGCTCCTAAAAAAGAGTTTAAACAAGTAGAGCAAGCTAAGAACCAAGTTCTCTTTGCCGATTATGAAATGGTACAAGCTGAAACCCGTTGGATACGCAATACCGTTCCTTTCAATCCAGCTGAAAGCACTGTAATTAGTGCGTTCAACAACTACTTCGGTGGGGGTATGGGCTCTTTGGTATTCCAAACCATTCGCGAAAGTAAAGCTTTGGCATATAGCACTTATGGTTTCTACGCTTCCCCAAGAAAGAAAGCTGATAAATACTATATGCTTGCCTATGTAGGTTCACAAGCTGATAAGTTTAAAGAAGCCGTTGAAGCAATGAATGAACTGCTCAATACAATGCCTGAATTGCCTGCTAATCTCCAATTAGCTAAACTACAAATCAAGCAAGAAATAGAAACCGAGCGCATTACACAAGACGGTATTATTTATAGCTATTTAGCCGCACAAGAATTGGGTCTTAAAGACGATATACGCAAGCAAGTATATCAAAATGTAGATGGTATTACAATGAAAGATATCAAAGCTTTCCACGACAAATACCTTTCTAAAAAACCTTATACTTATGTAATTTTAGCTTCTGAAAAGAAACTATCAAAAGATGACCTCCAAAAAATAGGAGACTTTAAGAAGCTTTCATTAGAAGAACTCTTCGGATATTAGAATAAGAAATTATTTTTTATTTCTCATAATCAGTGTTAAAGTTGTGCGACTTTAACACTGATTACTTATATATAATACACTCATTTACAATACTCATCTAAAATATTTTAAAGATTTGTGATAAAAATATTTGGTAGTTATTATTATTATTCGTTACTTTGCGCCACAAAGTACTTCATTATGGAAGAGAACAAATACTTAAATGACCTACACGAGATACGCCAGATGATGCGTAAGTCTACCCTTTTTCTTTCGCTTAGCGGACTTTCGGGGGTATTGGCAGGTGTGTATGCCCTGATAGGTGCGGCAGGGGTATATATGTTGTTGGAACATCATTACATCTATTATCCTTATGTGCTTATAGAAAGTCGTACCTTTAAAGCTATTATGGCAATTGCATTAGCGGTGCTTGTAGCCTCATTGCTGACGGCTTACTTGTTTTCGGCACGTAAGGCGAAGCGCAATGGAGAAAGCCTTGTGAATGCTACCGCCAAAAGGGCTCTTTACAACTTTGCTATTCCGCTACTTACGGG
Organism: Capnocytophaga sp. oral taxon 903; assembly: GCF_013394785.1. NCBI lineage: Bacteria > Pseudomonadati > Bacteroidota > Flavobacteriia > Flavobacteriales > Flavobacteriaceae > Capnocytophaga > Capnocytophaga sp. oral taxon 903. The sequence continues at coordinate 113,033 of NZ_JABXYW010000002.1, read as the reverse complement.
TGGGCTACTCAGTGTATTGCTCATCAAAAATGGGTACTACGGACTGCTTGCGCCAATGACGCTTATTTTTTACGGTTTGGCGTGTGTGAATGTGAGTAAATACACCTTTGGAGATGTACATTATTTGGGAATTACTGAGATTGTGTTAGGCTTGTTAGCGGTATATTTCCCTGGTTACGGACTTTTGTTCTGGACATTGGGCTTTGGTGTCTGCCACGTTCTCTATGGAGGCATTATGCACTTTAAATACGAACGAGCCCCCGAACCCCCGAAGGAGGACAATCTACAAAAGGAGTAGAATAGAGTATGATACTATGACCGAAATCTTAAAACGTTATATAGATGCTTCTAATGCTTTTCGCAAAGCAGGAGGCTCTCACGAAGGAGCTATCGCATTATACGACTTGTTGTACGACTTGCAAGCTAAAACCCAGCACACTAAAGAGGAAGAGCGTATCCTCGCTAATACGTACACCCTATTAGAATACCACCTTTCGGCTTATGAGACTTTCGCACGTATTGCCGACCTTACTAATTATAAGGAGAAAAGCAAGTTCTCCGTTTTAGCAGACAAAGCTAAAACACATAACAACACTTTTTGTATCAAGGATATTCGTAAACTGAGAGCAAAGCAAAAACAGCAACCTTTTCAAATTAGTGATTTCAAAAAAGTAGAAGATTTTAAGTCGGAATGCGAGTATATACTCTCAAAGAAAAAAGTAGTTATTTTTAACAAAGAGGTAGAAGGAGAGTATTTTTCATTCTTTGTAAACAAAGATACTCCTTTAGAAAGTTGTTTGCATAGTATAAAAGAATACTTAGAGTGGCTTTCAGATGCTAAGGAGACACTCTTTAGCTATTATAATGAGCATTGTACTGAATATACACCTCAAGCTGATGATAATTGGTATGATACTTTAGAGGTATATAGAGGTCGTATGAATGTTTGGAGTACAGGAGTCGTATGAATGTTTGGAGTACAGGAGTCGCTGCTCATATATCTGCTGGGGATATTTTTACCCCTGACCATTCGTTAGAAATAGATTTTGACGACAAAGAAATCACTGATATAGGGTGGGACGGATAGAATAAAATATTATGAAAGCAAAAATTTTTATCACAACACTATTTTTCCTTATTGGAGTAACAGTTTTAAAAGCCCAAAATGAAAGTACTGATACACAAAAGGCTATTGCTACTTTGAAGGATTTTTACAAAGTAATATACGATGATAATTTAGGAAGGAAAGAAGAGCAATTTTTAAAATATGTATCTAAGGAATTGTTCGATAAAGTATTTCCTCCCTCTCCACTAGGTGAAGACGATTCACCAGGATATGACCCTTTTATACAAGCACAAGACTATGAAGCAAAAACTCTTAATCGCAGTTTGAAAATTACCTCTTTAGGTAATGATAGATATAGAGTATGTTTTTTGCTCTCCGATTGGGAAAATAAAAAAACTTGTGTAGATTATCAATTGAAGAAAAATAACAAAGGGAAATATATGATTACTAATATTTTGAGCGACAAAAATTTCTATATCAAACCTAAAAAATAATAGTTTTAATCCCTAACACTTGATATCTGATATCTGAATTGAAGACTTTTTTAGCACATATCAATAAGACTTTTGACCACCGCATTCGCTTAGCCATAATGTCGGTGTTGATGGTTAATGACAGTGCCGACTTTAATACCCTGAAAGAACTCTTAGGGGTAACCGACGGCAATCTGGCAAGCCATACCCGTGCCTTGGAAGCTGAAGAGTATATCACTATTGAAAAATCGTTTGTGGGAAGGAAGACGAATACAAGTTATAAGGTAACTGAAAAGGGAAAAGAGGCTTTTCAAGAACATTTGAATGCACTCGAGAAGATTATTGGGAAATTAGGAAATTAGCAGATTTGTCGATTTGCCCCCGAACCCCCGAAGGGGACAATCCGTAAAGGAGAAACATTAACTCCTTTCTTTTTTATAGATACACTTTGAAACGCAAAGTGCTTTAGTGTGAATTATTAATTGTAAATTCAAATATTATGTATCCAGAAAAACCATCAACAACATCTAATGTATGGCAATCAAACACTTTTCGTTTGGTGCTTATTGGGGCACTTACTTTGGTATTGCTCATTCCGCTCTTATTAGTGCAAAACTTAGTGAGAGAGCGCAAAGAACGTCAGGAGGAGGTTATCAATGAAATTGATAGCAAGTGGGGGCGCGAGGTCTTTTTCTATGGACCTATCCTCAAAATTCCTTACAAAGTGTACAGCGACAAGAACAAAAACGCTTTTGAGACACAGTACGCTTATTTCTTCCCCGAGGAACTCAAAAATACTTCGAATGTAAAGACTGAGGTGAAGAAGCGCAACAACTACGAATCGGTGGTGTTTAATGCGTCTATGGACTTTACGGGTAGTTATGTGGCGCCTAATTTTATAGCCAAAGGAATTCCTAACGAAGATATCAGTTGGGATAAGGCTACGATTCTCATTCGCACTACTAACCTCGCAAGTATTAAGAATGGGGTAAGCATTCAATTAGGTGGCAAGGATTACGCTTTTGAACCTATCTATGAGCAAAAAGACGACGAGGATTATTACTATGAAAATGATAGTAAGGCTAATGAGGTGGCATCGCTTGAAACAGGTTTTATCAACTATCAGGAGTTTTTGGCTAATCCTTCGTTTAGTTTTACGGTGCAGTACGACGGTAGTAAGAAAATAGCCATTGTGCCCATAGGGAAGACTACCGAGAGTACCCTTACCTCTAACTGGGCTAACCCCAGCTTTACAGGAAACTTTTTGCCTTATGAAAAACAGATAAACGGCAATGGGTTTAACGCTTCGTGGAAGGTGTTGCACATCAATCGTCCGTTTGCACAACAATCGTTTGGGAGTTTGCCGAACATTTCGCAATACACTTACGATGTAGATTTTATCATTCCCGTAGACCAATATCAGCAGAATGAACGCGCTACTAAATACGGTTATTTGGTGATATTTCTCACTTTCTTGATATTCTTCTTGATACAAAGCATTAGTAAGATAAAGATTCACATTTTCCAATACTCAATGATAGGCTTGGCATTGGTGTTGTTCTATACTTTGCTTATATCGATTACAGAACACAGTAGCTTCTCGTTTGCTTACTTTATATCGTCGGTAATGACGGTAGGACTTATCAGTTTGTATTCGGTTTCTATACTGAAAAACAAGAAGTTTCCTACTTTTATAGGACTTTCATTAGCAGCACTCTACGGTTTTATTTACGTGATTATTCAGCTGGAAAGTTATGCTTTATTAGTGGGAAGCATAGGTTTATTTACCATTTTGGCTATTGTGATGTACGTGTCGCGGAAGGTGGAATGGTCGGATTCAGGTAAATAGATAAAAGGTAAAAGGTAAAAAGGACTGTTAGAGAATATCTGGCAGCCTTTTTTAATACCATAATGCCAAAAATGCCAATAATTCCAATAATACTAAATCGATGACGATATGAGGTCGTAGCACGATAGGCAACTAAACAAAGAGTAACCAAATAAAAGACGGTGCGAGCCGCACAGGCAGATGAACAAAAGACGAAGAAAACCTCCCCCTTACACATACCCAGCTTTCGCTGGCTTCCTCAAAGAGGGGGAATGTAGCGACACAAAAATGAAAGAGTGATGAACGAATGATGAAGAAAAGACAAACAAAAGACGGTGCGAGCCGCACAGGCAGATAAACAAAAGACGGTGCGAGCCGCACAGGCAGATAAACAAAAGACGAACAAAGAACGAACAAAAGACGAACAAAGAACGAACAAAGAACGAACAAAGAACGAACAATGAACGAACAATGAACGAACAATGAACGAACAATGAACGAACAATGAACGAACAAAAGACGAACAAAAGACGAACAATGAACGAATAAAAGACGAACAAAAGACGAACAAAAGACGAACAAAAGACGAACAAAAGACGAACAAAAGACGAACAAAAGACGAACAAAAGACGAACAAAAGACGAACAAAAGACGAACAAAAGACGAACAAAAGACGAACAAAAGACGAACAAAAGACGAACAAAAGACGAACAAAAGACGAACAAAAGACGAACAAAAGACGAACAAAAGACGAACAAAAGACGAACAAAAGACGAACAAAGAACGAACAAAGAACGAACAAAGAACGAACAAAGAACGAACAAAAGACGAACAAAAGACGAACAAAAGACGAACAAAAGACGAAGGAAGAACGAACAAAAGACAAACAATGAACGAAGGAAAGGTGGAGAAATGATGAAGGATAAGACTTGCAAAATAGTAGGAAAAGTGGAGTTTGTAGAAGGTGATTATGGGTAGTTGTTGAATAATAGAAATAAAAGTATTATCTTTGCACCCTTTTTAACTGATAATTCATAACTAAAAACATAAAACTCAAGTGGCTATAATAATAACTGACGACTGTATCAATTGCGGGGCTTGCGAACCCGAATGTCCTAACAATGCTATTTATGAAGGTGCTGACGATTGGCGTTATAGCGATGGTACGACCTTAAAGGGACGTGTGGTATTACCGAGCGGATTGGAAGTAGACGCGGACGAGCCCCAGAAAGCTATCAGTGATGATATTTACTTTATCGTGGCAGACAAGTGTACTGAATGCATTGGTTTTCACGATGAACCCCAATGCGCTGCTGTATGTCCTGTGGATTGCTGTGTGCCCGATGATGCCTACAAAGAAACAGAAGAAGAACTTTTGGCTAAAAAACGCTTTATTCACGACGAAGAAGCGTAGTTTTACAAAAAAAGTAGTATATTTGTCCCCATACTTTTAAAAAAGAGTATCTATGAAAAAAGAAGTAACAGATGTATTGGTAATTGGCGCAGGTCCTTCGGGTTGTGTATCAGCAGCCTATTTGCACAACAACGGTGTGAAGGTGCGCGTGGTAGAGAAAACTAAATTCCCGCGTTTGGTAGTAGGCGAGAGCCTTATTCCGCGCGTGATGGATCATTTTGAGGAAGCGGGTTTTATGCCAGCCTTGGAAGCCCAAAAGTACGAAGTAAAATGGGGTGCCCGTTTTATTCGTGGCGAACAAGTGTGTCAGTTTGATTTTGGTAAAAAATACGGCAAAGGTTGGGATTGGACGTGGCAAGTGCCTCGCGCCGATTTCGATAATGTTTTGGCACAAGAGGTCATTCGAAAAGGGGTAAATCTCACTTTTGAAACCGAAGTTACCGAAGTGCAATTCTTCCCCGACCATCAGGTTACTACGGTGAAAGACGCTAATGGCGAGGAGAGCGAAATTACTTCTAAATTTGTAATTGATGCCAGTGGTTATGGGAGGGTGTTGCCTCGCTTGCTAGACCTTAATTCGCCTTCGAAGTTAGACGACCACTCGTCTATTTTTACTCATATCAAAGAGGATAAGGTACGTCCTGCAGGTGAAGAAGGTACGCTTATTTCATTTGATGTATTGGAGCGTGAAGTATGGCTATGGGTAATTCCGTTCTCTAACGGCAATACCAGTGTGGGCATTGTAGGACCTACGCACTATATCAACGCTTTGTCGGCTTCGGGAGATACCGAAGAAGCACTTCGCAAAGCAATCAAACGTTCTGACTTCTACCGACCACGCTTTGAACATTCGGATTTTTTGTTTAAGCCCAATAAGATACAAAGTTATTCTTGCTCGGTGAAAAAACTCTTTGGCGAAGGGTTTGTGCTCACGGGCAACAGTACCGAGTTCTTAGATCCTGTGTTCTCCTCAGGAGTGGCTTTTGCTACCGAATCGGGGATGTTGGCGGCTAAATTGGTAAAACGGGAACTTGCGGGTGAAAAAGTAGATTGGCAAAAGGAATACGCCGAGTATATGCAACGTGGTATAGACGTGTTTACTTCTTATGTAAGAGAATGGTATACCGGCAATTTACAAACGCTTTTCTTTCATCAGCCAGGAAATGAAGAGGTGAAGAAGAAGATATGTTCGGTGCTTGCGGGTTACGTGTGGGATACTACTAATCCGTTTGTAACCAAACACAAGCATATCATTGAAAATATGGCATATGCCATTGATAACGGTTTGGGAATGAAAGAGGCATAAACTTTTTTGGCTGAACGGTAAAAAAGTAGTACCTTTGTGCCCACTTAAATATTCTCATAACTCTTAATTTTAAACTCTAAACTAAAAAAGTGCAAACAGAAGAAAATGAATTGTACCGCTTTGTAGAAGCGGAAGATTGGACAAATTCCCTTTCGGATAGTGAAATGGAAAAACTTTTAGTAGAGACTGACTTCTCTCGTGAACAAACCGACGAGGGGCGTGACTACTGCTATTTCTTACATAAATACAGCAAAATAGACGATAATAGTACTTCTGACTATACGTTGATGGCTTATACCCTTACCCAACCCGAAAACTTGGAACGCGCTTCAATGTACGATATGATACTCGAAGAAAATGAGTATTTCAGTATACACCACATCAGTGTGTATCGCAACGGTCAGTTAATTGACAAAACAGCTGATACTACTATAAAAGTATTGGACAACGAAGGACAAAGCGGTCGTGGTATTATCAGCAGTTCTAAAAAACTGAACTTCTCCATCAAAGACCTTCACTTAGACGATATCCTCATTTTGGAAGACACCAAAGAAAAGGTATTTACTGAGAAAGAGTTCTTGCGTCGGGACTTTATGAAGTACGTATATGTAACCCCTGATACTTACTGGGCGTACGGCAAATACCACTTCAAGCTCATCAACAATCGCGACAAACGCGTGGCTTATAAAGATGTGTTTTTCCGCGACGAGCAAGGCAACGTAATCCCAAGTCAGGTGAAATACTTAGCACAAGGTGAAGCATTTGAAATAGTACAAGAAAACTATATCAACCCAGTAGACCCTAACCGCGAAATCTTCCCTTTTATAGACTTCGCTACTGATAGTACTTGGAAAGAACTTTCTAACTATATCTATCCGCTTTACGAAGAAGTGTTCAAAGCACAACCCGCTGATTTTGCCCCCGATTTGGTGGAGAAACTCAACGGTATGGCTACCCTCGACGAGAAATTGCAATACGCTATAGAGTTCGTACAAAACAACATCTACTACGTGTACAACGCCGATGAGATGAATGGACACAAACCGCAAGCACCTGCACTTACTTACCAAAATAAGCAAGGTGATTGTAAAGCGAAATGCGTATTGTTGAAATCTATCCTCAACTATCTCGGTGTAGAGGCTTCAGTGATATTGGTGAACTACAATTCTGATTATTACTTGCAATTCTATCTCCCTTCGTTACTTTCGTTCAATCACGTAGTGGTGAAAATCAATTACAAGGGTAAAGAATACTTTGTAGATGCAACTGCTCGTAATGAGTTTGGTAAATTGGAGAAACGCGCAGTGATTTCTTTTTGTCACTTTATGGAGATATTGCCTAACCAAGAGTTACAAGTGCGCAAACCTACCTATTTCGACAATTTTTGTATAGATGAGCACATCACCTTAGAAGCCAAAGGCAATACGGGCAAAATAGAACTGCTTACTACTTATCGTTACAATCGTGCAAACTCTATGCGTGGTTACTTCAAGTCGAGCAACAAAAATGAACGTTTGGACAGCTGGAACAACTCCTTGTTTTATGCGCTCAACTATGTGAACGACCGTAAAGGCAAAGATTTTCGCGAGATATTCAAAGATGCTACTTTGCAAATAGTGAAGGACGATAAGGTGGAAAATGAATTTGTAGTGAAGTACGAAGCAACTATTGAACAGCCTTATTTTATAGACAATGAAGGTCGTCGTTTCTTGATGTACTACGATGGTAGTGTGTTGAAAAACAGCATTCGTGAACACCAGCACAGTGATGCGAGCTTTTGGCATAACTTCGATAGCGAGCGTTACGAAATAGAGCTCAAAACTGATGAAAATATCGATACTAAGGAAAAATATACCGTACAAGAGTGTGATATCGAAAACGAGTATTTTACTCATAAAACCCAAAAGTTTATTACTAAAAACTCTGGTAAGGTGATTGTGGAGTACAATCCGCTCACGAATATCGAATTGCCATTAGATAAATTGGAACCTATCCGCGAAGATTATCACACTATGGCTGATAGCAACTTCGGTATCGGTATCGATGTGGTAGAAAAAGGATTCTTAAATTCCTTAAAACGACTTTTTAAATAAGGAAATTTACATACAACTTTGCCAAAGGTGTGAGTCGCACGGACATTAGAACCTTTGGTAAAGTTTTATTAACAAAAATAATGAGTGCACTTATTCCAACCATAGAAACCCAATCGGAAGCCGAGATTATCGCTTTTCAAGAAGAAAAACTGCGAGAGCTATTGCAATATCTCAATGAAAAATCGGTTTTTTATCAAAATCTCTTCCGCAAGCACCATATCCGTATAGAGGATATCCGCACCCTTGCCGATTTACAAAAAATACCCACAACCCATAAAGATGATTTGCAACGCGAGAACGACGCTTTTCTCTGCGTACCTAAAACTGCTATTGTAGACTATGCTTCTACCTCAGGCACTATGGGAACGCCTGTTACTTTCGGTCTCACTGACAGGGATTTAGACCGTTTGGCGTACAACGAAGCTATCTCATTAGCTTGTGCAGGCATTCAAAAAGGCGATGTAGTCCAACTGATGACCACTATCGACCGCCGTTTTATGGCAGGCTTGGCTTATTTCTTAGGCATACGCAAAATGGGAGCAAGCATCATTAGGGTAGGGGCAGGAATACCCGAATTGCAATGGGATTCTATTCGATTGTACGAGCCTAAATACCTTATTGCGGTTCCTTCCTTTGTGCTGAAAATGATAGAATATGCCGAAAAGAATGGTATTGACTATCGCGCTTCTTCCGTAAAAGGAGTGGTGTGTATAGGCGAGGCATTGCGTAATCAGGATTTTAGCCCTACACTCTTAGCAAAAAAGATTACTGAAAAATGGCAGGGATTGCAACTTTACTCCACTTATGCTTCTACCGAGATGAGCACTACTTTCACCGAGTGTGAGTACCAACACGGAGGGCATCACCACCCTGAGCTCATCATCACCGAGGTATTAGACGACGAAGGACACCCCGTACCTGATGGTGAGAGTGGAGAGCTCACGATCACTACTTTGGGAGTGGAAGGTATGCCATTGTTGCGTTTTCGCACAGGCGATATAGTAGCGATGCACAGCACCCCTTGCAAGTGCGGGCGACATACGGCACGTGTGAGTCCTGTACTGGGTCGCAAACAGCAGATGATTAAATACAAAGGAACGACCCTCTACCCGCCAGCTCTAATGGATTTGCTTACGGGGTTTGAAGCCATAGAGAATTACATTATAGAAATCAATACCAATGATATCCTCACTGATGAAATTCTTATCAAAATAGGGACAAAAAACCCTACCGAAGCCCTTCGCGAGCAAATAAGTCATCATTTCCGCGCTAAACTCAGGGTAGTACCTAAGATTGAGTTCTGCGACATCGCCCTGATTGAGCAACAGCTCTATCCGTTGGGTAGTCGCAAACCGATGAAATTTGTAGATAAACGCAAACCGTTAAATTAATTATATATGAAGACAAAAAAATTATTAGCAGTCTTATTTTTGTGCGTTACTTTAGCTGTAACCGCACAAGATTTTCAAGAAGAAAGAGGTAATTTATCTTTTCTAAAAGATCAAAAAGTTGTGAATGTAGAGTTCAAATACGATAATTTGCGACTAATGAAAGACAATGTTACCGAAAAAGAATACGTAGATGAACGTCGCGAATTTCTTAACAACAGGAATAAAGGTGAGGGAGATAATTGGCTGAAGAAATGGGAAGGAGCGAGAGAAACCTTTTGGGAGCCTAAGTTCTTAGACTTGATGAGGCGTACAGTTACTGAATCTAAAGGAATTGTATTTCAAAAAGATGCTCCTCAAGCAGCCTATACCCTTATTGTAGATGCCCAATGGATATATCCAGGATGGGATGCTTGGGTAATGAAACAAAAAGCCAAAGTAACTACTGTACTCAGTTTTGTAGAAACTAACAACAAGGAAAATGTACTATACCAAATACGCTCTATCGAAGCCCCAGGCGACCAAATAGGACATAATTACAGTAATGAGTTGCGTATAGGAGAAGGCTTTGAGAAAACCGCTAAATCTTTTGGAAAGCTCATCATCAAACGCCTTAAAAAATAATAATAATTACAACACTTTTAACTTCAATACACTTTGTCAAAGTCTCTAAGACTTTGACAAAGTGTATTGTTACCTGTTACTTGTTATTTGTTTCTCCCATTCTTCAAAAAACGCTGGTTTATACAGCGATAAGCTATTATCTTTTAGAGAAGTAAATACCTGTACAGTTTCTCCCGTGCAAACCAACTCATTGGCTTCATTGTAGATAAAATACTGAAAGATGAGTTTCGCTACATTGGTAGGGATATAGTGAGTATCAATGCGCAAACGTTCACCATAGCGCACCATTTTCTTGTGTTCGCATACGCTTTTTACAATAGGAGTTGCATAGCCTTCGCGCTCTACATCAAGGTAAGAAATACCGTATTTTCTGCCAAACGCTTCCCGTCCATCTTCAAAATATTTGATGTAGTTGCCGTGCCACACAATACCAAGCGGGTCGGTTTCGCTGAAGCGTACCGTAATAATAAGACTCTCAGATAAATTCGCAGGTTTATACGTTTCTTTTGGCTTTGTCATAATAAATAGAGATAAGAATACAAGTGATGAAAAAGAGCAGTAAAGCGCCTATTTTAGGCAACAAACTACTCGCAGAGCCTCCTCTTAGTAATACCTCGTAGAAGGCTTGTAAGCCCCAGTTCATAGGGGAAATATTAGAAAGTAATTGCATAATATGAGGCATTGCAAAGGTAGGTATCCACACGCCCCCAATGGCTGCAAAAAGCACCGTGAGGGTAGCTCCCAAAGGCGCTGATTGTTCTTGTGTTTTTGTCAAAGTACCTAAGAGTACTCCCAAACCTATCGCCGAAAGCCCTGACACTGTCGCGACTAATAACAATGGTAAGAGTTTACCGCTCACTTCTAACATTGGTAAGCCTAAGTAAGGAAATACGAACACGCCCATTACTACCATCAAAGCAAATTGTAGTAAGCTAATCATCAAGAAAACAATGATTTTAGCAGTGAGTAATGCCCAGTAGGGTAGGGGACTCGTGAAGAGTCGGAGTCCCGTTCCTTGTGTTTTTTCCTTTACAATACTCGCCGATAGCGGTATGGTAATGAAGAAGATAGCAAAAAGAGCCCACGCGGGTACGTTGTGCTGGGTGGCGTTGGGGATAGCAACAGTAGCCGTATTAGGGTTGATTTCTCTAAAACTCACTAACGCCTCAGTTTTAGGTAAACTTACTCCTTCCTCTAACTGACTCTCAAAGGCTTTATAAATAAATTGATTTTCTATTTGGTATAGCAATTTGTCAATACCACTCTTCACGCTTTCTTTAAACGAAGTCTGTAAAGTCGGGTCAAAATAAAGGCGTATTTCTTTCGTAGTATAAGCCGTTTCAGTAGGCGTTACGGTCTCGCCTGCAAAAGTGCTGATAATCGTCTCAACATTCTGTTGCACTTTATTTTGCAAGCTGGAGGAGAGTTCAGTGGGAATTACAATAGCCAGTAGGTAGTTGCCTTTCAGCACTTGTTCACGCGCCATAGCTTCGTCAATAGATTTTCCGTCCAGCGTTTTCACCATTTCGAAAGCACTTCTTTCTAAACTCTTACTGATATTTTCGGCAATTTCACCGCCATCGTTATCCACTAACAGAACGGCTGTTTTCTGCTCATTGATATTCTTAAAAGCCCCGTCCTGCAAAAGCGTAATGGTTACTACCAATAGCAATGGCATCGCGAAGAGAATGATAAGTGCCCCCATATCGCGCAGTAGCAATAAGGCTTCTTTTTTTATAGATTGAAACATAACGGTTTGAATAGGGGGCAAAGATAGTAAATAAATACCAAATTATTCTAATAATATCAGAAAAGGCAATAACTGTCAATTTACGAATTTGCTAAATTGCTAATTACTTCGTACTTTTGCACCCTCAAATTTTTAAAACACAAATTATATCTATGACCGCTATTAGAAATATAGCTATTATTGCCCACGTAGACCACGGCAAAACTACCTTAGTAGACAAGATTTTACACCACTGCGCTCTCTTCCGCGAAAATCAAGATTCAGGCGAACTGATATTAGATAATAACGACCTCGAACGCGAACGAGGAATTACTATCCTCTCTAAAAATGTTTCAGTAGTTTATAAAGACATCAAAATAAACATTATCGATACACCTGGACACGCCGACTTTGGTGGGGAGGTGGAACGTGTACTCAATATGGCCGATGGCGTGCTCTTGCTTGTTGATGCTTTTGAAGGTCCTATGCCACAAACGCGTTTTGTACTCCAAAAGGCTATAGAGATGAAGTTGAAACCCATTGTGGTAATCAACAAAGTTGATAAAGAAAACTGTACTCCTGATGAGGTACACGAAGCTGTATTCGATCTGATGTTTGAACTCGGTGCTGAAGATTGGCAGTTAGATTTTCCTACCGTATATGGTTCAGCTAAACAAAACTGGATGTCAGAAGATTGGCATAAGAAAACTGATAGTATTGCTCCTCTACTTGATATGGTGGTAGAGCATATTCCGGCTCCTCAAATTGAAGAGGGTAGCTTACAAATGCTCATCACTTCATTAGATTATTCTACCTTTACAGGACGTATTGCTATTGGTCGCTTACACCGTGGCACACTAAAATCGGGTATGAATATTTCACTGATGAAACGCGATGGAACTATCATAAAATCTAAAATTAAAGAATTACACATTTTTGATGGTTTAGGTCGTAAGAAAGTAGAAGAAGTACAAGCAGGCGACATTTGTGCGATTGCAGGCTTAGAAGGCTTTGAAATTGGTGATACTATCGCCGATTACGAAAACCCTGAAGCGCTCCCTACTATCGCTATCGATGAACCTACTATGAGTATGCTATTTACTATTAATGATTCTCCTTTCTTTGGTAAAGACGGGAAGTTTGTAACCTCTCGCCATATCAAAGAACGTTTAGAGCGTGAATTAGAAAAAAACCTTGCTTTACGCGTAGAACCTACTGATAGTGCCGATAAGTTTATCGTTTATGGTCGTGGGGTATTGCACCTTTCAGTACTCATTGAAACAATGCGTCGTGAAGGTTATGAATTGCAAATTGGTCAGCCACAAGTTATCATCAAAGAGATTGATGGAGTGAAATGCGAACCTATAGAAGAACTTACTATTGATTTGCCTGAGAATGTAAGTGGTAAAGCAGTCGATTTAGTTACCCTCCGCAAAGGCGAAATGCTAAGTATGGAACCTAAAGGTGAACGTATGATTATTAAGTTTATCATTCCTTCTCGCGGTATCATTGGTTTGCGTAACCAATTGCTTACAGCTACTGCTGGTGAAGCTATTATTCACCACCGTTTCTTGGAGTTCCAACCTTTCAAAGGTGAAATAGCAGGGCGTATTAATGGTTCGCTTATTTCTATGGAACAAGGTACTGCTATACCTTATTCTCTCGACAAATTGCAAGACCGAGGCAAATTCTTCATCTTCCCTGGTGAAGATATTTATACAGGACAAGTAATCGGTGAAAACTCTCGTAGTGGAGATATAGTAGTAAATGTAACGAAGACTAAAAAACTTACTAACGTACGTGCTGCGGGCTCTGATGAAAAAGTAAAATTAGCACCGCCTATTAAGTTTTCTTTAGAAGAAGCCTTGGAATATATCCAAAAAGATGAGTATGTAGAAGTAACTCCTAAAAATATGCGCTTACGTAAAATCTACTTAGATGAGAATGAACGCAAACGCCACGAAAAGGAGTTTAAGTAATCTCCAATATTTAATAAAAGAAAGCCTCAGTGTTTTTATATACTGAGGCTTTCTTTTATGAATAATAGATAGATGATAAATAATAAAAAAAGTCGTCACTTCCCAGCAACGACTTTTCCTCATTAAAACAAAAAATTATGAAAAAAACTAAATTACTTCTCTTTTTCCATCTTGTCTTTCAACTCTTGTAATGCTTCAAGATCACCAAGTGTTGATTTTTCGACTGTAGATGAGCTGGTATTTACAGCAGCTTCTTTAGCTATTTTCTCTTCTTCTTCTTTGAAGATAGCAGTGTGAGAAGCTACTACACGTTTAAATTCTTTGTTAAATTCAATCACTTTGAAATCAGCAGTGTCTCCTTTGCCCAATTTCTTTCCGTCTTCTTTTTCTAAGTGACGTGAAGGAACAAACGCTAAGATATCGTCGTTGAAAGGAACAGTAGCACCTTTATCTACCATTTTAGAAATAGTACCTTTGTGAACTGTACCTACCGCAAATTCAGTTTCGTATTTGTCCCAAGGGTTAGGAGTGGTTTGCTTGTGTCCTAATGACAATTTGTGTCCTTCGGGATCTAATTCAAGCACTACTACTTCAATCTTATCACCAGAGTTTACAAATTCTGATGGGTGTTTAATTTTCTTAGTCCAAGAAAGGTCGGTGATGTGGATAAGACCATCAATACCTTCTTCGAGTTCTACGAATACACCGAAATTAGTGAAATTGCGAACAGTACCTGTATGTTTAGAACCTACTGGATATTTCTCAGTAATGTTAATCCAAGGGTCTGGGGTAAGTTGTTTAATACCCAAAGACATTTTGCGCTCGTTGCGGTCGAGAGTCAAGATAACAGCTTCTACTTCGTCGCCGAGTTTTACGAAATCTTGAGCAGAACGTAAGTGAGTACTCCAAGACATTTCAGAAACGTGGATAAGACCTTCTACACCATCAGCGATTTCTACGAAAGCACCATAGTCGGCAATTACCACTACTTTACCTTTTACTTTATCGCCTACTTTAAGGTCATCAGCAAGAGCGTCCCAAGGGTGTTTGCTAAGCTGTTTTAAACCTAATTGAATACGTGATTTGTTGTCGTCGAAATCGAGGATTACTACGTTCAATTTTTGGTCTACCGATACCACTTCGCTTGGGTGATTGATACGAGCCCAAGAAAGGTCGGTGATGTGAATCAATCCGTCTACGCCACCAAGGTCTACAAATACACCGTAAGAAGTGATATTTTTTACAACTCCTTCGAGTACTTGTCCTTTTTCGAGCTGACTGATGATTTCTTTCTTCTGTTCTTCGATATCTGCTTCGATGAGTGCTTTGTGAGAAACCACTACGTTTTTGAACTCGTGATTTACTTTCACAATCTTGAATTCCATTGTTTTGTTTACGAATTGTTCGTAATCGCGGATAGGTTTCACATCGATTTGTGAACCAGGTAAGAATGCTTCGATGCCAAATACATCTACTATCATACCGCCTTTGGTACGGCTTTTTACAAAACCGTTTACGATTTCGCCGTTTTCGTGTGCCAAGTTAATTCTATCCCAAGCTTTAAGCGTACGTGCTTTGCGGTGTGAAAGTACTAACTGACCGTTTTTATCCTCACGGATATCGATAAGCACTTCTACTTTGTCACCTACTTTGAGGTTCGGGTTGTAGCGGAACTCGTTGAGAGAGATAACGCCTTCTGATTTAGCGTTGATGTCAATAATTGCTTCTCTGTCAGTGATACGAGTTACTACTCCTTCTACTACTTCATTGTCTTGAGTGTCAACGAAATTGTTTTTAACCAATTCTTCGAAGTTTTTCAATTGGTCTTCTTGTACGCTGTCAATACCTTCTTGGTATTTGTCCCAATCAAAGTTCTGTAAGAACTCTTCTGGATTTTGAGTGTTTTCAGCCATTTGCTGATAATAAAATTTGTATTTCCTAATTAGGAACGAGAGTATTTTAGTAGGGCTATTTCTAATAGGAAAGAATGAAACAATAATGATAAATTAATACTCTATGCCCTTAAAAAATTATGGCAAAATTACAAATAATCTTTGAATTAGCCAAATAATTTTATGATTTTTGAAGACGTTTTTTTATTTGTAAATGTGTATCTATTTGTTTATTAGATAATTATATGAATATTGTATTAAGTAGAAATGTTACTAAGAAACAATCAATTCTACTGAAAAGTTTTTGTAATTACATCATTTGTATTTCTTTAAAGAACTGAGTAAATTCTTTTTCATATAATTTTTCATCTCTTTTTAAATCTTCTATGGCATATTGCATTTTCGAAACAAAGCCTGTACGCCTATCCATTCGGTATAATATGGAGCAGATGCCTTCAAAAGTTTGATAGCTTTCTAACCAACGTTCGGCAATGATGTATTTGCTCAAAGTTTGAGCTTTATCGTTGAGCAAGTGCTGATGGCGTTCTAAGGCATCGTAGAAGTGTTGAACATATTGTTCTAAGGATTTATCGGAATATTCTTTCCAATGTTTAGCAAGACAATAGTCGTAAAAAATATCTACCAACACCCCCGCGTAATGGTTGTAAGTAGGCACCAATCGGTGTTTACTTTTCCGGAAAATGGCGTGTGCATCAGTGAAAGTATCTATTCTGCGATGTAATAAAATACCCCGTTGCATTGCTTCGGGGTATTGTAAGTATTCTTTGCCTCGTACGGTATCGGCGATAAAGTTGCCAATAGTAAGCAGTTCATCGCCTTCGCCTGAAAGGTAGATATGAGCTAAAAAATTCATTATAAATAATCTTTTACCTTAGAAAGTGCTTCGGTAATACCACTGGGGTTTTTACCTCCTGCGGTTGCAAAGAATGGCTGTCCGCCACCTCCTCCGTGAATGTATTTACCCAGCTCGCGTACTATCTTACCAGCATCTAATCCTTTGGCTTGTGCCAATTCTTTATTGATATAGCATAACAAGAGTGCTTTGCCTTCTTCGTGAGCTGATGCAAAGAATACAAAAGCATTTTTTACCTCATTACCCAACTCGAAAGCAAGGTCTTTGAGAGTTGCCACTTCTGCATCTACTTGTTTTACGAGACACTGAACACCATTTACTTCTGTAAATTCAGCTTTTAAATTTGTTTTAAGTTGCTTAGCTTGCTCTTTTCTCAACTGTTCAAGCTCTTTGTGTAAAGCTGCATTTTCTTCTTGCAAGTGCGTAATCGCTTTTACAGGGTCTTGGGTGTTTTTCAGCGTTTCTTTTATTTGTTCTACCAGCTGTTCTTGTTCTGTAAAATACTTCATAGCTCCTCCACGGGTAATCGCTTCAATACGGCGAATACCTGCTGCTACTGCACCTTCTGAGATGATTTTGAAATACCAAATATCGCCTGTGTTCTTTACGTGAGTTCCCCCACAAAGCTCTTTGCTATCACCAAACTGAATCATACGCACACGATCGCCGTACTTTTCACCAAAGAGTGCCATAGCTCCTGATTCCACTGCTTGTTGCATAGGAATATTACGATGCTCTTGCAAAGGAATTTTCTCAAAAATACGTTTGTTTACTAATTGTTCTACCTTTTTGAGCTCTTCCTCAGTAAGTTTAGCAAAGTGAGAGAAGTCGAAGCGCAAAGTTTCAGGAGCTACACGAGAGCCCTTCTGTTCAACGTGTGTACCCAACACTTCTCGCAGAGCTTGATGTAACAAGTGGGTAGCACTGTGGTTAGCTTCTGCCATTTCACGTGATATTGAATGTACTTCTGCTTTGAAAGGGTCGTTTAAATTAGTAGGCAGGTGTTCTGAAATGTGAATGATAAGGTTATTTTCTTTTTTGGTATCTAAAATATAGATAAGCTCACCGTTAGCACTTTGGAGTGTACCTTTATCGCCTATTTGTCCACCTCCTTCCGGATAGAAAGGAGTAGTATTAAACACTAACTGAAAGTGTGTACCGTCTTTCTGACTTTCCACTCTGCGGTATTTCACCAATCGCACCACAGCCTCTAAGGTATCATAACCTATAAACTCCTCTTCATCGTCGTCGCGGAGTATCACCCAGTCGTCAGCTTTTATTTGAGCTGCTGCACGTGAACGCTCTTTTTGTTTTTGTAATTGTTCTTCAAAACTAGCTTCGTCCATAGTGAGCCCTTTCTCCGAAAGAATGAGTGCTGTCAAATCTTTGGGGAAGCCATAAGTGTCGTATAATTCAAAGGCTTTACCGCCCGATAGTTGCTTGCCAGGACTGTTTTGTATCATCACATCTAGCATTAGCAAACCTTGTTCAAGCGTGCGCAAGAAAGAGGCTTCTTCTTCTTTTATGACGCTCATAATCAGGAATTGTTGTTTCTCCAATTCGGGGAAAGTACCTCCCATTTGGTTAGAGAGTGTCTCTACTAATTTGTAGATAAACGGTTCTTTTTGATTTAAGAAAGTAAAGCCATAGCGAATAGCACGGCGCAAAATACGGCGTATCACATAACCAGCACCATTGTTAGAGGGCAACTGACCGTCGGTAATAGCAAAAGCCACAGCCCTAATATGGTCGGAAATTACACGAATGGCAATGTTTACTTGTTCTTGTTCAGCAGTTACACGGTCGCCTGAGGTATATCTACTTTGGGTAATCTCTTCCACTTTGTGAATGAGTGGGGTAAACACATCGGTATCGTAATTTGATTGTTTCTTCTGCAAAACCATACAGAGGCGTTCAAAACCCATACCTGTATCCACGTTGCGAGAAGGTAGTTTTTCGAGACTACCGTCGGCTTTACGGTTGAACTCCATAAACACATTGTTCCAAATCTCAATTACCTGAGGGTGGTCGTTATTCACAAGGTCGCGACCTGGCACTTTGGCTTTCTCCTCTTCCGAACGGATATCCACGTGAATTTCGGTACAAGGACCACAAGGACCTTGGTCACCCATTTCCCAAAAGTTATCTTTTTTATTTCCGAGAAGTATATGGTTTTCGGCAATCCGTTCTTTCCATATATCATAGGCTTCTTGGTCAAAAGGCACACCGTCTTCTTCACTGCCTTCAAAAACAGTTACATAGAGGTTTTCTTTGGGAATTTTGTATATTTCGGTGAGCAATTCCCACGCCCAGCTAATGGCTTCTTTTTTAAAGTAATCACCAAACGACCAGTTGCCAAGCATCTCAAACATCGTGTGGTGATACGTGTCCCGACCTACCTCTTCCAAATCGTTGTGCTTACCCGATACGCGCAAACACTTTTGAGTATCGGCTACGCGTTTGTATTTAGGTTTAGCATTACCAAGGAAAAACTCTTTAAATTGGTTCATACCAGCGTTGGTAAACATCAGGGTAGGGTCGTTTTTAACCACCATAGGAGCCGAGGGGACAATAGTGTGCCCTTTGCTTTCAAAGAATTTTAGGAATTGTTCTCTTATTTCTTGCGAAGTCATATATTTTCAACTAACAATTGACAGTTAATAATTAACATTTTCAGGGCGCAAAGGTACGAACTAATTAGCAAATTCACAAATTTGCTAATCTGCTAATTTCCCCCTCAGCTTTAACTGAGCAATCCACAGGACAATGATGTTTTACAAAAGAATTATCTGTGCTAAATCTGTGTAATCTGTGAAGTCTTTGCAAGACTTTCAGATAGCTTACTGACTATCTGTTAGATTTGTAAAGATTTGTAAGATTTCTGTAGCGTAAGCTACACTCTTAATTTCCCCCTCAGCTTTAACTGATCAATCCACAGAATAATGATGTTTTACAAAAGAATTATCTGTGCTAAATCTGTGTAATCCGTGAAGTCTTTGCGAGACTTTCAGATAGCTTACTGACTATTTGTTTTATTTGTAAAGATTTGTAAGATTTCTGTAGCGTAAGCTACACTCTTCTCACATCAATTAATTCAACCCTTGATTGATATTAGTAATATTCTAAATTCAATTGCTATTCAGTTAGTATTCAATTAATCTTTGGTCAGTCTTCATTGTAGACCCATTGTAGAGCCACTGTAGAGCCATTGTAGACCCACTGTAGACCCACTGTAGACCCACTGAAAAGCCACTGAAAAGCCACTCATTGTTTAATTATCCTATAAGCTTTCTATAATTCTCTCCCAATTTCACTATTAACCATTAATCATTAATCATTAATCATTAATCATTAACCATTAATCATTAACCATTAATCATTAACTACACTTCCCATTTGCTAATTCCCTAATTTGCTAATTTGCTAATTTTTCACCTACTCATAGATTTTATTTTTATATGTAAATATATGACTTTTAGTTTGTTACTACTGTCTATGTACTATGTAAATTAAATTTTTGTTCTAACCATTTGGTTAATTCAAAAACTTGTTGTACCTTTGCCCCCGAAAAATCAGAAGTAACGATGAAGAAGACAAAAGATATAAGCACCGAAGAACGCATCAAAGCTGCTGCCCGCAAAGTCTTTCACCAGAAAGGTTTTGCAGGCACACGCACTCGCGACATTGCCGAAGAAGCGGGTATCAACCACGCAATGCTCAACTATTATTTTCGTAGTAAAGAAAAACTCTTTGAAATGGTAATGATGGAAACAATGGCGCAATTCTTTAAAGGAGTAAACCTTATGCTGAACGACGAAAGTACCTCTCTCGATGAGAAAATAGACCTCATCGTCTCTAACTACGTCGATTTACTCCTCAAAGAACCTGAATTACCTACCTTTATACTCAATGAGGTGCGTCCTAACCCGCAAGCATTTGTAGAGCAAAACCCTATTAAAGAGGCACTTACTCACTCTGTACTCACTCGTCAATACGCCGAAGCCGTAGCTCGTGGCGAAATCACAGAGCCTAACCTAATGCAAGCTATCCTAAACGTCATCGGGTTGGTAATATTTCCTTTCATTGCAAAACCTATCCTAACCTCAATTATCAACATATCCGAAGAACAGTACAAAGCCCTAATGCTCCAGCGTAAAACCCTTATCCCCCAATGGATTAAGGGTATACTGTATAAGCAATAACATTTTTTTATCTATACTCTAACCAAATGGTTAAACTAATTTATTAACACTATAATACCCCTAAAAGCCTTAATTCATCAGTCTTTTACTCTGTTTTATGGCTTGCTATTATGAAACACCTTATCTTAACACTCACCGCATCTATAGCCTTCACTCTCACTGCGCAAGCGCAGGCTATCCTTTCTTTGGAGGACTGCTACCGTCTTACTCGTGAGAATTACCCTACCGTCAAAAAACTCAATTTGGTAGCCAAAACTGAGGACTATACCCTTGCCAATGCAAACCGTGCCTATCTCCCGCAGGTTTCTATCTTAGGGCAAGCCACTTACCAGTCGGAAGTAACCGACCTCTCTAAAACCATTGCAGGAGCACTCCCACTGCCTCCTAACGTCTCTTTACCTACCATCGACAAAGAGCAATATAAGGTAGTAGGCGAGGTGAGCCAACTCCTCTACGGGGGTGGTGCGATTCACAGTCAGAAGGCTATCGCCAAAGCCCAGAGTGCCGTCCAAGCGCAAGCAGTCGAAACCCAATTGTACACCCTAAAACAACGCGTGAGCAACCTATATTTTGGGGTGTTACTCATCAATGCACAACTCTCTCAAAACCGTCTCAATATCGAAACGTTGGAGTCACAACTCCGCAAAGCAGAAGTAGCCCTAAAAAACGGAACTACCCTCCCTAGCAATGTCAACGAGCTGAAAGCCGAAATCCTCCGTGTGACAATGCAAACCACCGAGTACGAAGCCGCACAAGCTACCTACTTGCAAATGCTGTCTACTTTCATAGGCAAAGAGCTCACCAACGCTTCCCAGCTCACACAGCCTGCGCCTCAATCCCAGTCTCAAACCCTATCCACCGAAATTTTTCGTCCTGAACTCAAAGGATTTCAGCTACAGGAATCATTGTTCAAAGCGCAAGAAAAACAGCTCAACACCGAGTTCCTACCCAAGCTCAGTGCCTTTTTTCAAGGCGGTTACGGGCGTCCCACACTCAATATGCTCAGCAACCAAGCGGATTTCTACTACATCACGGGGCTTCGTTTGCAGTGGAATCTAAGTCCACTATACAACCTTTCAAGTAAGAGACATATCCTACGCCTCAACCACGAAAGCCTCATAGCCGACCGCCAAGCCTTCTTACTCAACACAAAACTCGAACTCACTCAGCAGTCCGAGCAACTCAAAAAACTACAAAAGCTGATAGAACAAGACGAAACATCAGTAACCCTGCGCAATTCCGTCGCCAAAGCAGCCGAAGTCCAGTTGGATAACGGGGTTATCACCACTCACGAATACTTGCAGAAAGTCAATGCTTGGCATCTTGCCCAGCAAACCCTTATCCTGCACCAAATACAACTCCTACAAGCTCAAGAGAATCATCAATTAATTACAGGAAAATGAAAAAGATAGCACTTATTACCACATTGATAGCTTTAATAGCTTGCAATAATAAGAACAAATTCGACGCTTCTGGTAACTTCGAAGCCGACGAAGTTATCGTTTCTGCCCAGCAAACAGGGCAACTCATCGACTACGATGTAGAAGAAGGCAAAACTCTTACCGAAGGTCAAAAGGTGGGGCAAATAAATGTCGAAGTCCTCAAGCTCCAAAAAGAGCAGGTCGAGGCTACTATTGCCTCCCTCAAAGAGAAGACCCTAAACCCTGCCGACCAGGTGGCGCTCATTCGTAGCCAACTCGAAGTACAGCGCGCACAACTCGCCCAACAGGAACGTGAGCTTACGCGTACACAAAACTTAGTACGTGGTGGGGCTGCCACACAAAAGCAATTGGACGACCTCTCCGCCCTCATCGACCAGCTTCGCAAGCAGATAGCCGTAACCGAAAACCAACTCAAAGTGAGCCTGACCAATATCAACACCCAGAACCGCAACGTACTCAGCCAAGAAGCTCCTTTGCAAAAGAATGCCGAAGCCGTTCAAGAACAAATCAATCAGGGTGATATTATCAACCCCATTGCGGGCACTGTGCTTACTAACTACGCCCTAAAAGGAGAAATGCAGACCTTTGGAAAACCTCTCTATAAAATCGCTAATACCGACGTACTAACCCTAAAAGCCTACATCACCGGTGACCAACTATCCCAAATCAAGTTAGGACAGCAAGTTACCGTGCGCACCGATGCCGGAAAAGGCGAATACCGCACCTATCAAGGCGAAATAATCTGGATATCCCAAAAGAGCGAGTTCACCCCCAAAACAATTCAAACCAAATCCGAACGTGCCAATCTCGTCTATGCTATCAAAGTCAAAGTAAAAAACGACGGCTTTTTAAAGATAGGAATGTACGGAGAAGTGCTATTCAAATAACCTCGCTCTACACCCCCCCGCTGGCGCGAGCCTATGGCTCGTGTCTATCAAGAATAGAGCTTGTAGCTCACATTCTTAGCACATTTTTTGTAGCTTACTAACAAATACAACCCTATGTTAAAGAAATACGACAAAGTAATAGCAACGGTTTTCGTCCTGCTTACCATAGTTTTTATAGTAGTCTTTCTCACTAATGACTCCTTTTTTGAGTGGACTTTTGCGCGACATCACAATATATTGAGCTGGTATGTCCGTCCACTCTTTATCGTGCCTATGGTGTATTTTGCTTTGAGGAAATCGTATGCAGGAGTGTCATTGAGTATCTTTTGCCTATTTACTAGTATGTTTTGGTTCTCCATCCCACAACAAACCGACCCTAAGGTGCTCGGCTTCTTAGCCTACGAAATGGACTACCTCAAAGGTGCGTGGGACGCAAAAAAGATACTTTTCTCGCTAACAATACCGCTCTTTTTCTATCTGCTGATAGTCTCAGCGTGGAAGAGAAAATGGCGCTTATTGCTCTACACCATAGTGTTAGCAGCGCTTTTAAAACTGTTATGGAGCGTGGTGAGCAGTGGTGCAAGCGGTTGGTCAGTAGCCAAACCCGCTCTTGTAGGACTGGTAATATGCGTAGTATTTATTTTGATAACAAGAAGAAACAATAAAAAATAAGGAAAAATCAGTGTCCATTTGTTTTTGAAAAGAGGTTAATCACAACCACCCCAACAATGATAAGCAGGGAACCCAATACAAAAGGGAGATCTATTTTGCTCTTGAAAACGAGAATACTTACAATGGCTGTCAATACAATCCCTACTCCCGACCAGATAGCGTAGGCTACCCCCAGCGGAATATTCTTGAGGGCTAAGGATAAAAAATAAAAACAAACACCATAAGACAACAGCGAGCCTACGGCAAACAACCACTTGGTAAACCCTTCCGATTTACCTAAAAGAGCAGTGGCTAAGACCTCTAAAACAATCGCTAAAGTGAGGTATAGGTAATGCATAAGTATAATATCTAAATTCGTGGCAAAAGTACAACCTTTTTTAACAATAGAAAACAAGAAACAGCCTATGTGGCTCACACCTAATTAATAAAATGACAAGCATAAATATCCATAACCTCAGCAAGTCCTACGGCGATACCCACGCCGTGCAACACCTTTCCTTAGAAGTCAAAAAAGGCGAGCTTTTTGGGCTCATCGGTCCCGATGGGGCAGGCAAAACCACCGTCTTCCGTATGCTCACCACCCTCCTCCTCCCCGATGAGGGCACGGCTACCATAGAGGGCTGGGATATTGTAAAAGATTATAAGGAAATCCGAAAGCACGTCGGCTATATGCCTGGGCGCTTCTCTCTCTACCAAGATCTCACTGTCGAGGAGAATCTCACCTTCTTCGCAACCGTTTTTGGTACGACTATCGCCGAGAATTACGACCTTATTAAGGACATTTACGAGCAGATAAAGCCCTTCAGCAACCGCCGCGCGGGCAAGCTCTCAGGGGGAATGAAGCAGAAGTTAGCCCTATGTTGCGCTCTCATTCACAAGCCCAAAGTCCTCTTGTTAGACGAGCCCACCACGGGGGTAGATGTGGTTTCACGCAAAGAGTTCTGGGAGATGCTGAAAAAACTAAAGGAGCAAGGCATCAGCATTCTGGTTTCCACCCCTTATATGGACGAAGCCAGCCTGTGCGACCGCATAGCCTTAATACAATCAGGCAAGGTGCTTTCCACCAGCACCCCCGAGCAAATCATCGCTCAGTACCCCACCGCACTCTATGCTATCAAGGCTCCCGACCTATACGCACTGCTCCAGCACCTGCGCGAGCACCCCAACATTGATAGCTGTTACCCCTTTGGCGAGTACCTACACGTTACTCTCAAGGAAAACACCAACATTCCCATATTCAAGCAACAGCTGAAAACTACCTTCCCCCACCTCGAATGGAAAGCCATTACCCCCACCATCGAGGACAGTTTTATCCGCCTAATGGAAGAAAATTAAAGCAATATTTATCGCCTTTCCGGCTTGTCCCCCTTCGGGGGAACGGGGGCAACATTAACAAATTGACAAATCGGCAAATTAACAAATGAACGCAATCCACTGTCATAACCTAACAAAGCAATTCGGCGATTTCAAAGCCGTGAACAACATTTCCCTTACCGTTGAAAAAGGCGAAATCTTCGGCTTCCTCGGTGCCAATGGCGCAGGGAAAACCACCGCTATACGCATCTTCTGCGGACTCTCTTACCCCACCTCAGGCGAGGCTACCGTGGCAGGCTTTGATGTCTATCGAGAGCAAGAGCAGATTAAAAAGCACATCGGTTATATGAGTCAGAAGTTTTCGTTGTATGACAACCTCACCGTGCAGGAAAACATCACCTTCTACGGAGGTGTCTATGGCTTGAGTCGCAAGGAAATCAAAACCCGCAGTACCGACCTTATCACCAAGCTCGGCTTGGAGGCTGAAGCCAACAAACTCGTAGGGTCGCTACCACTGGGCTGGAAGCAGAAACTCGCCTTTTCGGTGGCTATCTTCCACCGTCCCGAAATTGTCTTCCTCGACGAGCCTACCGGTGGCGTAGACCCGATAACGCGCCGTCAGTTCTGGGATATGATATACCAGGCCTCCGCGCAGGGCATCACCGTATTCGTCACCACCCACTATATGGACGAAGCCGAGTATTGCCACCGCATCAGCATAATGGTCGATGGCAAAGTGGAAGCAATGGATACGCCCACCCACCTTAAATCACAGTTCAACACCCATTCAATGGACGAGGTGTTCTACCAGCTCGCCCGCAAAGCAAAACGTAATGAATAACCCCCGTAGGGGCGAATGGCAATTCGCCCACCATTAGATATGAAACAGTTAATAGCCTTTATACGCAAGGAATTCTATCACGTATTCCGTGACCGCCGCACGCTACTGATACTCTTCGGTATCCCCATAGCGCAGATTATCCTTTTCGGTCAAGCCCTCAGCAGCGAGGTCAAGAACATTGGTATCGCTGTATTAGATGAGGCAAACAATACCTATAGCCAAGAAATCACACACCGATTGCAGGCGAGTCCGTATTTTAAGCTGAAAGAGCCTCTGTTCCGTTACGACCAAGTAGAAGACCAATTCAAGCGTGGCACTATAAAAGCTGCGCTCATCTTCCCTCCCGATTTCGGAAAAGACCTCTACACATTCAGTGGCACCCCCCTACAACTCATCACCGATGGCAGCGACCCCAATACGGCTAAAACAGTACAAAACTACTTCTCGGCTATGGTAGCCAGCTACCAGCAAGAGCTCAATCCTGCTGTGCAAATGCCCTACCAGATAACCGTTGAAAACCGAATGCTGTACAACGAGGAGCAAAATGGCTCTATGAACTTCGTTCCTGGGGTGATTGCGCTCGTCTTTATGATAGTGAGTACTGCACTTACCTCGGTAGCGGTGGTGCGTGAAAAAGAGTTGGGTACTATGGAAATCCTTTTGGTATCGCCTTTCAAACCTATAATGATACTCATTGCCAAAGCCGTGCCTTACCTTATTCTCTCGCTCATCAACTTCACCGTAATACTCCTGCTATCGGTCTATATGCTTGATGTCCCTATACGTGGCAATCTGCTGTTGCTTTACGCCGAGAGCACCTTGTTTATCATCATCTGTTTGTCGTTGGGGCTACTCATATCCACCGTTACTGCTTCACAGCAAACCGCAATGCTCATCGCTATGATGGGGATGATGTTACCTACGGCTTTCTTTACTGGCTTTATGTTCCCCATAGAGAATATGCCCCTTATCTTTCAAGGAATATCCAAAGTCTTCCCCTCAAGTTACTACTATGCTATCGTGAAGAAAGTAATGCTCAAAGGGTTGGATTTTAGTTATATATGGAAAGAAACGCTCATTCTCATCGCAATGGCAGTAGTTTTCTTAAGCCTTGCAATGAAGAAGTTTAAGATTAGATTACAATAAAGAAGAAATGAAAGTATTAAGCTTTATACTCCAAAAAGAATTTAAGCAGATATTCCGAGATAAGACGATCTTGGCAATGATGTTTGTGGCACCTATCTTCCAACTGATTATATTGCCCTTAGTTGCCAATTTTGATGTGAAGAATATCAACCTCGTGTATATAGACCACGACCAGAGTCCGTACTCTCACGAGCTCATACAGAAGATTACTGCCTCAGGGTACTTTAAGCTCGTAGACGCTCCTTTCTCTTATAAGGAAGGTATCGCCCTGATAGAAGACGGTAAAGCCGATGTAGTTTTGGAAGTCCCCGAAGGTTTTGAGCGCAATCTCGTACGCGAAGGAAAGCAGACGCTTGGTCTCTCTATCGATGCTATCAACGGAAGTAAGTCGTCCTTAGGGGGAGCCTATTTGCTTTCAGTGATACGCGATTTCAACACCCAGCTCGATATAAATGTGAAAACACCCCAACGGATAGGCAATATAGCCAAATTCAGTGTGGCGAGTACCCATTGGTACAACCCCTATATGCAATACACGCGCTATATTGTCCCAGGTATTTTAGCCTTATTACTCACTATTATTGGGGGCTTTCTTTCAGCCTTAAATGTAGTCAAAGAAAAGGAAATAGGCACTATCGAGCAGATAAATGTAACGCCTATTAAGAAGTGGCAGTTTATATTAGGAAAGCTCATTCCCTTTTTGGTAGTAGGGTTAATCCTCTTCACCTTGGGGCTTACGGTGATGTATGTAGTATATGGCATCTTCCCAGCAGGAAATCTACTCACCTTGTATGCCTTTGCCACAATGTATCTCATTGCGATTCTCGGCTTCGGACTGCTCGTCTCCACCTACGCCGATTCACAATTGCAGGCTATGTTCATCGCCTATTTCTTTATAATGATATTCCTACTGATGAGTGGTTTCCTCACCAGTGTAGACAGTATGCCCGCTTGGAGTCAACAGGTGAGTAATGCTATTCCGGTAACCCATTTTGTGAATGCTGTCCGCTTAATTGTGCTCAAAGGCAGTAGTTTTGAGCAGTTACACATAGAGTTTTTGTATCTTGTAGGATTCGCTGTGCTACTTAATAGTTGGGCTATTTGGAATTATAAGAAGACAAGCTAACATAATTCGTCATATAACCTCATATAATACAAGAGTTCCATCAAGAGTACTAATCTCATTGTACTCAATGATGGAACTTATCATTTTAATATTTTAGGAGAACAGATTAGTCTCTTCTCGACATAAGTATTCTCAATATATACCAGAAAAGTAGCATAATAGAAGAGAACAACTGCAAAGCTGCCCCCACATATTGGTCAGTGCTGTATACATTTTTGATGTTGTAAGTTTCATATAGTATACCACCTGCTGCCAAAGCAACCATTGCTACTGAGAACCAAAGTCCTAAATCGAAACCAAAGATAGCTCCTGCTACAATAAGTCCTAAGGCTACAAAACCTCCTATTACCAATATGCTACGCAAGAACGAAAAGTCTACACGGGTAAGGAATACCACCGCTGTAAGCCCGCCAAACAAAGCAAGTGTAATAATACCGGCTTGCGAAAGGATAGCTGTACCATCAGTAAAGTACATCGCCAAAAAGATTATTGGCATAAAGATAACAGCTTCAAGTAACACATAAAGCCCTAAGCCCATATATTGGGTATTCTTATCTTGTGCTTGCGTCCATTTGCTGGCAAGGATTGAACCTAACCAAAAGCCTCCCAAAATCAATAGCCATACCCATTTGCCACTTACCATAGAGATGATAAGGCTTTCTGGTACTACATTTAGCAAAATAGCTTCTACAGCTATAAAAGCCAAAAGTGCCATTGCTACGTGTGAGTAAGTTTTGCGGTAAAAGGTAGCTTGTGCCTCATTAGTAGCGTAGCTTACTATTTGAGGTGATTGATAGTTAGTGTTGTAGCTGTCGTAATTTGAATTATATCCCATATGTTTAATTAAAAATGTTTGTGTTCATATATCAAAAACTTTGCCAAAAAGTCTATTGGCAGAGGTTGCTATAGCTTCTTGGCAAAGTTGTCAGGTGGGTAAATACTACTATAAAGTATTTACGTTGTTAAGGTCTTCAAACGCTTTTTTCAAACGAGCAACAAATGTCTTTTCGCCTTCACGAAGCCATACACGTGGGTCGTAGTATTTCTTGTTAGGTGCTTCGGGACCTTCTGGGTTACCTATTTGTCCTTGCAAGTAAGCCGATTTAGCTTTCATATAGTCGCGAACACCTTCAGTGAAAGCGTATTGCAAGTCGGTATCAATATTCATTTTGATTACACCATAAGAAATAGCCTCGCGGATTTCTTCGAGAGTAGAGCCTGAACCTCCGTGGAATACGAGGTCAAGTGCGTTGTGAGGCAAATTGTATTTCTTTGAAACGTAGTCTTGTGAATTTCTTAATATTTTTGGTGTCAATTTCACATTTCCTGGTTTGTACACCCCGTGAACGTTACCAAAAGCAGCCGCAATGGTGAATTGTGAGCTTATTTTAGAAAGTTCTTCGTAAGCGTAAGCCACATCTTCTGGTTGTGTGAAGAGCCTGCTACTATCTACGTGTGAGTTGTCTACCCCGTCTTCTTCACCACCGGTCATACCGAGTTCTATTTCCAAAGTCATATCCATTTTGCTCATACGTTCAAGATAACGTTTGCAAGTTTCAATATTTTCTTTAATAGGCTCTTCCGATAGGTCAATCATATGTGAGCTGAACAATGGTTTACCTGTTTCTTTGAAGTGTTTTTCTGATGCTTCAAGCATACCGTCAAGCCAAGGAAGTAATTTTTTAGCGCAGTGGTCAGTGTGCAAAATGATAGATGCTCCGTAGGCTTCTGCCAATTGGTGAACGTGTTTAGCACCTGCTACCGCTCCGAGAACTGAAGCGCGTTGGTTGTCGTTATTCAATCCTTTACCAGCCATAAACTGAGCACCACCGTTAGAAAATTGGATAATCATTGGGGCATTTACAGCTACTGAAGTTTCTAACGCAGCGTTGATAGAGTTTGAACTGATAACGTTGGCTGCAGGAAGAGCAAAGCCTTTTTCTTTAGCGTATTTGAATACTTCTTGTACTTCTTTTCCAAGAATTACGCCTTTTTTAATGTTATGTGCCATTCTTTAATATAATTAATTTTAGTTTTCAGAATTACTCATTATGTCATAATTGACGGCAAAGATACGATTTTCTCATATATCTTCAAAATAAATCTTATATTTTTTAGTTCAAAAAACCAAAATTACTTCGTGTTTTTCACCACTTATCTTCCACTTATATTTGGTTTAAATGTTCCCTTTCTTCGTTCATTGTTCGTCATTCGTTCCTCTGCCCGTGTGGCTCGCACCGTCTTTTGTTCGTCTTTTGTTCGTCTTTTGTTCGTCTTTTGTTCGTCTTTTGTTCGTTCTTTGTTCGTTCTTTGTTCGTCTTTTGTTCGTCTTTTGTTCGTTCTTTGTTCGTCATTCGTTCATCTGCCCGTGCGGCTCGCACCGTCTTTTGTTCGTCTTTGCGTCGCTACAGTTCCCCCTTTGGAGGGGGTTAGGGGGAGGTTACTTTTGTCTTTTCTCTATCTGCCTGTGCGGCTTGCACTATCTGCCTATCCTGCTAGGATTGCCTGTGCGACTCACACCTTTAACTCTTCATTTTTCACTAAATTGCTTCCCCATACTTATCAAAATACTTCACAGAGATTTTTTTCCCATCAAAGCTAATATTTTCAAGCTCTCTTGCTATCTCACTGCCTTTGCCTACAATGATGATTCTGAAGTTTTCTAATAGAAAATAGCTATTAGCAACTCGCTGTACATCTTCTTTGGTTACTGCATTGATGTTCGCAATATAGTTCTTGTAAAAATCTTCGGGTAGGTTGCGCACTTTTATATTGATAGCGTAATTGGCAATCGTCTGCGGACGCTCGGTAGCCAGTACAAACTGACCTAAGTACTGTGCTTTGGCTTGTGCCAACTTTTCTTCACTCACTATGGTAGTTTGTATGCGCTTCACTTCTTTGAGTATCTCAACAATGGCAGGAGCTGTTACGGCATTCCCTACTTTGGTCTTGATGCTGAAATTGCCTTTTGTCCATTTATCCGTTTTGAAAGTAGAAAAAGCACCATAAGTATAGCCGTGTTCTTCCCGCAAATTCATATTGATATAACTGCCAAAATCTCCACCTAAAATACTGTTGGCTACCAATAGAGGGAAGTAATCAGGGTGCGACATTTTTAGGTCGATGAGGTTCGTAACCCTTATTTCCGATTGTACCGCACTGGGTAAGTCTATAAAGTTGATTTCTGTTTCACTTACATTCTCAGGGATATATAAGGCAGGAGCTTCTTCTGAAAAAGGTTGCCAATCAGCGAAATGTTCGTTTACCAAAGTAATTACCTCTTCGGGCTTTACATCACCTGTAACAACCAAATAGGCGTTGTTAGGCACAAAACGTTTGCGGTAATAGTTCGTTACATCGTCTAAGGTGAGAGCAGCGATGTGAGCTTCGGTAATGTATTCGCCGTAAGGGTGAGCCGTACTGTACCGTAAGGTTTGTTGTACGCGCTTCATAATCACTTCGGCATTACTCTCATTGGCACGAATACTTTGGATAATGCGTGCTTTTTCTTTTTCCATATCCTCTCCGGTGAAGTTAGGGTGCAGGGCAGCATCGGCAATGAGAGCCAACACACGCGGGAAGTATTTAGAGAGTACTTGGGCATAAACGCCATTAGAAGCGATAGAGAGAATCGCTGCGAGATAGTCTATTTCCTCATTAAAATCGTCTTTACTGATAGAGGTAGAGCCATTGCCCGCCATTAGCGAAATAAGGTCAGAAATCCCTTTCTTTTCTTTTTCTAATTCCGGACATTCGTCTAACGAAAGGTGAATTCCCACTTGAGGAAGTTTATGGTTCTCCACAATAAGGAGAGTGAGTCCGTTTGGGAGGGTATGAGTAACAGGTGTCCCTAAATTAATGATAGGAGCAGCTCCTGGGGTGGGTTGTATAGAGCGGTCTATATGTGTCATTTTTGTTTACTTATAGATTTGAAGGTAAATAATTGAGGTCTAAACGTTGGTTTTTGTCCAAATACTTGCGTGCAGCCTCTCTGATATCCTCTCGGGTAATAGTGCGGTAGTGGTCTATAGCCTTGTTAATAAGGTTAGTGTCTTTGTAGAAAGTATAGTTGTCTGCCAAAGAGAGGGCAATTCCTTCCATATGGCTATTTTGACCCACAAAGTTAGCCTCTATCTGGTTTTGTAACTTTTCATATTCTCGCTCACTGATGAGTTCGGTTTGTAGTCTTGTAATTTCTTCGTCCATTTCTTGTGCCAAAGTTTCCAAACTCACACCGTCCATAGGGAGAGCTCCCATTATATAAACGCCATAATCTTCTTGAGCGTCTGAAAAAGCCAATACCTGCAAAGCTGTTTGATGCTCGTCTATCATCTTTTTGTAGAGGCGAGCGCTCTTTCCGTCAGTGAGAATGTTAGAAAGCAAGTCGATAGTAAACGAATCTTTGTCCGTCATTGCAGGAGTGCGATAGGCATATAGTTTCAGTGGGATTTGTATATTAGGGTCGTATTCAGTTACCTCAATAGTTTTAGTGATAGGAGCTTCTTCTGTTTTGTTGCGTTGTATAGCATCACCTGTATTAGGAATGGTCGCAAAGTATTGTTCTATCCATTCTTTGGTCGATACCGTATCGAAATCGCCTGCCACCACCAGTACAGAATTGTTAGGGTTGTAGAACTTCTTCTTAAATGCGATAAACTCTTCTAAGCTCGCAGCGTCTAAATGTTCCACTTTTCCAATTACTGTTCCCGAATAAGGGTGTTTTTTAAAAAGGTACGGATTAATAGCTGAGCGGTACATTATTCTGCCGTAAGGTGTATTATCTATACGTTGGTTTTTCTCTTCTTTTACCACTGAATTTTGAGTCCTTACTCCAATCTCATTAATAACAGGGTGCAACATACGTTCGGATTCCATCCACAAACCTAATTGCAAATTGTTAGAAGGGAAGACCTCATAATAATAAGTTTTATCCTGCGTAGTGAAAGCATTGTTATGTCCGCCATTTGCCGATACAATGTCAAACCATTTGCCACGTGCTATATGCTGAGTGCCTTCAAAAAGGAGATGCTCAAAGAAGTGGGCAAAGCCAGTGCGGGTAGGGTCTTCGTCTTTAGCGCCTACGTGATACATTACTCCTATGGTAACAATAGGAGCTGAGTTATCTCGGTGAAGAATCACGTGTAGTCCATTAGAGAGGTCGTATTCTTCAAAAATGAGAGATTGAGCCACAGTTAATTTGTTGATTTGTCAATGAGATAATTAGCAAAAAAACTTTGCTAAAGTCTGTATGGCTTTAGCAAAGTTATTCAATATGAAAAAAGTATTTGTTATAAATTCGCGTTGATAAGTTCTTTTACCTTAGCATCTGATGGTTTGGGTGCACTAATGCTAATGATTTTACCATTCTTTACTAACATAAAACGAGGAATACCGCTTAGGTCGTAGTTATCTATGAAATCGCGGTTCATACTTAGGTTAGTATATAGTTGGATACCACTCAGCTTCTCACGTTGTACAGCAGCTTTCCAAGCCTCTTTGTCTTGGTCTACTGAAATACTTACAAAAGTAACGGGTTTGCCTTTGTATGCTTCTTGCAAAGCCTTCATACTTGGTATTTCTTTTATACAAGGTTTACACCAAGTTGCCCAAACATCGATGTAAAGCAATTTGTCTTTAAGACTTTCATAAGATACTGGTTTGCCATTCAAATCTTCAGCTGTAAAAGGAGGAAAATCCGTGCCAGGTTTTAGCCTTTCAAGTACCGCTATACGTCTGTCTAACTCTTTTAAGGCAGCAGTGTCTTTCACGTTTTCTTTGATACTTTTGATGAGTTCAGCATTTTCTTCAGGAGTGTTAGCTACTGAAACTCCACTGATAAAATAACGAGTAAGGTCTGCTTTAATGTTTTTAGATTTCAGACCTTTTACGTGTGCGATGAGTTTACCCCAAGGGTTTTCGTCGTTTTCGTTATCTTGAAACTTATCGAATAGTTTATTAGTAACCAATTCTTTGTAAGCTCTGTAAGTATTAAAATCTTCAGCAATATCATAATCTATCTTAGCGAGCTCATCAGCAAACTCTTTAGGAAGTGCTACCTCTTCTTGAGTGAGTTTTTGGTGCGCATTTTTGTAAATAGATTTTAGGTAAAGCATTTCGTAGTTAATAGCCTTTTCCTCTTTTTTAACGAAGTCTTTAGAGAGGTTCTTAGTGTTTTTCAAAAGGTCAGTATACTTTTTGCTATACTCATTTACGGCTGTTTTAAATTCTGCAGGTGCTTTAACTAAGAGTTGTTGCATACCACCACTTTTCTGAATTTCCATTGTAAGGTCAGCTTTCTTGTGCAAATAAGCATTTGCAAGCGTATCTTTGCCCGAGAACTTTATTTCTAAAGGCATCTTAGTGAGGTCGATATTAACCCCAAGTTCGTCTCCTTGCTCCAAATACAACGGAATTTCTATTCCTTGAGGATTGAAAATAGTATAGTAATTAGAAGGTACGCGAAGCGTATCTTGAAAAGTACCATCGGGTTTGATATGCAATGGCTGGTCTACTTCACCACCTATTATCTTCAGCTCCAAAGGAATCCCGTTAGTGCCTTCTACTTTTCCTGAAAGCACTATATAATCAGCTCGTTTACTACAAGCTACAAAGCCTATTGCGGCTAACGACAAAATAAATAGTTTTTTCATCATCATTTGTAAAATATAATTAGGTGGCAAAGATAAGAATATTTTTTAGTAAACAAGCACTTTCTTCTTATTTTTTTCCATTGTAATTTATGCAAAATAAATCTTTCTAACTAAAAACTAAGAGTATGATAACCTCATTTATATAAAATTACTATTCTTTAAAATATTGAATATTAAACTTATATATACTTTTTGTGTAACAATCGTCCAAGATTCGTATAAGCTAAGGGTAGGGTAGAGGTAAGTATAAATTTTTTCTTTCTTACAACTGTTTCAATTTTTTAACGTACATTTGCGCCGTTTTTCAAACAATACAAATATGCAAATAGAAGTATTAAAATCTAAAATTCACCGTGTTAAGGTTACAGGTGCCGATTTAGATTATATCGGAAGCATTACCATTGACGAAGATTTGTTGGAAGCATCTCAAATGATTGAGGGAGAAAAGGTGTCGATTGTAGATGTTAATAATGGCGAACGCTTCGAAACTTATATTATTAAAGGAAAAAGAAAATCAGGTGCTATTGTACTGAATGGCCCTGCTGCTCGTAAAGTACAAAAAGGTGATATCATCATCATCATATCCTACGCTTTAATGGATTTTGAAGAAGCAAAAACTTTTAAGCCTTCTATTATCTTCCCTGATGAAACAACCAACCTAATCGAATGAAAAAGTTCTTAAAGATAGCCCTTCCGATATTTGTAGGCGTTTTCTTGTGTTGGTATGCTTATCGCCAATTTAACGAAGAGCAGTTTGTCCAAATAAAACACACATTTCTAAACGCCGATTACTTCTATATCATTTTGGCTGTTTTTTTAGGATTTTTAAGTGATCTCTCTCGAGCTATACGTTGGCATTTGTTGCTAAAACCTTTGGGTTACCGCACAGCTTTCTTACATAGAGCAATGGCTGTGTTCATTGGTTATTTGGTGAATGTAACCATACCGCGTTCAGGTGAGGTCTCTCGTGCCTTAGTAGTAAGCAATTACGACGGAGTCCCTTTCGAGAAATCATTAGGCACTATCATCTCCGAACGAATTATCGACCTGCTTTTACTTTTTCTATTCACTATGCTTGCTTTCATTCTCCAATTCGAGGTTATAAGCAACTTTCTTCTCTCCAAAATCCCTTTTCAAAAACTAATGTGGTTGATGGGTATAGGAGGTTTTTCGTTTATAGTTTTTTTGTATTTCATTTACACTTCCGATAAACCTTTTTTTATCAAGGTAAAAGTCTTTTTAAACGGAATAAAGGAAGGAATCCTATCAGTCGTAAAAATAAAACATAGAACACTATTTCTTTTTCATACTCTTTTCATTTGGGCAATGTACTTTTTGATGTTCTATATTCCGTTTTTTGCTCTCCCCGAAACCGCACAGATCAGTTTGCCCAATGTGCTTACAGCCTTTGTGGTGGGTAGTTTTGCAATGACCTTCACCAATGCAGGCTTTGGTTCTTATCCCTTTTTTATTGCCGAAGTACTATTTTTGTTTGGAGTAGCTACTCCTGTGGGTACAGCCTTTGGTTGGATTGTATGGACGTCACAATTTGCTATGACGCTTTTATTGGGTAGCCTTTCATTTTTCTTTCTTCCCTTGTTGAAGAAGCATAATCCGTAGATTTTTCTTATTAAGATAAATAAAACAAGGTTATCAAAAGCTATTTTGATAACCTTGTTTTATATTTTATATTTGTACTTAATTTTCTAAATACAAATCAATAAGCCCTTCTGGGGTTTTTACAATAATTTTCTTGTGGGCTCTATCTATCTTCTCAATAAACTCATCAGCCATAGGAATAAGTATCTCATTTCCGTTCTCATTCTCAATTTCAAATAACGCTTGAGAAGTACTGTCGTTTATTCCAACTATTTTCCCTACTACTCCATAGTGCACATCTTCCACCTGAAACCCTATTACTTCGTGGTAATAAAACTTATTCCCTGATAGTTTAGGCAATACCGCAAGAGGTAAATAAACTTTGTGTCTCAGTAGAGCTTCTGCATCAGCCTCAGTTTCTATTTCTTCAAACTTCACGCGCAATAAATCCGATTTGTGTAAAGTGCTCTTTTCAATAAAAAAAGGAACCAGATTATTGCCTAAGGCAATAAATACTGATTCCATTTCTTCATACATTTCAGGGTCGTCGGAATCTAACTTAATTAGCACCTCGCCCTTAAAACTAAACTTCGACACAATTGTTCCTATATAAAAACAATCTTTTAAAGTCATAGGGTTATGCCTCAGTTTCGTTATTTTCTTCAGCAGGAGCTTCAGCTTCTGGAGCTTCCGTAGCTTCTGAAACCTCTTCAGTTGCTTCAACTGTTGCTTCGGTAGCTTTGGCTACAGCGGCGTTCTTGCGTTTCTCATTAGCTTCTTTTTCAGCGTCCAAAGCCTTTGCTTTTGCTTCTGCTTTCTCTTTAGCTAATTTTTGCTCTTTTGTAGATACTTTGTTAGCTTTCTCTTCTACCCAAGCATTGAACTTAGCCTCTGCTTGTTCTTCGGTCAAAGCTCCTTTGGCAACTCCACCAAGCAAGTGGTATTTAAGCAATACCCCTTTGTAAGAAAGAATACGACGTGCTGTGTCGCTAGGTTGTGCTCCGTTTTTCAACCATTTTACAGCTGCATCTACATCTATTTCAATCTGAGCAGGATTGCTGACAGGATTGTAAGTTCCTAACTTTTCAAGGAATTTACCATCTCTTTTTGCACGTGAATTAGCAGCTACAATCCAATAGAAAGGCTTGCCTTTTTTTCCGTGACGTTGTAATCTAATTTTTACTGGCATAAAAAATTTAATTAGTGAGGTTCACGACCTCGTTATTAATTCGGGCGCAAAAGTAATAAATTTTTTCATATTCACAACGTTCTTACATAAAAAAGTTTTACTTTTGCATTCTGAATTCGTAATAGTAGCTATCTATTACCTTTGAACAAACTATGAAAATATCATTTAAAAACGACTATTCCGAAGGGGCTCACCCTTCTATTTTAAACCGAATGTTAGAAAGCAACCTCGAACAACAACAAGGATATGGTTGCGATACTTATACTAATAAAGCAAAAGCTCTTATTGCCGAAAAACTAAATAATCCTCAAAGTAAAATATATTTCGTAAGCGGAGGTACACAAGCCAATCTCTTAGCATTAGGAGCAATGTTACGTCCTTATGAGAGCGTTATTACTTGCGAAACCTCTCATATTTGCGATAGCGAAACGGGTGCTATCGAAGCTACTGGACATAAAATACACATAACTCCTGCAATAGATGGCAAAATACAACTTGATGATATTCGTGAAGTAGCTACTTGTTACACCAATTTTCCTCATCAAGTAGTGCCCCGATTAGTATATATTTCCAATGCTACCGAAGTAGGTTCTATCTATACGCTTCAAGAATTAAAAGATTTGTACCACCTGTGTCAAGAACTGAACCTTTTACTCTATATCGATGGAGCGCGTTTAGCTCACGCTCTCAATGCTTCTGGCAATGATATTACTTGGGAAGATTTAGCTCGTTATACCGATGCTTTCTATATAGGAGCTACTAAAAATGGGGCAATAATGGGAGAAGCAATTGTTTTAAACAATCCTGAACTTCAATTGGGCTTTGAGTACCATATCAAACAAAAAGGGGCTTTACTTGCCAAAGGAAGGTTTCTCGGCATACAGTTCTTGGAGCTTTTCCAAAATAATCTATTTAATGAATTAGCTCTTCACGCAAATGCTCAAGCTAAACGTATTCAAGACGCTTTTATAGAAAAAGGAGTACACTTCTTGTCGCATACTCCTACTAATCAGGTGTTCCCTATTCTCACTAATGGGCAAGTAGCTCTTCTACAAAAGCAATTCGATTTTTATATATGGAAGAAAGTCGATGAAACCCATACTGCCATACGTCTTATCACTTCTTGGGCTACTAAACCAGAAGATGTGGATACTCTCATTTACGCTATTAAAAAACTATAGCTTTTTATAAGCGATAAGATTTTACTGCCTCTACAAAAGCAATAGCGTTTTCTACGGGTACATTAGGTAAGATACCGTGCCCTAAGTTAGCGATATAATGGTCTTTTCCAAAAGCATCTATCATCTCTTTCACCTTCTGTTTAATTTCGGCAGGAGGTGCTAAGAGTCGTGAGGGGTCGAAGTTACCTTGTAATACTTTTTTACCTCTTGTAAGTTCGCGCGCTATCTCAGGGGCGCACGTCCAGTCCACGCCCAAAGCAGCTGCATTAGAAGTTGCCATTTCAGGTAAAGCATACCAACAGCCTTTCGCGAAAACAATCACTTTGGTAAAAGGAGCAAGAGCTTCTACTATTTGGTTGAGGTATTGCCACGAGAATGTGCGATAGTCGTCAGGAGCTAACACTCCTCCCCAGCTATCAAAAAGCTGTACGGCATCTACCCCTGCTTTTACTTTTTCTTTTAGGTAAAGAATCGTTGTGTCAGTAATCTTTTGCAATAAGCTGTGTGCTACCGAAGGCTGCGTAAAACAAAGCTCCTTAGCCGTCGAAAAATCACGTGAACCTGAGCCTTCCACCGCATAACAGAAAATTGTCCAAGGCGAACCCGCAAAGCCAATTAAGGGCACACGATTGTTCAGCATTTGCTTAGTGAGCTTTACTGCCTCCATTACGTAGCCCAAATGCTCTTCAATATTAGGCACAATTACTTGTTCCACATCTTTAGCTGTACGGATAGGCTTAGGCAACCACGGTCCCACGCCTTTTTTCATTTCTACTTCTATATTCATAGCCTGAGGCACTACCAATATGTCCGAAAACAATATCGCAGCATCTACCCCTACTATATCTACCGGTTGTACGGTGATTTCCGCAGCCAGCTCCGGTGTCTGACAGCGCGTAAAGAAGTCGTATTTATCGCGTAAAGCTCTAAATTCGGGCAAATAGCGTCCTGCTTGACGCATCATCCACACAGGCGGTCGTTCAGTAACCTCACCGCTGAGTACTCTCAAGAATAAGTCGTTTTGTATCATATTTTAATTTAC
Organism: Capnocytophaga sp. oral taxon 903; assembly: GCF_013394785.1. NCBI lineage: Bacteria > Pseudomonadati > Bacteroidota > Flavobacteriia > Flavobacteriales > Flavobacteriaceae > Capnocytophaga > Capnocytophaga sp. oral taxon 903. The sequence continues at coordinate 73,076 of NZ_JABXYW010000002.1, read as the reverse complement.
ATAAAGAAGACTGCCCAAGAACAAAGTTCATTAGACAGTCGTTATAAAAGGAATAATAACTTTTAAATGCTTTTGATAATAGTAACAAAATCATCAGCTTTAAGGGCAGCCCCACCTATGAGTCCGCCATCTACATCTTCTTTTGCAAAGATTTCTTTTGCATTATCCGGTTTTACACTACCTCCATACAAGATAGATACTTTATCAGCAACCCCTTTGCCATATTTGTCAGCAATAGTTTTACGAATAAAGTGGTGAATTTCTTGTGCTTGGTCAGGAGTAGCGGTTTCGCCTGTACCAATAGCCCATACAGGTTCGTAAGCCAATACAATATGTTGCCAAGCCTCAGCAGGCAAGTGGAACAAACCATTTTTGATTTGGCTACCTACCACATCAAAGTGCTTATTAGCTTTGCGGTCAGCTAACTCTTCACCAATACAGAACACTACACGCATATTGTGTTTAAGGGCTGTGTTCACTTTTTTAGCTAAACTCTCATCAGTTTCGTTAAAGTAAGCACGGCGCTCAGAGTGTCCTAAAATAGTAGTTTTTACCCCAATACTGCCTAACATTTCAGCCGAAATCTCTCCCGTGTAAGCTCCGTTTTCAGCAAAGTGCATATTTTGCGCAATTACTTCGATGTGGCTACCTTTTACTGCTTCTACAGCTGGAATAAGGTTTACAAAGGTAGGGGCAATCATTACCTCAGCATTTGTTTGAGGTACTTTTTTCAATAGGTCGGAAATAAGTGCTAACGACTTGTTAAGGTCGTTGTTCATTTTCCAGTTCCCTGCTACAATTTTTTTTCTCATATAATGAACTTTTTATTTTCTAACTTCTCGGCAAAGATATAAATAATTTACTAATTAGCAAAATTACTGATGAACACTACTAACGAATTACCTAATTGGCTAATTTATATTGTTTCTAATAGAATATTGCCATATCTTTGCCTCGTCTTTTAAAAGCGATTGCTTTTCAAGCACAAAGTTTGAACCATAAAGATTATTTAATTTAGAATTATTTTTGTCGGTAAGCGATGGGAATCTGCTTACCGGCTTTTTTATACGTTAAAACGGAAGTGCATAATATCGCCGTCTTTCACGATATATTCTTTACCTTCCACGCGCATTTTACCAGCTTCTTTTACTTTAGCCTCACTGCCATAAGTAATAAAATCATTATAAGCGATTACCTCAGCACGAATAAATCCTTTCTCAAAATCGGTGTGAATTACCCCTGCGGCTTGAGGGGCAGTGTCTCCTTGATGAATCGTCCACGCACGCACTTCTTTTACCCCTGCGGTGAAATAAGTTTGTAGGTTCAGTAGGTGATAGGCTGCACGAATGAGTTTAGAGGCTCCTGGTTCTTCTAAACCTATATCCTCCAAGAACATTTGGCGTTCTTCGTAACTTTCCAATTCGGTGATGTCGGCTTCAGTGGCTACTGCCAATACAATCACTTCGGCATCTTCGTCTTTTACGGCATCTTTCACTTGTTCCACATAAGCGTTCCCGTTTTTAGCCGATTTTTCATCTACATTGCACACATATAGCACAGGCTTAGTAGTGAGCAGTTGGAAGCTGTCCATCAATTCTTTTTCTTCATCGCTTATTTGCACGGCACGAGCCGAAACACCCGTGAGCAAAGCCTCCTTTACACGGTTGAGCAAGTCCATTTCTTTCGCCGCTTTCTTATCGCCTGCTTTCGCTGCGCGCGTTACTTTCTCCAAGCGTTTTTCAACCGTTTCAAGGTCTTTTAACTGCAATTCTATATCAATAGTTTCTTTATCGCGTATAGGGTCTACACTTCCATCAACGTGTACGATGTTGTCATTTTCAAAACAACGCAATACGTGGATAATCGCATTACACTCACGTATATTTCCCAAAAATTGGTTACCCAAACCTTCGCCTTTACTGGCGCCTTTCACCAGTCCAGCTATGTCTACAATCTCTACCGTTGCAGGCATTACACGCTCAGGTTTTACAAGGCTTTCGAGTTTCTCTAAACGGGGGTCAGGTACGTTTACAACACCCAAGTTGGGCTCTATAGTACAAAAAGGGAAGTTAGCACTCTGTGCTTTAGCATTTGATAAACAATTAAATAAAGTAGACTTCCCCACATTGGGCAGTCCTACAATTCCTGCTTTCATATATATTTATTGTATAATTTTAGGGTGCAAAAGTACGGTAAATAACAATAATGACAAATATTCTAATAATACTATTTTATCAATGAGGTAATTTCTTAATACTTCTCCTGTATTCCATCACTATCTCATCAATAACCTCTTTTACGCTTTGTACCTGGGTAATCAGACTCGCTACTTGTCCTATTTCTAACTCGCCCTGTTCTACATCTCCTTCAAACATTCCTTGTTTGGTACGGCGATTACCTACTAAGGCTTTAAGGTTTTCGACAGTAGCTTGCTGAGTGTTGTAGAGCTCTTTTACCTCCTTATAGAAGCCGTTTTTAAGCAAACGTACAGGAGCTAATTCCTTTAACGTAAGTTCTGTATCACCTTCGCCAGCTGCTACTATTCTTTCTTTAAAATTAGGGTGTACAGAAGCCTCGGTAGTAGCTACAAACCTACTGCCTATTTGTACCCCTTCGGCTCCTAAGGCAAGAGCAGCAAGCATTCCGCTACCTGTAGCAATTCCCCCTGCAGCAATGAGAGGAATATCTAATACTTTGCGTACAGCAGGAATGAGCACCATTGTGCTAGTTTCTTCACGTCCGTTGTGACCGCCCGCTTCAAAGCCCTCAGCTACCACAGCATCTACGCCGGCAACTTGGGCTTTAAGGGCAAACTTACTACTGCTCACTACGTGAGCTACTTTTATGCCTTCTTTTTGCAATAAAGACGTATAGGTAGCAGGATTTCCTGCCGAAGTAAATACAATCTTTACCCCTTCGCGCAAAATCACTTCAATAGCTTTGTCCATTTCGGGGTACATAATAGGAATATTCACCCCAAAAGGTTTATCAGTAGCCACTTTACACTTACGTATGTGTTCTGCAAGGGTTTCGGGGTGCATAGAGCCTGCGCCCAATAGTCCCAAACCGCCTGCATTGCTCACAGCTGAAGCCAATCGCCAACCACTTGCCCATATCATTCCTCCCTGAATAATAGGATATTGAATATTAAAAAGTTCTGTAATACGTGTTTTCATTGTCTACAATTTAAGATTGTTATTCTCATCGAACTCCCAAAAAGGATTATAAGCGACTTCAAACACATAACCGTCTAAATCTTTAAAGTAACCGCTATAGCCACCCCAAAATACTTTTTGAGCAGGTTTTATTATAGTTGCTCCTAATTCTTTAACTTTGGCTAATACAGCGTCTACTTCCGCTTCCGAGGTAGCATTGTAGCTGATAGTCATTCCTGCAAACGAACTTGGCTCATAAGGCAAAGTAGTATCTTCTGAAAGTTCTTCTAAGGGGTAAAGCCCCAATACGATGCCTCCCAAAGGAAAAAGAGCATAGTCGTTCATACTTTTATCTGATTTTTGCCAACCTAAGCCTTCGTAGAAACTAAGGGCTTTTTGAAAATCGCGAACGCCCAAAGTAATCAAAGTAAATTTTTGTCTCATACTATTGATTTGTTATAAGTTTTTTTTCTTTTTTAGGTACTTTGGCGAGTACTTCTTCGTAAGAATGTTGTACCATTTCTTCAATAAGAGTGGGAGGGAGGCTCTCTACCAAAACTGTATTCCAAAGTTTTTTGTTTAAGTGATAGCCTGCTACAATCTTTTCAGGGTATTGCTCACGAAGCTCCAAAGCACGCTCAGGGTTGCATTTGAGACTTGCCCTCAAAGGGACGCTTTCTAAATTCGTAAGCACGAATATCCTTCCACAAATGCGAAAAGCCAATATGTCCTCGCCAAAAGGCATATCTTCAGTAGTATGTGGTAAGGACAAACAAAAGTCTCTGAAAGTTTCTAAGTTCATTGTTTTAGATAGGAGATAAGATAAAAGGGTTGCCTATTATTCAAGACAACCCTTTATTTTATACATTCATTTGCTAATTTACAAATATACTAATCAATTAAGCTTTTGAGGTAAGTGATTTGAAGAATACAAATCCAAAACCTAGGGTAAGCATACAGTGGAATGGGAACATACCAAAGTCGTTAAGACGAACGGCACTGTATAATCCAAAGAGGAAATACAACATTAGTAAGAATTCTACTATCATATTAGGCGATAGTTTGGTATTGATGTATTTGTTGTTTTTCCAGCTATCGGAGAGTGCATTGATATTGAATTTAGGGGTACGCACAAACTCACTGCGTTTACCTGTGTGTCCTTCGAGTACTGCAACAGTGTTATGGAAAGAGAAACCTAAGGCTACTGAGAAGAACGTTACAAACAGTTTGATGTAGTTTAAAAAGTCGTCGAAGGTCTTTCCTTGCAGGTTCTTATAAGTAAACCAATAGCAAATAAACAAGATGACAGTACTAATGATAAAGAAACTAGTAATGTGGAATATCCACGCTAAATGTCCGTATTGGTTTTTGATGTACAACATAGGGATACTAAGAACTGATACCACAAATACCCATAAGAACATAGAGCTATTGAGGAGGTGCATTACCCCGTGAAATTTGGTTTTCCAACCTATGTTTTTAGCTGCTAATACACGGCTTACTGTTTTACGGAAGTTCTCAGCTCCTCCTTTGTTCCAACGGAACTGTTGAGAGCGTGCTGCTGAAATAACTACAGGAAGCTCGGCAGGAGTTTCTACATCTTCCAAATATTTGAATTTCCAATTCTTTAATTGAGCGCGATAACTGAGGTCGAGGTCTTCGGTAAGGGTGTCGCCTTCCCAGTTACCTGCATCGTAAATGCACGCTTTACGCCAAATACCTGCTGTACCGTTGAAGTTGATAAAATATCCTTTAGAATTACGCCCCACTTGTTCGAGGGTAAAGTGAACATCTAAAGCGAGAGCTTGTATTTTAGTAAGGATAGAATAATTGCGGTTGATGTGCCCCCAGCGAGTTTGTACTACGCCTATTTCAGGGTCTTTGAAGTATACTACCGTACGTTTGAGCCAATCGGGTTGAGGCATAAAGTCGGCATCGAAGATGGCAACAAAATCACCTTTGGCAATAGCTAACCCTTCTTTAAGAGCACCTGCCTTAAAGCCTTCGCGATTGGTGCGACGAATGTGCTTAATATCCAAGCCTGTAGCTTGTAGTTCTTTAATGATTTCAGCCGTTTCAGCTACTGATTCGTCGGTAGAGTCATCGAGCACTTGAATTTCGAGTTTGGTACGAGGGTACTCCAATTTTGCGATATTTTCGAGCAAACGACGTACTACATACTTCTCGTTGTAAAGTGGTAGCTGGATGGTTACGTACGGAATCTCCTTAGGGTCAAGCAAGTTAAACTTAGGAGCCTCGTCGTTTTGTTTGCGATGTTTGAGATAGTTCAGTAGCAAACTAAGCATTGAAAGGCTATATAAGAAAATGCCTACTAATGCTGTACAATAGATAATAATAATCGCGTAATTGATAATTGTTGCCATAAATTATTGTTTTATGTTCTTTCTTTTAGATTTTGCAAATGTACGCGTTTTTTTGAAAATACCAAGCAAAAAAGAATTTATTTTTTAAGAAATCTCTCTTTTTTCTAAACTAATAAACTGTATATCAATAATTAGCTTTGAAGTTGCTTTATGACTGTACGCACTGATATAAAACCAATTTCTTCTTCTCGAATATCTTTAAGAGCTATCCACCGGAGTTCTTTTATTTCATCGGGGGCTACAATATGTACCTCTTCGGCTTTGAGCTCGCATTCAAAAAAGATATCCATAGTGCGGTAGGGTACATTTTTGTACAGATAATTATTGGGGTAGGTGGTGATGAAGCGCAGTTGCTCAGGTTTGATGATGAGTCCCATTTCTTCCTTTACTTCGCGACAAGCTGCTTCTTGAGCCGTTTCGTTGGGGTCGATAAAACCACCTGGGAGGTCGAGTTTTCCTTTGTCGGGGTTCATATTGCGGACTGTAAATAGTATTTTATCTTTATGCTTGAACACTACTGCTACCGCGGCGGCAATATTGTGGAAATAGGTAAAACCGCAATCGTGGCACAAAAAGCGCACGTTATTAGGAAATTCGATGTTTGTAGAAGTACAATTTGGGCAATGTTTAAATATGCTTTCCATAGTTTTTGGGTGTTTTCTGAAATTAGGTGAATGTTGAGATAACAGATTTTCAAGGTTAGAAAAATATTCTGATAACCTATCTTGGACAAACCTTATACGAATCTTGGACGAATCTTGGACGATAGCTATATGTGCGGTATCACTGTGTAAAAGGTGTTTTGTAGAAAAATTTTCTACACCTTATAGGGATTCACTTATAAAAATAACTTTTTGTACTTGTTGTCTTTTTTTATTAGGCGACAAATGTACTAATTTTTGTTATCTGAAAAAAATAATTTGTAAAAATAGTTTTTAATTGTTTTTTTAGTTGTACCTTTGCAGAGAAATTAAAAGCGTAATTCTATGGATATATTACTCAAGTCGGCAAAGATTATTGATGAAGAGAGTGCCTATCACGGTGCTGTAAAAGATATTTTAATTTCAGATGGGGTTATTAAGCAGATATCCAATCATATTGCTGCCGAAGGGGTAGAAAAGGTGCTAGAAAACACTTATATATCACAGGGTTGGACGGATAGCAGTGTTTGCTTTGGCGAACCAGGCTTTGAAGAGCGGGAGACCTTAGAGAATGGAATGCTTACGGCACAGAGAAGTGGTTTTACACACGTGCTCGTCAATCCGCTTACTCACCCGGTAGCCGACAACAAGCAAGCTGTAATGTATATCAAAGAAAAAACGAAGCATTTTGCTACTACCGCTCACCCTATTGGGGCACTAACGGTAGAAAGCAAGGGGGAATTTCTTGCCGAGCTTTACGATATGCAAAATGGAGGTGCTGTGGCTTTTGGCGATTATAAGAAGCCTATACACAACAGCAACCTGCTGAAAATAGCTTTGCAATATACACAGCCTTTCGGTGGTATTGTTATTTCTTTTCCTAACGATGCTAAAATTATGGGTAAAGGTGTGGTGAATGAGCATATAGAAAGCACACGATTAGGACTAAAAGGCATTCCTGCTTTGGCTGAAGAACTGTGTGTAGCGCGTGATTTGGCTATATTAGAATACGCAGGGGGGAAGTTACATATTCCTACTATATCCACAACAAAATCGGTAGCGCTTATTGAGGAGGCAAAAAACAAAGGATTGGACATAACTTGTAGCGTAGCTATCCATAATATTCAGTTTACTGACGAGGTTTTACAAGGGTTTGATACTAATTACAAGGTGTTGCCCCCTTTGCGCGATACTGAAAATGTAAAGGAACTAAGAGATGCCTTACAAAGAGGAGCGATAGACTTTGTTACCTCTGACCATAATCCGTTGGACATAGAACTCAAATTTAAAGAGTTTGACCTTGCCTCGTTTGGAACTATTGGGCTGGAGAATGTGTGGGGTGTGCTGAGTCAGTATACAACTGTTGAAAGAGCGGTAGCACTGCTTACCTCGGCTCGCAAACGTTTCGGGATACCTACTGCACCCATAGCTGAAAATACAGAAGCTGATGTTACTATCTTTACTCCCGAAGGAGAGACTGTTTTTACCAAAGAGATGATATTATCGGCTTCGAAGAATAGTGCTTTTATAGGAGCGACGATGAAAGGAAAAGTATTGGGGATTATTGCTCACAGACAAGCAATATTGAACGATGGAGTTTAAGAAATGTCTTACCTTTGTTATAGGGAGCTTGATTTTATTATTTACAAACTGTTACTTTAAAACAAGGAAAAAAACAATGGAAACACATAAAAAACTACCTTTAGAATACGTAATTCGCGAACCACAGGTAAGGACTAAACGTTCACCTGTAATATTTATGTTGCACGGTTATGGGAGCAATGAGGAAGACCTTTTCTCCTTTGCCGATGAATTACCCAAAGAATACACGATTATATCATTGCGTGCGCCTTATAATTTAACCTCATTTGGTTATGCGTGGTATATGATTAACTTTGATGAAGACCAAGCCTATTGGAGCGATAATGAGCAGGCTATTGAATCGCGTGAATTAATAATGAGATGTATTGATGAGGCTTGTAAGGTATATGATTTGGATACGAGAAATATAAACCTCTTAGGATTCAGTCAGGGGAGTATATTGAGTATGGCTATTGCGATATCTTATCCTAAGAAAATACGCAGAGTAATAGCACTGAGTGGTTACTTAAATGAGGATATCTTGAAAGACGGATATAAGAAAGAGAACCATTCGGCTACGCACTTTTACGTATCGCACGGCACCAGTGACCAAGTAATACCTGTGGAATGGGACAGGAAAACCCCTGAGTTTTTAAAATCGATAGGGGCTAAATGCACTTATGAAGAGTTTCCGATAGGGCACGGTGTATCACCACAAAACTTTTATTCATTCCGTGAATGGCTTAGTAAATATTGATTTATGGACAAAGCAACACTTAAATCAGAATATAATATATTCAAGCAAAAGGCTTATATTATTATTTATGGGACAAATACACGCTTAGGTAAACTATTTGACCTTGTGCTGTTGTCGCTCATTACTATCAGTGTGATAATGGTAATGCTTGAAACCGTAAAGGGTGTTGACTACCATTTGCACGGTTTGTTAGTGTTTATGGAGTGGGTGATAACCGTTTTCTTCTCACTTGAATACATCTTGCGTATTATTACCAATAAAAAGCCTTATAAATATATTTTTAGTATGTATGGCATTATAGACCTCATTGCTATTTTGCCGATGTACATATCGTTCTTCGCTCCTGGTGCAAAGGCAATATCAGTAGTGAGGGCTTTGCGCTTATTGCGTATTTTCCGCATCTTGGATTTAGCCAGTTTTATGAAGCAAGGGGAGGAGCTGAAAATGGCTTTGCGCACTAGCCGAGACAAAATTCTTATCTTCATTTATTTCATATCGGTGATTTGTATACTCTTAGGGTCAGTAATGTATGTAGTGGAAGGACACCAGAACGGGTTTAGCAGTATCCCACGCGGTGTTTACTGGTGTATTGTAACAATGACTACCGTAGGCTTTGGAGATATAGCTCCGCAAACTACATTGGGACAGCTGATAGCTTCGTTTGTAATGATATTGGGTTATGGCGTTATTGCGGTACCTACGGGTATTGTTACTGCTGAATATACCCATATGAAAAAGAAACATTCTATTGAGGGGAGCAAAAAGCAACACGAAGAGAATGAGGTTGCTGGAAAATTGGTTTGCAAACGATGTTCTTTTGACAAACATTTGCAGGGGGCTAAATATTGTAGCCAATGTGGTAGTGAGTTAATACTCCAAAAGAGCAATCACGATGAAGCATAAAAAAATACTTTTGAGTGTGGTAGGACCTACTGCTATTGGAAAAACGCGAATGGCTATAGCCTTAGCACAACACTTCGGTACTGAAATCATCTCTTGCGACTCACGACAGTTTTTTAAGGAGCTTTCAATAGGCACAGCTGTTCCTTCGCCCTATGAATTAGCTCAGGCAAAGCACCATTTCATTCAGCATAAATCTATTTTTGAGCCTTATTCGGTAGGTGATTTTGAGCGCGATGCTATTAGCTTGCTCAACACACTTTTTAGAACTCACGATGTGGTAGTAATGGTAGGAGGAAGTGGGCTTTATGCTAATGCAGTGCTCAGTGGGTTAGATGATTTTCCTGAAACCGATGAACAGATAAGAAAAGAGCTGAATGCGCAGTATAAAGCAGAAGGCATTGTTTTTTTGCAACAAAAGCTAAAAACTTTAGACCCTGTGCAATACGAGAAAATAGATACAAATAATCCGCAACGAATGATACGTGCCTTAGAAGTGTGTATGGTAGCAGGGAAGCCTTATTCGTCTTTTTTAAACAAAAAAGAAACGGTGAGAGACTTTGAGAGCATACAAGTAGGACTTACGGCAGAACGAGAGGTGCTTTACAATCGCATTGATGAGCGAGTAGAGCAAATGCTTGGAGATGGGTTGCTTATAGAAGCACAAGATATGTTTCGGCACAAGGAACTCAATGCTTTGCAGACGGTAGGCTACAAGGAGTTATTTGCTTTTTTTGAAGGGAAGACCTCGTTTGGTTTTGCCATAGAGGAAATTAAGAAGAACACACGTCGATTTGCTAAGCGACAATTTACGTGGTTTCACAAAGATAGTTCTATACATTGGTTTGATTACAGGACAACGGTGGAGGAAGTTCTTCAGAAAACCACAATGCCAATAATACCGGAGTAATACCACAATGCCAGAAATGCCAATAATACCAAATTAATGACAGTGCTAGGTCGTAGCACGACAGGCAGGTGCGAGCCGCACAGGCAGTCGTAGCACGACGGGCAGATAGAGTAAAGACGAACAAAAGACGAACAAAAGACGAACAAAAGGCGGAATTAAAACAAACCTAAGAAGGAGGATAGAGGAAGATATTTTGAAGTAAAAAAGGTACGTTTGATTTGAGGAATGATAGAAGTATTGTAAAAAATATTATCTTTGCACCAAAATTTGTAATTGATAACTAATGAAAAAACTGATTTTATTAGCTTTTGCGCTACTAGCATTGCAATCTTGTAGTGTAACAAATACCTTTACGTTTCATAAAGATGCTACTATTTCTACGGATATGGCAGTGGATATGAGTGAAATGCTTGCTATGCAAGCAAAGGCAAAACAAGGAGAAAACAGTTTGAAAAACGTGAATATGCCCGAATTTCCGAAAGAATGGCAATCGGTTTACGACTTTCAAAAAACAGTAGAAAAGGATAGCATTCCTGCTGATAAAGCTGAATTGCTGAAACGCGCAGCTATTAAAGGACTTTTTAAAGACAATAAGGAAGTAGGTTTTCAGGTTAGGTTCGACCATTTTGCGCCTGAAGAATACGCTTCTATCACCGCCGCTATTGGTAGAGGGACACGCAATAACAACCCTCTGAGTATTTCGGCTTTTAAATGGGACGGCAAGGAGTTGCGCATCAATATCGCTGCTTTGGAACAAAATACAGATGATGAAGAGCAAGCAGAGCGCGTAGCACAGATGAAGAAGATGTTTAATATTGATATCAATAATACGCTTGTATTCGAGGGCAAAATAAAGAAGATAAAAGGCAAACACCCTTATATTGAGAAAATAGATGCTCACACCGTGAAAATTGATTTAAAAGCCACTGATGGCAAAAAGAAAAAGAGACGCGATAAAGAGATTGTAATCGTTATCAAATAGTTTTATCTCTTACCACTTAACTATTACTTAAAATGTTATATTATTTATTAGAAAACCTTGAAAAATATTACGACTTTCCAGGGTCGGGGCTTTATAAATACTTATCGTTTCGCGCAGGTTTAGCTTTAATGCTTTCCTTGCTTATTTCTACCATCTATGGGAAGCGTATTATTCGCCTCCTACAACGCAAACAGATAGGCGAAACGGTGCGAGACTTAGGGCTTACGGGGCAGAATGAAAAAGCAGGCACTCCTACTATGGGGGGATTATCATTATTCTTGCTACGCTTATACCTGTACTGCTGTTGGCTAAGTTAGATAACGTATATACCCTATTGCTACTCATCACTACTGTGTGGATGGGAGCTATTGGCTTTATCGACGATTATATCAAGACTTTCCGCAAGAACAAAGACGGACTGAAAGGACGTTTTAAAATATTAGGACAAATAGGCTTAGGAATTATCGTAGGGGCAACGCTCTATTTCAATGATAATGTAACTATTAAGAGTGAGAAAACAGGTATTGGACGAACACGTACTGAAGTAGTAGCAGAAACAGCCACAGAGAATTTTGTTCCAGAAGTAAAATCGACGAAAACTACTATTCCGTTTGTGAAGAATAACGAGTTTGACTATGCTGACCTCATTGCGTGGGCAGGAGATAATTATCATCATTATGTGTGGCTGGTATTTATTCCCATTGTGATTCTTATTGTTACAGCGGTTTCTAACGGTGCGAACCTTACTGATGGTATAGACGGATTGGCAGCGGGAAGCTCGGCTATTATAGTCCTAACATTAGGGTTATTTGCGTGGATTTCGGGTAACATTATCTTCTCAGAATACTTAAACATTATGTATATCCCAAGAGTAGGGGAGATGACGGTATTCATAGCCGCTTTTGCAGGAGCTTTGGTGGGCTTTTTGTGGTATAATACCTATCCTGCCCAAGTGTTTATGGGCGATACAGGAAGTTTGACCATAGGTGGGATTATAGCTGTAATAGCCATAGCAGTACGCAAAGAACTCTTGTTGCCTGTGCTCTGTGGTATCTTCCTCATTGAAAACTTATCGGTGATATTGCAAGTGTTTTACTTTAAATATACGAAGAAAAAGTATGGTGAAGGTAGACGTATCTTCTTGATGTCGCCTTTACACCACCATTACCAAAAGAAGGGGTATCACGAGAGTAAAATAGTGATGCGCTTTCTTATTGTAGGGATTTTCTTAGCGGTGATTAGCATTGTAACGCTGAAATTGAGATAAGAGCTCAATTAAAAGCTTGGATATATTGGAGAATAGAAATGTGAAAAGCGCCTAAATAATCTGATTATTTAGGCGCTTGACTTTTATATTGAAGTTATTGCGTCTTTGAGTTGAGCTAAGGCTTGCCTTACCATACTACGCGGACAAGCTAAATTGATGCGCATATAGCCATTGCCTTCTTCACCATAAATACTACCGTCATTTAAGGCTAAGTGCGCCCTATTGGTACATAGAGCGACTATATCTTTTTGATTGAGTTGTAACGCACTGAAATCAATAAACACTAAATAAGAGGCTTGAGGTATGATGACTTTTAGTTGAGGTATGTTTTCCTTGATATAACTTACCACTTCATCAATATTACCTTGAACGTAAGTGAGCATTTGTTGTAACCATTCTTCGCCTTTGTTATAGGCTGCTACAACGGTATTAAAAGCAAAGACATTGCCCGCAGCCAATTCGTTCCCTTCTACATAGCTTTCGAAGCGACGACGCAGGGTAGGATTAGCAATTACCGTATAAGAGGTAGCTAAGCCTGCCATATTAAAAGCCTTGCTGGGAGATGCAAATACAACGGAGTTCTGTTTAGCTTCTTCGCTTACTGAGGCAAACGGAATGTGCTCGTAGGGAAGTAAGGTAAGGTCGGCGTGGATTTCGTCAGCTACTATTATTACGTTGTTCTGAGCACAGATAGTTGCTACTTTTTTGAGTTCTTCGCGCGTCCATACACGTCCGCCAGGGTTATGAGGGTGACAGAAGAGGAAGAGTTTACAGCCTTTTATCTTTTTTTCAAAGAGTTTAAAATTGATATAATATTGCCCATCTTTCAGCTCTAATGGACAGTTTACTAATTCGCGATGGTTATTGCGGATTACCTGAGCGAAAGGATTATATACAGGTTGCTGAATCATTACCTTTTCACCACGCTGAGTAAATGCCTGTACTGCCATTGCCAAAGCTGGTACTACCCCAGGGACGAATGAAATCATTTCTTTAGTAATCGTCCACTTATGACGGCGCTTTTGCCAACTGATAATGGCTTCATACCAACTTTCGGGTTTCGCTGTGTAGCCAAACACTTCACATTCCATACGTTTTTTCATCACTTCCACTATGAAAGGAGGTGTTTTAAAATCCATATCGGCTACCCACATAGGAAGCAAATCGGTGCGTCCCCAGCGGGGGGCTAATGCCTCTAACTTGAGAGCATCGGTGTGTTTTCTGCAAACTACTTCGTCAAAATTATAATTCACTTTTTAATGATTAATGTTTAATGGTTAATGATTAATATGTTACGTGTTATCGGATATCTATTAGGAAACTCTTACTATTTGGGCACCGAGGGCTTTGAGTCGTCCGTCGATGTTTTCGTAACCACGGTCTATTTGTTCTATATTGTAAATGGTAGAGGTGCCTTTGGCTGAAAGAGCTGCAATAAGCAAGGCTATACCGGCACGAATATCAGGTGAGGTCATTAGGGTTGCGCGCAAAGGAGAACGGAAATCATTACCGATAACGGTAGCGCGGTGAGGGTCGCATAGTATAATTTTAGCACCCATATCTATCAGTTTATCGATAAAGAATAGCCTGCTCTCAAACATCTTTTGGTGAATAAGCACTTCCCCACGTGCTTGGGTAGCAACTACCAGCACGATACTGAGTAGGTCGGGGGTAAAACCAGGCCAAGGGGCATCGGCTACGGTTAGGATAGAGCCATCGATATAATTTTGGATTTCATAGCCGTTAGTATGAGCGGGGATATGAATATCGTCGTTTTTCTTTTCGAAGGTAATACCTAATTTCTGAAAAATAGTAGGCATAATACCCAAATGCTCCCAGCCTACATTCTTAATGGTAATTTCACTGCGGGTCATAGCAGCCAAGCCTATCCAACTACCTATTTCAATCATATCGGGGAGGATAGTGTGTGTACAACCCTCTAAGCGTTCTACCCCGTTGATAGTAATGAGGTTGGAACCGATACCTTGTATATCAGCTCCCATAGCGTTGAGCATACGGCAGAGTTGTTGTACATAGGGCTCACAAGCTGCGTTATAAATAGTTGTAGTACCTTCGGCTAATACGGCAGCCATAATAATATTGGAAGTACCTGTAACTGAGGCTTCTTCTAAAAGCATATAGCTTCCTTTTAGTTTCTCGGCTACTACGCTATAAGTAAAGTTATTCTCATCATATTCGAAATGGGCACCTAATTTGATAAACCCATCGAAGTGGGTGTCGAGACGACGGCGACCTATTTTATCACCTCCCGGTTTAGGAATATAGCCCACTCCAAAACGCGTGAGCAGAGGACCTACTATCATAATAGAACCTCGCAGGGCTTGCCCTTCGTTATGAAAAGCCTCAGACTTTAAATAGTCTATATTGATATCGTCGGCTTGAAAGCTATAAGTACCTTTCCCGAGTTTTTGGATTTTGACTCCTAAATTCTCGAGCAAAGAAATCAGTTTATTCACATCTTGAATATCGGGAATGTTGTGAATGGTAACTTTTTGGTCGGTGAGTAAAACTGCACAAAGTACTTGTAGTGCTTCGTTTTTAGCTCCTTGTGGTGTGATAGTTCCTTTGAGGGTATGTCCACCTTCTATTTTAAAAACGCCCATTGTTATTTTTTTTATTAGTTGAGAATATTCTTTTAGCTTGCTGAGGTTGCGGTTGAGGAGTGCGTTTAGTTAGATTTTGCTTCGTGCGGATAAGGTCACGACTATTAGTAAGGTCTTCGTTAGCCTTTCTCAAATCAATTTGCCCGTTGCTCAGTTCGTATAGATGTTCAAAAACCACGCTATCGTCTACGCTTTCTTTATTCCAAGTGAGGAAGCATTTCTTCATATGGTTAGCGATAGAATACTCTAAAGCTTCACGTAGGTCGCCTTTTTCCCAATTTACGCAAGTATTAATCATACGAATAATTACGTTGCCGTAGAAGCGGTAGCGGGGATGTGCTTGAGGGTATCTAAGTCTTTCGGGATGTTTATGAAGTGTGGAAGGCGTGGGTTTTTCATAAGGAGAATCGACGTCTAACTGAAAATCGGACATTATAAAGAGCTGGTCCCAAAGTTTATGTTGAAAATCAGGGACGTCGCGCAAGTGAGGGAATAAGTTTCCCATTACGGCGACGATACTTCGAGCCGTTTTATTACGTGTATCGCGGTCTTTAAGGAGTACCGCTTTTTCTATCATTTTTTGAATGTGTCGCCCGTATTCAGGGATGATTAAGTGAGGGCGTTCGGTGTTATATTCTAAGGTCGTCATAATGATAATATTCCTTTTACTTTACCAGCTTCTTTGTAATAGGCAATTACCTCATCGGGGTTTTTCACCATAAGGCTTACCGAAACACCTGTGTACTTATCGTTAGACGATGGGCGTGTGGTGATTTCGGCATCGGTATTTTTGAATACCTCTTTGAGCTGATTGAGTTTGGCTTCATCAGTAGGTATTACGAATTTATAGAGATAACGAGTGGGGAAGAGCGAAGTCTCGATGAGTTCATTCTTTAAGCGCTCGTAAAATTCGGCTAATTCTTGTTCTGTTTTCATTGTAATATTTGCTTAATTATATGAAATGTAATATTGAGTGCAAAGATACGAAAAAAGTTGGAAAGAAAAAAGCAAAAGGTAAAAAAGTGTATTTAATGCCAATAATACTAATAATGCCAGAAATACCGATAATTAACTTTGCCAGTGGAAAATGAGGGAATGAGAGAATTAGAGAATGAGGAAATGGGGTAAATGCTAATAATACCAGAAATGCCAATAATACCACCAAGGGGAATGGACGGGTCGGACTTTTCAGACGGGTCGGACAGGTTAGAGGAGAGGTTAGGGTTTTCGGAAGGAAACGAAAATTTTCAGAAGGAGACTAAGAGGGTTTTTGATGAAAAAAGGGTGTTAGGAGGGTGGGGTTAGCTTATAGAGAGCTTATAGGAAGCTTATACGAATCTTGGACGATTGGTATAGAAAGGGTATATAAATAGTTGATTCATAATATCATACAACAGGGCTAAAAATGTTAAAAACAGAGTTTCGAGGCGAAAGAAAAGGAATCCTCACCCCGTTCACATACTCTCCTATTCGGAGACTTCTCCCAAGGAGAGGGAGAGGGTAGCGACAGTAAAAGAGGAGTGTGGTGACGGAAAAGCGGAAGAAACCTCCCCCTTCTCACATACTCCGCTCTCGCGGTGCACATATCCAGCTATTGCTGGCTACCTCAGAGAGGGGGAATGTGGCGAGAGAAAAGTAAAGGTAAAGTGGAGGTAAAATAAAAGAGGAAGGGATACAGGGTATTGGATTTTTTATTATCTTTGCGTGCTATAACTAAATAAAACAGTGATGAAAAGAATATTATTAGCGAGTACTTCTACTGTATATGGGGGTACTTATCTTTCTTATTTACAAGATGAATTGATTGATTTCTTTACAGGAATTGAAGAAATATTGTTTGTGCCTTATGCACGCCCCAGTGGCATTACGCACGATGAATATACTCAGATTGCGCAACAGTTTTTCAATAGGATAGGGAAGAGTATAGTAGGCTTGCACACATTCGCTGACCCTAAAAAGGCTATTAGGCAGGCAAAAGCGATTTTTACAGGCGGAGGTAATACCTTTGTGCTGGTGAATCGGTTGTACGGATTGGAAGTGATGGACGTATTGCGTGAAGCAGTAGAAAATGGGACGCTTTATATGGGAACAAGCGCAGGGAGCAATATCGCTGGACAGACAATGCAGACTACTAATGATATGCCTATTGTTTACCCGCCTTCGTTTAAAACCTTAGGGCTTGTGCCTTTTAATATCAACCCTCATTATCTTGACCCAGACCCCCAAAGTAAACACAAGGGAGAAACTCGCGAAACGCGAATTAAGGAATTCCACGTTTTTAACGATACACCTGTGATAGGTTTGCGCGAAGGTAGTTGGCTACGTGTGGAAGATGAGAAGGTTAGCCTTAAAGGCGATTTGACGGCTAGAATCTTCCTAAAAGGGCAAGAACCTTACGAAAGTACGGAAATTTTGTTGTAGGCAATGGAAGGAATTTACTACTCTTATAATCAGGTTGTTATATAAGAGGTTTAACGAAAAAGAAGATTAGAAGGGAATATTTTTACGAAGAAAAAGTGTTATTTATTTTTGTAAATCAATTTTTTGTAATACTTTTGAGCCGTAAAAACACTTATTAAACATTTAATTATGAAATTTTACTTTTGTTTTTTAGCCTTATCATTGGCACTTGTAGCGTGTAACGACAATGGTAACCAACTCACTCCTGAGCAGAAAGAAGCAAAATTGCAACATAAGTTGGACTCGATAGCTGAAATAAAATTCTCGGAAATAGTGAAGGAAGACGTAGACTCTTATCCTATTTTTAGAGGGGTATGTGATACAGCAACGACGAAGATAGGACAGAAAGAATGTTTTGAGAGGACTTTTACAACCCTTTTTCAAGAGCGTTTGAAAAAAGCCCCTTATGAAGTAACAGAGCCTGTTACCGACCGTGTATTACTGAATATAAAAGTGGATAATACAGGTAAAATAGTGCTTATAGATATAGAAGCCAATGATAAGACAAAAGAATTACTAAGTACTGATAGTGAAACCTTTGAAGACTCATTACGCGCTAATTTATCGGCACTCTCAGAGCAAGATGCTATCGTACCAGCTACCAAGAACGGACTGAACGTGAGTACGCAATTTAATTTGCCTATTGAAATTAACGTTAAATAATTGGTCGTAGCTTTTGGAACGCATTATTTTAGGTATCGACCCAGGCACTACTATTATGGGGTTTGGGCTTATTCAGGTGGAAAGAGATACTATGAAGCTCTTACAGCTGAATGAGCTTCAACTTAGTAAATACGGCAATCACTACTTAAAACTAAGTGTGATTTTTAATCGTACTTTGGAGCTGATAGATACCTATAAGCCTGATGAATTGGCTATTGAGGCGCCCTTCTTTGGCAAGAATGTACAATCGATGTTGAAACTTGGAAGAGCGCAGGGAGTGGCGATGGCAGCGGGGCTATCGCGTGAAATTCCTATTACTGAATACGAACCTAAAAAGGTGAAAATGGCTATTACGGGTAATGGTAGTGCCTCCAAGGAACAAGTAGCCAAAATGCTTCAGCAACTTCTGAATATAAAAGAACTCCCCAAACACTTTGACGCAACCGACGGTCTGGCGGTGGCTGTCTGTCACTTTTTTAACGGTGGCAAGTCGCAAAAACAACAAAGTTATAGTGGTTGGGACGCTTTTGTAAAACAAAATCAAGACCGTATAGGTTAAAAAATACTTCATTTTGTATAGCTTATACATTCATATTCCCTTTTGTAGGCGTGCTTGTCATTATTGTGATTTCCATTTTTCGACTACTCTGAAAAGAAAAGGAGAAATGGTAAATGTCCTTTGTGAGGAACTCATTTTGCGCAAAGGGGAAGCCGTAGGTAGTGAGTTACAGACTATCTACTTAGGAGGAGGGACGCCCAGTATCCTTTCGTATGAGGAATTACAACAACTTTTCCGCACTATCTTCACACATTACAAGGTAAATACCACAGCTGAAATTACCTTAGAAGCCAATCCTGATGACTTTTTTAGAGCTACTTCTCCCGAGCAATTTTTGAAACAATTACGCTCCTTGGGTATCAATAGGCTCAGTTTAGGAGTGCAGTCGTTTTTTGAAGAGGACTTGCGATTGATGAACAGAGTGCATACGGTAAGCCAAGTAGAGACTTTATTACAGATAGCTCCACAGTATTTTAATAATATCACGATTGATTTGATTTACGGCATTCCCCAAATGAGTGAGGAACGCTGGCAGGAGAATGTTAATAAGGCACTGTCTTTCGATATTCCGCATATCTCAGCCTATGCGCTTACGGTAGAAGAAAAAACAGCTTTGCACAAGTTTATTGCTACAGGTAAAATCGCACCAATAAGCGATGAGCAGGCTTACACTCACTTTCAAATGTTGATAGATACTCTGGAAGCAGAGGGGTTTATACAATACGAATTTTCAAACTTTGGCAAAGAAGGGTATTTTAGCAGGAATAACACGGCTTATTGGTTTGGCAAGCCCTATATGGGAATAGGTCCTTCAGCCCACAGTTTTAACGGGAAGGAGCGTAGTTGGAATATCGCTCATAACATTAAGTATATACAACAAATACAGCAGGGGATTTTGCCACAGGAAAAAGAAGAACTTACCCTTAATAACCGATATAACGAACTCATCATCACCCGTATACGCACGATGGTAGGGATTGATTTAGAAGAAGTGAGAACAGTATTTGGGGAAGGTTACCGCCAATATTTGTTACAACAAGCACAGAAGTACCTTGCCGATGAGCTTTTAGTTATAGAAGAAAACCATCTGAAAGTAACGCGCAAAGGCAGATTCCTCTCAGATGGTATAGCTTCGGATTTATTTAGGGTGGATAACCTCACTTAGTGGTTTGAAGGTAGGGTTTAGATTCCCGTCGATATGGTATTCCAAAAGTAGGTCACCCCACAATTCACCATCAGTAAATTCACAAATCACCCATTTTTCATTCAGTATTCTTATTTTATTAAACAAGAACTTCCCATTGCTTTCAGATTTGATGTAAGGGTTTTTAGTGTCCTTTACGTTCATCTCCATTAAAGCATTGATAACAATTTGTGAAGGATTGTCAATTTTCAAATCTTCGAAATACTGTTGTGCTAACTCGTTTGTTTCGAGGCTGAAGTTAAGTGCTTCGACGCGTTGTTCATCGAGTTTCTTGATAGAATCGGTGAGTTTGGAAATCTTCTCAGCTGATTCTTTCATCGCTGTAACATTTGCATTGCTATCTGTTTGGTTGCAACCGGCTAAAAGGGCAAAGGCTCCTAAAAGCGTAATAAAAATTCGTTTATTCATTATGATAAGGTTTTTGTTCGCTTAGATTTAGCACTTTTACTTTGGGTTTTCGTCGCAAGTAAGCGTGCAAAAGGTGACGGTTTGTTAATGAATTGGGTAAAGGAGTGATGAGGTTTTGTAACATCTCTAATTGAGTAAGCTGGAAATTCAGATTAAAGAAGGCATAGCCTTGAATATTGCCATCGACTACTAAAATAATGCTTTTCTCGCCTATTACTCTACCTTTATCTACAATAGCTACATTTCGGTGCACAAGTCCGTATTTTGAAAGTACCTCAGAGGCGCGTGTGTTATACTCCTCAACGGTTTCGTTATTGAAATCTACTTCGTTTAAATGGTACTCTTCAGTGATTTGATTTAAAAAGTGCTGGGCTTGTTCTTTGGTTTCAAAAGTAGTGATAATTTCGTTTTGAGTGGATAATAATTCTATTGAAAAACAAAGATATCCCTTAGTATTAAAGTGAGAAGTGAGTGTATAAGTGATATTTATTTCTTTTTCAGGATTTCGCCTATTACATTTTGGGAGGTTGAGGTGTATTTCTTCTAACCTTTTTAAAGCAGCGATGAGTTCATTGCCTGTTTCTTGATAAGTAACTCGATAAGTATGGCGTTGCAAGTATCTATCGCGTTTGGACGGAGAAGTGAAGAGCCTGTTTACTTGTTGTTTGATATTTTTGTGTTTCCCAATGTAAATGACTTTACCTTCTTCGTTATGCATATAAAAAATTCCTAATGTTTCAGGGAGAGTGTCGAGTATTTTCAGATGACGAGAAGCCATTTCTAAACGAATATCCTGCTTGACAGAGGTAGTAATGATATCCTTTTTGGTGTCCTTTTCGAGTAGGTATTTAAAGAGTTTTAGGGTAGCCAAGGCATCACCAGAAGCGCGATGCCGGTCGCTTACAGGAATACCTAAGGAGCGCACTAACTTACCTAAACTATATGATTCTTTATTGGGAATGAGTCGCTCGGAGAGTTCTACGGTGCAGAGCGTTGTACGGACAAAGTCGTATCCTAAGCGGCGAAATTCAGTTTGCAAGATGCGATAATCGAAGGCGGCATTATGACCTACGATAATGCAATCGGTAGTAATTTCAACAATGCGTTTGGCAACCTCATAGAATTTAGGGGCATTGCGCAACATTTTGTTGTTGATGCCTGTAAGTTTAGTAACGAACTCTTGAATGGGGCGTTCGGGATTTATCAGAGAGATGAACTGGTCGGTTACTTCGTGCCCGTTGAACTGATAGATAGCGATATCGGTAATGCCCTCTTCGTTGTATTTACCTCCTGTGGTTTCTATGTCGAGTATTGCGTACAAATGCTTAGGTGTTAGGTTTTATGGATTAGGTATTAGAAAAGAAAAAAGCAAAGAGGAAGGAAGGTCTTACTCTTTGCTTTTATAAGTTTGTTTAACTGATTAGCGAACTTCTTTAATACGGGCTTTTTTACCAGTAAGTCCTCTAAAATAGTAAATGCGAGCACGTCTTACTTTACCTTTTTTGTTTACTTCAATTTTTTGAAGAGCAGGCATATTGATAGGGAAGATACGTTCTACACCTACGGTTCCTGACATTTTACGAATAGTAAAAGTAGCGGTTACGCCGTGACCTTTGCGTTGAATAACAACGCCTTTAAAAAACTGAGTACGTTTTTTATCACCCTCTTTAATCTCGTAATACACAGTGATAGTATCACCAGCTGAGAAATCGGGGAAGTCTTTTTTTTCGATAAAGTTGTCTTGTACGTACTTTAATAATGGTTCCATAAAAAATATAAATAATTATGTTATCAATGGGCAACATTCACGACTCTCGCCAGAGGTTACTCCAAATCGGGGGCAAAGGTAGTACTTTTTTTTGAATTAGCAAGATACCTGTAAAAGAAAAATTTTGTAATATGCTAATGAGATGTGATAAGTTACTTAAAAAAGCAAATGTACTACTGGGGGTGCTAATACAGCAGTAAAGATGCCGTTAAAAATCATTCCTAAACTAGCATATACTGCGTATTTTTCACTTAGGTTGAACGCCGCCATAATACCCAAAGCGTGAGAAGCGGTACCTAATGAAATGCCTTTAGCCATAGGGCTTTTGATGCGAAACCAATTCAGGAAGGTAATACCAAAAAGATTCCCTAAGAAACCAGTGGTCATTACCGCCATTACTGTAATAGGTTCAATACCATTGAGCATACGCGATACTTCCAACGCGATAGGAGTAGTAACTGATTTTGGGGCTAATGAAATGGCGATATCGTCTTCGAGCCCTAACCATTTGGCTACCAAACAAACTGTAAGTACCCCTACTAAACTACCTACAAACTGAGAGAGCACTAAGGGTATCAGCTGTTTTCTTATCTTAGAGAGCTGTAAATAGAGAGGTACCCCTAAGGCTACAATAGAAGGTTTGAGCCAAAAATCGATATACTTACCGGCTTCTTCATATTTTTGAGGAGAAATACCAAAGATTATTAGATAAGAAATAAGCACTAAAACAGTGATTAATACGGGATTTAAAAAAACCGAATTATATTTGCGTTGCAAAAGTAACACCCCGTAATAGAGGATAAAAGTAATAGCCAAAAGGAAGGCTTCGTTTTCTACAAAAGGTTTCATTATTTTAATTTTTTACGGAAGAATTGATATACGTGACCAGTTATAACAATCACTACTACGGTACTGATAATAATAGAAAGGAAGATAGCTAAAAAGTTTTCACCTATCTGTTTAAAGTATGCCATAATGCCAATACTTGGGGGTACGAAAAATAATCCTAAATTAGAAATTAATAAATCTGAAAGAGCTTTTATAGACTGTAATTTCACCCAACCAAGCTCTAAAAATAGGGTGAGAAAGAGCATTCCTATGATACTTGAAGGAAAAGGAATGTGTGTGAGAGCAACGATGAGTTCTCCTAAGCCTAAACAGCCGAAAACGATTGCAAAATAACGTATTAACATAATAATTTTGTACTTAAAAAACGGTTGCAAAAGTACTATTTCTTTTTTTAATAGTGTTAAAAAAAATATAAAAATTTGCTTGTTATATATTTTTTTACCTACATTTGCGGAGTAAAAATCATAAGTTATGAGTAATAATTACGACAAACCTATTTTTATGGACTCAGCGTCCAATGGAACAGATGGAGGGCAATCGTATCCTTCATACCCCAATGATGATGACAGACCGAGAGGTGGTGTTTTATCGAAAATTTTAATTGCTATTTTGGCTTTGGTAGCAGGAGGCTTAGGTTATTATACCTATTCTCTTAACAAAAACAAAGAGGCAACGGAAGCAGATCTTAACTCTCAGAAAGAGCAAGTGCTTAAAGATTTGAACGCTTTGAAAGGAAGCTACGACAAAGTAGTGGACGATAACAAAAACGTGAATCAGGATTTGCTTGATGCGCGTGACAAGATTGGCAAGTACATCGATTCATTGCAGAATATGAAACTTAATGTTTCGGCATTGGCTCGTTTTAAAAACCAAGCGTTTGCTCTTGCCAAAGAGCGTGATTTCTTAATCAGAAAGAACGACTCATTGGCACGTGCCAACACTGCTATCAGAAAGGATTTAGACAGTGTGTCAGTAAAATTAGACGACACAAGTGCTAAAGCCGATTCACTTGCTCGCCAAGCTAATAGCTTAAAGAAAGTGGTAGAAGCCGGTTCTGCACTTCAAATTAGCAAACTTACAATAGAAGCTGTAAAAGGCACTAAGAACAAAATTACCGAAAGAGGTCGTGCAGCTGAGAAATTAAGAGTTTGCTTTACTGTAGGAGCTAACAGAATAGCAAAATCAGGCTCAAGATACTTCTATGTGAAAGTAGTTTCACCATCGGGAGTTACCTTAGGAGCTAATGACTCTACCTCAGAAGGAGAAAACACAGTGAATTATAGTACAGCTACTCACTTCATCTACGACAATAAGAATGTGGATGTGTGTGACTTTATCAGCAGAACAGGAAAAGAGTTTGATAAAGGCACTTATAAAGTAACTGTTTATGATGACCGCCTCAACGAAGTAGGTTCAGCAAATTTATTATTGAAATAGCAGTTTCTTAATATAAAAAATAAAAACAGTTCCATAAATAGTATGGAGCTGTTTTTTTTTGAACAATATTTGGAAGTACGCTACTTGTTTTGTACTTTTGCGACATCTTAATAAAAAATATACCAATCTTATGAGAACCAACTTATTAATTATGTTATTATTTTTAGGAACACTACTTAAAGCACAACCTCAAGATGTATCAGTAGTGTTTCACAAACCAGCAAATCATTTTACTGAAAGTATCCCTATTGGAAATGGACGTTTAGGAGCAATGCTCTTTGGAAAGACTGATATAGATAGAATTGTACTCAATGAAATCTCGTTGTGGTCAGGAGGGACACAAGAAGCTGATGACCCTAATGCACACAACTATCTGAAAGAAATTCAGAAATTACTTTTACAAGGGAAAAACTTAGAAGCACAAGCACTCTTACAACAGCATTTTGTAGCCAAAAGGAAAGGCTCTTGTTTGGGACAAGGAGCTAACTGTAGCTATGGTTGTTATCAAGTATTGGCAGAACTGCTTTTAGATTGGAAAACCACGTCACCGATTCAAGATTACAAACGAGTATTACGCCTTGATGAAGCAACAGCTGTTACTTCGTTTAAACGAGATAATAACTCAATAGAACAAACAGCTTTTGCTGACTTTAAAAACGATGTGATATGGGTGAAAATAAAAGCTACCTCGCCACTTAATTTAGATATTTCACTCTTCCGCAAAGAGAATGCTACAATTACCTATCAGAATAATAAAATCAGTCTTAATGGTGTGTTACCCAACGGTGGTAAAGAAGGAATGCACTTTGCATCGGTAGTTGATGTACAAACTGATGGAAAAATAGAGAGTACCCATAAAGCTATAGCTATACAGTCGGCAAAAGAAATTACTTTAAGGATAAGTGCTGTAACTAATTATAACTTTAGCAAGGGAGGGCTTTTGGATATTTCAGTAACTAAAAAAGCTAATGAGTACTTGCAAAAAGCCCCTATGAGTTTTGATAAAGCGAAAGCTGAGAGTAGTATTGTTTTTCAGCGATTGTTTAACCGCAATCGCTGGTATGGAAAAGCAAATGCCAATACGGAAGGTCTTACTACTTTTGAGCGATTAGGACGCTTTTATAAAGGTGACCAAGATGCTTTATTACCTATTTTGTATTATAACTTTGGACGTTATTTGCTTATTTCCTCTTCACGTGAAGGGCTTTTGCCTGCCAATTTGCAAGGTTTATGGGCTGAAGAGTATCAAACGCCTTGGAATGGCGATTACCATTTAAACATCAATATACAGATGAATTATTGGCTTGCTGAGCCTACCAATTTGTCGCAGCTTACCGAACCTTTACAAAGGTTTACTAAAAACTTAGTACCCAATGGAAGCAAAACAGCGAAAGCCTATTACAATGCTAATGGATGGGTGGCTCACGTTATTAGCAATCCTTGGTTTTATACTTCCCCAGGTGAATCGGCGACGTGGGGTTCTACTCTTACGGGAGGCGCTTGGTTATGCGAACATATTTGGCAACATTATCTCTTCACTAAAGATATTAACTTCTTAAGAGAGTACTACCCTGTGCTTAAAGAAGCTACAACCTTCTTTGAGAGTCTGCTTATTAAAGACCCCAAGACGGGTTATTGGGTAACAGCCCCTTCAAACTCTCCTGAAAATGCTTATGTATTACCAGAACTGAAAGACGGTAAAAAACAAATAGGAACTACTTGTGTGGCTCCTACTATGGATATGCAAATAGTGCGAGAACTATTTACTAATACAAGTGATGCAGCTAAGATATTAGGTTTAGACAGTAAGAAACGCACAGAATGGGAACGTATCAGTAGAAATACAGTTCCTAATCGCATAGGTAAAGAAGGAGACCTTAACGAATGGCTTGACGATTGGGAAGATGCTGAACCACAACATAGGCACGTTTCTCATCTTTACGGCTTATACCCATATGATGAGATTACTCCTTGGGATACACCAGATTTAGCCAAAGCTGCTAAAAAGACATTAGAAATACGCGGAGATGCAGGTACAGGGTGGTCACGTGCGTGGAAGATAAACTTTTGGGCACGACTACAAGACGGCAATCACGCATTGCTTTTGTTGCGCCAATTATTACACCCTGTAAACCCTAATATAACTGACGGACAAGGAGGAGGCACTTATCCTAATTTGTTTTGTGCGCACCCTCCGTTTCAAATAGATGGGAACTTTGGGGGTACAGCGGGCATAGCTGAAATGCTCTTACAGAGTCACGGGAAGGGTAATGTTATTCGCTTTTTACCTGCTCTTCCTTCTCACCCCGATTGGGAAAACGGCGTTATGAAAGGTATGAGAGCTCGCAATGGTTTTGAAGTAAATTTTGAATGGCAAAAATACAAATTGGAGAAAGCTGAAATTACTTCGCTAAATGGAGGAGAATGCAGTGTGTTATTACCTGCCAATAAGAATGTTTATAGTAAAGGAAAGATGATTGTAAAAGGAAGTAATAAAGATAAAGTGATAACGTTCAGAACAGAAAAGAACAAAACATATAATATTTATTAAAAGAGCTCAATAAAAGAAAAAGACGCACTAAGATTTTCTTAGTGCGTCTTTTTTATTTATATATCAAGAGGCTGAGCATTGAGAGTGTGTTTTATGGCTTCCTCTTTATTTTGTGTAAAAGTCTACTATTTTACGAATAGCACGTTCACACACGGGGCAGAAGCCTTTTGGTTCGTTAGATTTCATACGGCAGTCTTGTGCAGGACTGTAAATGCCTTTACTGGTGTAACCTCCTCCTTCGAAAGCACCTACAACATTTTTATATTTAGGAGTGCGAGGGGTAGGGATAGGAGTCTTCTTTTTTACCATATCCTTCCATTTGCTCTCAAAATTCACCAATGAGGTAATGTTTTCTTCCCAAGGTTCAATTTTAGTATTGTACATCTCTTGAAAAGTGGGATCCCAATCGTAGTAATATTCATCGGCGAGACCTACAAAACCGTGTCCGAACTCGTGTATGTATACCTTTTCAGAAAGGTCGTTATCAGCAGTACCTAAATTTAGGTGATTGTAGAAACCACCGCCACCATAAGTTTCAGTATTTACTAAGATATAGAGTTGGTCGTAAGGGACTACTGAGGCAGCATCGGCTATTTCACAAATACTGTTGGTGGTGAGGTAGCGTTCTTGATTGAAAGTGTAGAACGAAGAGTTAAATGCAGTGTTTTTAAAAATGTTCTTTCCAGGTACATCGGTGCCACTTTCTTGAGAAGGTACGGCTATGGCATATACATTGAAATTGTTTTTGAGCTTATCGAAAGGGGAAATGGTGAACATATAATCGGTCATACGTTGCGCATCGGCATAGAATTTATCGGTTTCGGCTTGGGTGTATCCTTCTGCTAAGATGGCTATATCTACTTTTTTGGAAGCCTCACCATTATACAGTATTTTCTTCACAGGGAAGGCAACGGTCTTTTCTTCTTTTATAAAATAGTCGTTGGGGTCAATCTCACGAGAAGCAATAGTTTCGAAAACGCCTTCACGGTTTCGTTTATCGATGTGCAGAGACAGTTTCTTTTTAGGAAAAGGAATTTGCATAGCGTGATAAAAGAGTCGTTTTTCAGTCTTGGCTTCTTCAATTTCCATCCACTCATCGGCGAGGGAGTTGAAGCCTTTTGAGAAGACAAGAGTTTCGCCGTCGAATAGTTGAAGGCGCAGGTTTCCTAAGTTCGGAAAAACAAGGTGAGTATGCGAGCCTCCCCAATGAGGTTCACTTTTGAGCTGTTGAAAAATTACCTCTATACGTTGGGCATTGGCTAATAGATTAAAGTCGATTCTAAGGCTCCGGGAGCAATCGAAAACGGTACTATTTTGAGCGAAAGCAGACTGTACTATAAAAAAAACTAAAAATAAGTGTTTCATATTATAAAATTTTACTACATTTGCATATCCATTAACAATTTTCAATCTCAATAATAAGGCAAGAGAGAAGGGGGATACCATACAGAAAAATATACTATCTTATAGGTACCTTATACAAAGCTTATACGAATCTTGGAAGATAGACGAAGGCATAATGAACCAATTTTGAACCTTACTTATCTATAAATCGAAGATAAGATAGAATAATATTCTGTTTTCACTAAATGAATTAGCAAAAACAACTTTATCAAAGGTATCTTTTCTATTGAGAAGCCAAAGGTACTAATAAAACTTTAAATACCAAAACAAAATGGAACATTTAGCTATTTTTAGAATGTCGGCGATGGGAGATGTAGCCATTAGTGTGCCGGTTGTAACAGCTTTTTCGGAGCAATATCCCGATGTAAAAATCACTTACCTCACGCGACCGTTATTTGCACCGATGTTTTCACATATTCCTAACTTGGAGGTATTCACTCCTGAAATTAACGGGAAACACAGTGGTTTATCGGGACTGTACAAACTGTATAAGGAATTGATGGCGAAGGGAATTGACGGTGTGGCAGACATTCACAATGTGTTGCGCACTAATGTACTGAAATTCTATTTTAAGGGTAGCAAAATACCTTTCAAGCAAATGGACAAAGGGCGTAGAGAAAAGAGAGCACTTACCAGCTATAAGTGTAAAGTGTTTGAGCCTTTAAAGCCTTCGTATGAGCGGTATGCAGATGTGTTTGCTTCTTTGGGTTTCCCGATTGACCTAAGTGAACCATATATTTTACCGCCAGAAGAACCGAGTGAAACGGTACAGAAATTGCTGTGTGAAGGAGTGCGTATAGGGGTTGCTCCGTTTGCGTCGTACATAGGTAAACAGTATCCATTTGAAAAGATGTGCGAGGTGATAACGGCACTTTCTCAACGATATGACAGTGGCAAGATTTACATCTTTGGAGGAGGAAAAGAAGAGGAAGAACAGGTGAGCAAAATAAACTTAGCTAATGCTGAAAATATGGTAGGGAAACTCTCGTTTAAACAAGAGTTGGAGCTCATTTCGCACTTAGATATAATGATAGCAATGGACAGTGGGAATGCGCACCTATCGGCGATGTATGGAATTCCGACGCTTACCTTATGGGGAGTGACACACCCTTATGCGGGGTTTTATCCTTATTTGCAGCCTAAGGAGAATGCTCTTTTGGCAGATAGAGAGCAGTATCCACTCATTCCTACTTCGGTATATGGGAAGAAATACCCCAAAGGTTATGAGAAAGCCATAGAGACTATTACGATTGAAGAGATTATAGCGAAGACAGAAGCTATACTAAGTGACTTAACAGAAGAGAAATAATTAAAACAGATGAAATATATGAAAAGATTTATTACATTTATCCTTGTAACATTAGTTGTTGGCATAGGATACAGCCAAAAGAAGACAGAAAAAGACAAAGAAGTTATCACCGAAAACAGAAAAGTAGCGAATTATGACGCTATAGAAGTTTCGGGAGCTTATAACCTTGTGCTTACAGAAGGAGAGGTAGGCAAAATAAAAGTGAAAGGACAGAAAGAGGTACTTTCGTATTTAGAGACCAAAGTCTCCAACAATGTGCTTTATATAAGCATTGATAGGAAATACTCACTTAAAACCTCTATTACTGTGTACGTACCTATCGACACACGTTTAAAGAGAGTAATAGGGAAAGGGGCTGTGGATATATCTACAGAAAAGAAATTGCAAGTGGGTTCTTTGTTAGTAAAATTAGAGGGTAGTGGTGACCTTGAAGCATCGGTAACAGCTACTTCACTTGATTTACAAGTGGCTGGAGCAGGAGGTATAGACATTGCAGGAGAAACCAAAAACCTAAGTATATACGTGAAAGGTGCTGGCGATGTAGATGCTGATGAGCTTAAAGCTGAAAAAGCTACTTTGCGCATAGCGGGAGCAGGAGGTATATCGGCTTATGTAACGCAAGAGGTAGATGCTTCTATCGCAGGAGCAGGAGGCATTACTGTGAAAGGAAATCCGCCTGTATTTAAGAAAAGTGTGAAAGGGATAGGGCGTATTAAAATAGAAGAATAACATAGATATGAAGAAAATCATCATTATCAATGGACCCAACTTGAACCTGTTGGGCATTCGAGAGCCTTCGGTTTATGGCAATCAGACCTTTGAGGATTACCTGAAAGAACTACATAGGAAATATACAGATATTGAATTGTATTATTTCCAGAGTAATTACGAAGGGGCACTGATAGACAAGTTACACCATATAGGTTTTGAGTATGATGGCATTATACTGAATGCAGGAGCCTATACACATACTTCCATAGCCCTTGCCGATGCGGTGGCAGCCATTACAACGCCCGTAGTAGAAGTGCACATTTCTAATACTTTTACGCGTGAAACGTTTAGGCATCAGTCGTTTTTATCGCCAGTGGTGAAGGGCGTAGTGGTAGGTTTTGGCTTGAAGAGCTATGAATTGGCACTACAAAGTTTTATAGATTAAACGGATTAGGATTTTATTGTTTTGATGAAGAAGTATATCCTCAAAAGCTTAAAGATATTGGGTGTGCTGATAGCATTGCTATTGGCATTCATTATCATTTTTCCAATGGTGTACCCTGAATACGTAACTGAGAAAGTTAAGAAGCTCGCCAATGATAATCTGAACGGAGAAATCAACTTTTCTAAAGCTAAGTTATCTTTCTTTACCCATTTTCCATCGCTTACGCTTAACCTTGATAACTTCTTGATGAAGGGCTCTAAACCCTATGAGAATGATACGCTTGTGGCAGTAAAGCAAATTTCTTTGGGGATAGATGTAAAGGATTTGTTGTTCTCTAATAAGATAGACATAAAGGAGATATACCTTAAAAATGCTTTTGTGCATATAAAAGAAAACAAACAAGGCGAGGCTAATTATAACGTTTACAAATCGTCGGGAGAAGAAAGTACCTCGGAGAGTGATGATACACGGGTGAATTTACAGCATATTGAGCTGAGAAATACCCGACTGATATACGATGATAAATCGACAGAGATTTACCTTCAAGCCAATGGTTTTAATTACTTAGGAAAAGGAGGCTTAGAGGCTTCTATATTCGATTTGCGTACCAAAGCAGAAATACAATCATTGGATTTTCTTTTTGCAGGGGAAACCTACTTTAAGAACAAACACGTAAGCGCAGAGCTAATTACCCAGATTAATACTAATTCATTGGCTTTTATCTTTCAGCAAAACAACTTAAAGATAAACCGATTGCCTGTGGATTTTAAAGGGAAGCTGAACTTTTTAAACAATGGGTATGATATTGACTTAGAAATACAATCTAAGGATAGCAATCTTGACGACTTCTTTACCGCTTTGCCTCCCCAATTTACACAATGGCATAAGAAAGCCACCCTTAAAGGAAAGACCGATATATTCTTTTCGATGAAAGGGCAATATATAGCCTCACAGAATTTGAGTCCCGATATTTATCTAAAAATGAAGGTAAGAGATGGTTATGTAGGCTATGAGGGAGTACCAGCTCCGGCTGAAAATGTGTACTTGAACATAGAAACGAGATTGCCTTCGCTAAACGTAGATAAAGTGGCAGTAAAGCTCGATTCGGTTTACTTTGATATAGGTAAGCAGAACTTCTCCGGCATTGTAAGTCTTGATGGAATAAAACCTCCTGTAATTGATGCTAAGGTGAGAGCAAACATCAATGTGGAGAATGTGATGCACTTGATGGATATGAAGGACTTCCAACTGAAAGGAATGCTCTTGGCAAACGTGAAGAGTAAGGGTACTTATGCTCCTGAACAACGATTGTTCCCTATCACGAAAGGGCTTTTGGAGTTCTCCGATGGTTATGTAAAGACGCCTTACTACCCTAATCCGGTTACTGATATTCACTTCAAAGGGAATATTGAGGACACTGATGGCTCGATGAAAACTTTGGCAGTAAATTTGTCTCCTGCGACGTTCTTGTTTGAAGGAAAGCCTTTTACGGTGAATTTATCGATGGAGAATTTCGACGATATCCGATATGATATACAAGCCAAAGGAGAGTTAGACATAGCCAAAATTTATAAAGTATTCTCACAAAAAGGCTTGGAATTACAAGGTTATGCCAAAGCCGACCTTACTTTACAAGGCACTCAGAGCGATGCTACTAACGGGCGTTATCATCTTTTGCACAATAAGGGAGTGATAGAACTGCGTAATATCAAAACCACTACACAATACTTGCCTAAACCGTTTATCATTCAGCAAGGAGTCTTTCGCTTCAATCAAGACAATATGCACTTTACTGACTTCCGTGCCACCTATGGGAAATCGGACTTTTTGATGAACGGACAGATGAGCAACGCTATTAACTTCTTCCTATCAAACAACCAAGTGCTGAAAGGAAACTTTACGGTAAGCTCTAACTATCTTGATGTAGATGAGTTTATGTATACTTCTGCCCCTGCTCAAGAAACAAAAGAAGCGAAGGAAGCGACGGTTACCAATGATACTCCAACTGAAAAGGGGGTGGTGATTGTACCTAAGCTCTTTAACTTTAACTTGAAAGCCAATCTTAAAAATGTAGCTTTACAGGGGCTTACTATTCACAATTTGAGAGGTAATACTCAGCTTAATAGAGGAACCTTAGCTCTGCAAAACGTCAGTTTTAATATTATAGGAGTTTCTACACAAATAAAAGCTAAATACGCAGATGAAACACCTAAACGTGCTAATTTTAGTTTTAAGATTAAAGCCAAAGACTTTGACGTGCAAAGAGCCTACAAAGAAGTGAAGATGTTCAGAGAAATGGTGGCAATGGCAAAAGACGCCAAAGGTATTATTTCATTGGATTACGCCGTAGAAGGGAAGCTGAATGATGAGATGTCACCTATTTATCCTTCAATAAAAGGAGGAGGAGTGCTATCGGTGAAGAACGTGCAACTAAAAGGGTTTAAGCTTTTTAATGTTATCAGTGATAGAACAGGGACAGACGGACTGAGAGATGCTAATCTTTCGACTATTGACATCAAGAGTAGTATAAAGAATAATCTTATCACGGTAGAGCGGTTTAAGTTTAGGGTTTCAGGGTTTAGACTACGTATAGAAGGGCAGAGTAGCTTTGACGGTAGGTTGAACTTTAAGATGCGTTTGGGCTTACCACCCTTGGGGATTATTGGAATTCCTATAAAAGTAACGGGAACACAAGAAAACCCTAAAATAGGTTTAGGCAAAAGGTCTAAAGATTTAGAAGAAACGGAATACGACCCTAATAACACAGAAGCTATCAATGAAGAAGAACAAAATGGTGAAACTATACAAAAAGAGAATTAACACCCCCATAGGTGAGATGCTTGCCATAGCTACTGATGAGGCAATTTGTATGCTTGACTTTGTTGATAGTAAAAACTGGCTTAAAGACCAAGAAATACTCGTAAAGCATTACGGGGCAACACAAGTAGATGAGGATAGTTTGTTGTTATCGGAGTTGGAGAAACAATTGAAAGAGTACTTTGCCAAAAAGCGTAAAGAGTTTAGTTTGCCACTGGCTTTGGTGGGGACTTCTTTTCAAGAGGAAGTATGGAAAGTGTTACAAACTATTCCGTATGGGGAAGTGCGTTCGTATAAAGAACAGGCTACGGCTGTGGGGAATACGAAAGGTGTGAGAGCGGTTGCTAATGCCAATGGGAAAAACCGTATTTCAATCGTTATTCCTTGTCATCGTGTTATAGGTTCAGACGGGACACTTACAGGCTATGCTAGTGGAATCGAGAGGAAGCAATTTTTGTTGGATTTAGAAAGGAGTAACGTTTAATTATTTTATCGTTATGGAATTTAGAACTATTGTGCCCATACCCAAGACTACTAAAAGCATTACTTATCACTCACAGATACTGAGTATAGGTTCTTGCTTTGCTGTGAATATGGCGCAGAAGTTTAGTTATTATAAAATTCCTGTTACGGTAAACCCTTTTGGGATACTCTTTCACCCCTTAGCTATTGAAAATGTGCTTAACAGAGGAATAGAACACACTCCTTATGAGGATGAAGATTTCTTTTTGCACAATGAACTTTGGCACAGTTTCGACTTTCATTCGGATATGAGTAAACCGAGCTTAGAGGAAGCTGTTCATCTTGCCAATATACAACAAACAGCACTTTATAACACATTACAAAAAGCCGATTTCTGTTTTATCACTCTTGGTACAGCTTGGGTATACATCTATAACAGTACTGATAAGATAGTGGCGAATTGTCATAAAGTGCCTCAACAACACTTCTCAAAACGACTATTATCAGTAGAAGAGATAGGGGAGAGCCTTACCCATATTATAACACTGTTGAAGAAGGTGAATAAGGACTTGCAATGTGTTTTTACTATTTCGCCTGTACGACACTTGAAAGATGGTTTTTTAGAAAACCAAGTGAGCAAAGCACATTTGTTGGTAGCACTTTATTCGGTACTTTCATCAGAGGAGTGCATTTATTTTCCAGCCTATGAGTTGCTTTTAGATGAACTTCGCGATTACCGCTTTTACGCTAATGATATGGTACACCCATCGGAAATGGCTATAGACTATATTTGGGAACGCTTAGTAGAAACCTATATAGATAAGGCTACTCAGGCAGATATGAAACAAATAGATGCCATACAGAAAGGGTTGCAACATCATCCGTTTAACCCTAAAACAGAGAGTTATCAGCAGTTTCAAATACAATTACGACAGAAAATAGAGATTTTTAAAAAGAAATACCCTCATATTGAGATATAAAAAAGCTATCTAATAAGAACTATTAGATAGCTTTTTGTTTATTGTTATGTAAGCCTATTACAATACTTGAATTTCATCGATGAAGAGGAAGCCAGGTTTACCAGCTGCTCCTTGATGGAAAGCAGGAATTTTGTTTACTCCATTTATCTTCACTTTTAGATAGGTTACTTCTTTTTCAGGGAAAGAAAGAGAGTAAGTTTTTATTTCTTTGAGAGCTTTATTAGGAAGCGCATAGTTTTCTTTAGCGAGTAAATTATAGCTTTTACCGTCCTTAGAACCCCATACTTCAAAGCTGGTTGGAGGGTAAATCCAATCACCTGTTTCAATAAAAGCATTGAAGCGCACTTCTTTTACAGGAGTGTTTTCTTTTAGGGTAATCACCACTTCACAAGGTGCTTCACTAAAACCTAACCATTCTCCAGAGCGTGAATTAGTACCCCCTTTTCTACCATCAACTAAGGTAATAGCGCCCCCAAAAGTATAGTTTTGACTAGGTTTACTGAGGAACTCAATAGGGCGTACGGTTGCTTTGTTGAAAAGGAACTGTTGTTCGAAGCTACTTTCGGTTTCCTGACCGAATACTTTAGCTTTTAGATGTGTATCTTGAGTGAGTTTTAAAGGTTCTTTATACACGTTAGAACTTTTAGTAGGTTCACTCCCATCGGTAGTGTAATAGATAGGAGTGTCTTGTAAACAAGAGAGTGTTACTTGTATATCACCTACCTCAGGTTTTACTTCGGCACGAAGATCGAATATGTGTTTAGCATAGTTATAACCTTCTAACTGGTAGATAGGAAGTAAGCGCATTAAGCGTTGTAAAAACTGATTGTAGTCTTTAGGTTTTGCAGGGTCTTCCCATTGTACTTCGGCTAAGGCTGCAAAACGAGGCAATACCATATATTGTACGTGTTTGAAAGTCTTGATATACTCTGTCCAAACATTGGCTTGTACTCCTAAGATGTGTTTTTGTTGCTCTTTATTAAGTGCATCGGGGTAAGGATTGAAAGAGTAAACGCGTTCTACTGGTACATAACCACCAATAGCAAGAGGTTCTTTATCGGTTTTATCTGTTTGATAATAATCGAAGTAGCAATAAGAAACAGGGGTCATAATAGCATCGTGATTAGACTTGGCTGCTTCTATAGCGCCCCCGATACCTCTCCAAGACATTACAGTAGCATTAGGAGCTAAACCTCCTTCAAGGATTTCGTCCCAACCAATGATTTTGCGACCTTTTTTAGCTAATACATCTTCGGCGAATGTAATTATGTGACTTTGTAAGTATTCTTCGGCTGTGTGTTTAGCATCACCTTTAATACCTAACTCTTTTATCTTAGCTTGGCATTTAGGACATTTCTTCCAGCTATCTTTAGGACATTCGTCACCTCCTATATGGATATATTCTGAAGGGAATACTTCAGTTACTTCTTCTAATATATTTTTAATGAAATCATAAGTTTCGGGGTTGCCAGCACAAAGTACATCTTCGGCTATGCCCCAAGTTTCTCTTACTTTATAAGGGCCTCCTGTACAGCCTAATTGTGGATAAGTAGCCAAAGCAGCAACCATATGACCTGGGAGGTCTATCTCAGGAATAACGGTAATATTGCGGTCGGCGGCATATTTTACAATGTCTTTCATTTCTTGCTGAGTATAGAAGCCTCCGTGAGGTTTACCATCGAAGGTGTCCCACTGTTTGTTTACCATAGTTTGGCTACGAGTGCTTCCTACCACAGTAAGTTCGGGGTATTTTTTAGATTCAAAACGCCAACCTTGATCATCGGTGAGATGCCAGTGGAATTTATTGATATTGTGGAGTGCTAACATATCGATATAAATGCGCACAGAGTCGGCATTAAAAAAGTGACGGGCACTATCTAAATGTGCACCACGATAAGCGAAATAGGGTTTATCGGTTATTTCTTTGGCAGGGAAGATGACTTTGCCTACTTTTTGTACCGGAATGGATTTTCTCAAGAGTTGTACTCCATAGAAAGTACCCGCTTTAGAAGCTCCATTTACAGTAATGTTCTTGGCATTCACCACTACTTGGTAAGCCTCTTTGTTGTTGTTTTGGTAATTTTGCAACAAGGCAATAGTGTTGGTCTCATTGTTTTGATTAGGAGCGATATTCACTTCAATTCCTGCTTGTTTTTTGATATACTCTTGCAAGAATCCAGCGTACTGCTGTAAAGAAGCATCACCTTCTGGATAGGTGATTTTGGTATCAGCCGTAAGTACGAAAGGTTTATCGGCATCAGCTTGGGGAGTGGTAATCATTTCGGGTAGTGGAATTACCTCATAATTAGTAGTACTCTCTCCTTGATTGTTTGTAGTTGATTTACACGAAATAATCGTTATCAATAACAAAAGTGCGGAAGTTAATTTTATCTTCATTATATTTAAAATTTGAATTAATGGGACAAAGGTATAAAATTTTTTTTGAATATTTTTTGGTTAGGTGATATTTTTTTTGCACCTTTGCAAATATTTTTAGAAAGTGATTTAAAACTGCTCAGAAAGCTAA
Source organism: Capnocytophaga sp. oral taxon 903 (assembly GCF_013394785.1). Taxonomy (NCBI): domain Bacteria; kingdom Pseudomonadati; phylum Bacteroidota; class Flavobacteriia; order Flavobacteriales; family Flavobacteriaceae; genus Capnocytophaga; species Capnocytophaga sp. oral taxon 903. The sequence goes on along the minus strand of NZ_JABXYW010000002.1, from coordinate 35,321 downwards.
GAGGTAAAAGCTGAAAAGTTTAATACCATAATGCCAAAAATGCCAATAATACCAAATTAATGACGGTGCGAGCCACAAGGGCAGTCGTAATTAGCAAATTAGCAAATTTGAGAATTAGCAAATGAGAAATGAAGTGTAAAAAGTTTTTATAAGAAGGGAATAAGTTTGAAAATCGAAGGCTATTTGAAGCTAAGACGGACAAATGACGGTGCGAGCCACACAGGCAGATAAAGGAAAGACGAACAAAAGACGAAGGAAGGACGAACAAAAGACGAAGGAAGGACGAACAAAAGACGAAGGAAGGACGAACAAAAGACGAAGGAAAGGCGAACAAAGGACGAAGGAAAGACGAAGGAAAGACGAACAAAAGACGAACAAAAGACGGTGCGAGCCGCACGGGCAGATAAAGAAAAGACGAAGGAAGAGTCAATTTAAGAGGGACTCATAGCGGAACATAATAGAAAATATACTATTGTAAGAATACTAATAGACTTTTATATACATCAAAAAACCAATGAAAAAATTTGATAAAGAAGTGTACCTAAAATGGTACGAGGATATGCTTTTTTGGAGGAAATTTGAAGATAAACTCGCTGCAGTTTATATTCAACAAAAAGTAAGGGGGTTCTTGCACCTATACAACGGTCAAGAAGCGGTGGCTGCAGGTTGTTTGCACGCTATTGACCCTACCAAAGACAAAATGATTACTTCTTACCGTTGCCACGTACATCCCATAGGTTTGGGTGTAGACCCTAAACGTATTATGGCTGAATTGTACGGTAAAGGTACAGGTACTTCTCTTGGATTAGGAGGCTCTATGCACATCTTTTCGAAAGAACACCACTTCTATGGTGGTCACGGTATCGTAGGAGGACAGATTGCATTGGGGGCTGGTTTGGCTTTCGCTGATAAGTACTTCAATAGAGAGGCAGTTACACTTACCTTTATGGGTGATGGTGCGGTGCGTCAAGGGGCTTTCCACGAAACAATGAACTTGGCTATGTTGTGGAAATTGCCTGTGGTTTTTATTGTAGAAAACAATCATTACGCAATGGGTACATCGGTGGAAAGAACTGCTAACCACGTGGATATTTGGAAGCTCGGGTTGGGTTACCAAATGCCTTGCCAACCCGTAGATGGTATGCACCCTGAAACAGTAGCCGAAGCGGTGTATGAAGCAGTAGAACGCGCTCGCCGTGGAGAAGGACCGACTTTGCTTGACATTCGTACTTATCGTTATCGTGGACACTCAATGTCGGATGCGCAACATTACCGTACTAAAGAAGAGGTGGAAGAGTACAAAAAACAAGACCCAATCACCAATGTACTTGCGGTTATCAAAGAGAAGAAATATGCTACCGATGCTGAGTTAGAAGCTATCGACGAACGTGTGAAAGAACGTGTGGCTGAGTGTGAGAAATTTGCAGAAGAATCACCTTATCCAGAAACACATATTATGTATGATGTGGTTTACGACCAAGAAAATTACCCTTTCTTGCCCAGTAGATTATAATAAAAAGGAAACACTAATTAAATATAACAACATAAATGGCAGAAATTATTACTATGCCACGCTTGAGCGACACTATGGAAGAGGGTGTTGTAGCAAAGTGGCTTAAAAAAGTAGGCGATAAAGTAAATGAAGGCGATATCTTAGCAGAAATCGAGACGGATAAAGCTACGATGGAATTTGAATCATTCCATACAGGAACCTTATTGTATATAGGTTTAAAAGAAGGAGAAAGTGCTAAAGTAGATACCTTATTGGCTATCATAGGTAAAGAGGGTGAAGATATTTCGGCACTTATAGCTGGAGGAGCTCAAGCATCGACTCCTAAAGCTGAAGAAGCAAAACCTGTTGCTGAGGTAACTACGGCTCCTGTTGCTGGTGCTACTATACCAGCAGGAGTAGAAGTGGTAACAATGCCTCGACTCAGTGATACAATGACGGAAGGTACTGTGGCTTCTTGGCTCAAAAAGGTAGGTGATACTGTAAAAGAAGGTGATATCTTAGCTGAAATTGAAACCGATAAGGCTACAATGGAGTTTGAATCATTCTATGCAGGTACTTTATTGTATATAGGTTTAAAAGAAGGAGAAAGTGCAGCAGTAGATTCATTATTGGCGATTATAGGTCCTGCGGGGACTGATGTAAACGCAGTTTTGGCAGCCGTAAAAGCTGGGGGAGCTTCAACTTCGGCTCCTGCAACTCCTAAGGCTGAAAGCAAACCGGCTGAAACAGCCACACCAGCTACTACTTCAGTAGCTAATGCAAATGACCGCGTATTTGCTTCTCCTTTGGCTAAGAAAATAGCACAAGATAAAGGTATTAACCTTACTGAGGTGAAAGGAACAGGTGAAAACGGACGTATTGTGAAGAAAGACGTAGAAAACTTTACACCAAGTGCTAAGGTTGCTACGGCTACTACGGCTACACCTGCAACCGCTAGCGCAGCTATCCCAACTGTAATTCCTGTGGGAGTGGAAGTAACAGAAGAGGTGAAAAACTCACAAATGCGCAAAACGATTGCGAAACGTTTGGCAGAATCTAAATTCACTGCACCTCACTACTATTTGGCAATAGAAATTGATATGGATAACGCGATGGAATCTCGCGCTCAAATCAACAATTTGCCAGACACCAAAATATCTTTCAACGATATGGTAGTGAAAGCCTGCGCAATGGCACTTAAAAAACACCCTCAAGTAAATACTTCTTGGAAAGGTGATACAACCCTTTACAACAAACACGTGAATGTAGGGGTGGCTGTAGCTATTGAAGATGGCTTGGTAGTGCCTGTTATCAAGTTTACAGATACTTTAACGCTTACTCAAATAGGCGCCTTGGTAAAAGACTTGGCTGGTAAGGCACGCAACAAGAAACTTACTCCTGCCGAAATGGAAGGAAGCACTTTCACCGTGTCTAACTTGGGTATGTTTGGGGTAGATGTATTTACTTCTATCATCAATCAGCCTAACTCTGCTATTCTTTCAGTAGGAGCTATTGTTGAGAAACCTGTAGTGAAAAACGGACAAATAGTAGTAGGTCACACTATGCAAGTAACTCTTGCTTGCGACCACCGTACTATCGACGGGGCTACTGGAGCTCAATTCTTACAAACACTCAAAGCTTATATTGAGAATCCTGTAACAATGCTCGCATAACGAGTGTTGAGGACAGCATATTACAAAAGGGTTGCCTATGAGGGTAGCCCTTTTTTGTTATAGGAATAGATGAAAAAAGTAATAATGCAATAGATTGATAATTAATGTAATAAAAAGAAGAAGGTAAAATAATAATCGATTTCTTTACGAAAGATTTTGAAAGTATAGAAGTTTTATTTATCTTTGCTATAAGAAAACAAAAAAATAATTGCAATGAGTGTATTAGTTAATAAGAATTCAAAAGTAATAGTACAAGGTTTCACAGGAAGCGAAGGTACTTTTCACGCTGAACAAATGATTGCATACGGCACTAATGTGGTAGGAGGAATTACCCCTAATAAAGGAGGTCAAACACATTTAGGAAAGCCAGTGTTTAATACGGTAGCCGATGCTGTGAAGGCAACAGGAGCTGATGTATCTATTATTTTTGTGCCACCCGCTTTTGCTGCTGATGCTATTATGGAAGCTGCTGATGCAGGGATAAAAGTAATTATTACTATTACAGAAGGGATTCCGGTAGCTGATATGGTGAAAGTAGCAGCCTACATAAAGAATAGAGATTGCCGTTTGGTAGGTCCTAACTGTCCGGGAGTGATTACGCCTGAAGAAGCAAAAGTAGGCATTATGCCAGGTTTTATCTTTAAGAAAGGACACGTGGGGATAGTTTCGAAATCAGGGACACTTACCTATGAGGCAGCTGACCAAATTGTAAGGCAAGGATTAGGGATTACCACAGCTATTGGTATTGGAGGAGACCCTATTATTGGTACTACTACTAAGGAGGCTGTAGAATTATTGATGAATGACCCAGAGACTCATTGTATTGTGATGATAGGTGAAATAGGAGGACAGTTAGAGCCAGAAGCAGCCCGATGGATAAAAGCCAATGGCAATAAAAAGCCTGTGGTTAGTTTTATAGCAGGTGAAACAGCTCCCAAAGGAAGAACAATGGGACACGCCGGGGCTATAGTAGGAGGTGCTGATGATACTGCTGAAGCTAAAAAACGTATTTTACGCGAATGTGGTGTTCACGTAGTAGATTCGCCTGCTAAAATAGGGGAGAAGGTAGCTGAAATAATGAAAAAATAGCATTTGTTAATAATTTATGAAAAAACTAATACTTATTGTTTTGTTTAGCACTATTATTTCATTTTTTAATTCATTATTTGCACAAAAGAAGCTTCAAGATGTAGATGTATTTAAAAGAAATCCTTCTGAAGTAATCTCGTTTGACGATGCACGTACTGAAGCTGAGAAAATATTACAATACCTAATACAAGAACAAATTATACCAGGAGCCTCTGTAACTGTAGCCAAACAAGGAAAAATAATATGGCAAAGAGGTTATGGATATGCTGATATTACTAAAAAGACAACTATTGACCCTAAGAATACGCTATTTAGGGTAGCGAGTATGTCGAAAGCTATTACAGGAATGGTATTGGCTAGACTGCAAGAACAAAAGAAGTTTGACTGGAATACTTCAATTTATGAATATATACCTGATTACCCGCAAAAGCCTTTTGATTTTACCGTGAAACAACTTGCAGGACACTTAGCAGGCATACGCACTTATAGGGCTAATGAATATACTTTAAATAAAGCTTACAGTATTGAACAGGGAGTGAATTTATTTAAAGATGACATATTACAGTCGGCACCAGGAACAAAGTTTTTGTATAGTAGCTACGGTATAAATTTGATTTCATTGGCTATAGAAAAGTGTTTGAATGAGAAGTTTGAGAATGTGGCTAAAGAGGAAGTGTTTAAGCCTTTGAATATGTGGCGCACTTTCCCTGATAGAGGGAAAATAATTAAAGATGAGGCTACACCTTATTCAAGGTCTAAAAAAGGAGGACTCATCAAAGCTCCTGATGTGAATAACTACTTTAAGCTGGCAGGAGGAGGCTTTCTTTCTACTTCTAACGATATTGCTAAAATGGGAATTGCTATAGAGCGCCATAATTTTCTTTCTCAGCCTATAGAAAACGAGATGTTAAAAAAGCAATGTACTTTTGATGATACTGAGGTGAGTTATGGTATAGGTTGGCAAAACCAACGAGACTGGAATGGACGTGATTATTTTGGTCACACAGGAATGGGAGTGGGAGGTTACGGTTGGCTATCAGTATACCCAAATGAGCAAGTGGTAATTGTATTGCTGTTTAATGTAACTGACCCGCAAATTAATATCTACTTACAACGCTTAACCGACTTTATTATTGAAGGGGCAGAGCGTATTCCTAATCAGTATTAAAAAATCCTTTTGTGATATCTTTGGTATCACAAAAGGATTTTTTGGAAATAAAAATTGATTAACAAAATTCATTATAGGCTTGTTGGAGATTTTCAGCGATAGCTTCAGCCATTCTACCTTCGATGTGATGGCGTTCCAACATATGCACTAATTCACCATCTTTAAACAGAGCTATACTAGGAGAGGAGGGAGGAAAAGGAAGCATAAAGTTACGAGCTTCTTCAGTAGCCTCTCTATCGACCCCAGCAAAAACAGTGGTAAGATGGTCGGGTTTCTTAGCGTTTTGCAAGCTGTAGATTACTGCAGGGCGCGCATTACGGGCAGCACAACCGCATACAGAGTTTACTACTACGAGGGTAGTACCTGCTCTTTTCAATGCTTCTCTTACAGCCTCAGCTGTTTTTAATTCTTCAAAACCAACCGCTGTTAGTTCTTCTATCATTGGTTTTACCAATTCAGGTGGATACATAATACTTCGTTTTTAAAATTGGGGACAAAGGTACTAAAAAAAATTATATTACTAATTATTTTGCCAATTGGATTTAATGTAGTACTTTTGAGCCATTAACTAATATTATTTTAAATGGCAAAAATTACGACTGCTCAAGAAGCCTTAAAGGTTGTAAAGAGTGGTGACTTTGTTTATATTCACGGAGGCGCTGCTGTACCTGAAATACTTGTAGATGCTCTTGTAGAGCGTGCATCAGAACTACGCAATGTAAGTATAGGGCACATTCACATTGAGGGAGACGCTCCTTATGCTGACCCTAAATACAAGGATAGCTTTTATGTAAATTCTTTTTTTCTATCAAGGAATGTGCGAGATATTATAAAAAATGGGAATGGTTCCTATACCCCTATTTTTTTAAGTGATATGCCTTTATTATTTGATAGGAAGCACGTTAAAGTGGATGTAGTGCTTATACAAGTATCGCCTCCTGATAAGTTTGGTTTTTGTTCTATGGGCGTGAGTGTAGAGGCTTGTAAATCGGCGATACGCAATGCAAAATATGTGATTGCAAAAGTAAACAAGCAAATGCCTCGTACTTACGGTGATGCCCTTCTACATATTGATGAAATAGACTTCTTAGTAGAACACGATGCTCCTATCTTCTCATTGCATCTTACAGAACCTGATACTATTGAAAAACAAATAGCCCGACATATTGTACCTCTTATTGAGGACGGTAGTACATTGCAATTGGGTATTGGTAACATTCCTAATGCTACTTTGGGAGAGATGGGACACCTAAAAAACTTAGGTATTCATACAGAACTGCTCACAGAAGGAGTGCTTGATTTGGTGAAAAAGGGCGTGATTAATGGTTATGAAAAGAAGATAGACAAAGGCAAGATTATAGCTTCGTTTGTGATGGGTACAAAAGAGTTGTATGATTTTATTGACAAAAATCCATCAGTGGAAATAGCTGAAGCTTCGTACACTAATGAGGTGTCAGTGATACGTCAGAACCCGAAAATGATATCTATCAATTCAGCAATAGAGGTGGATCTTACGGGGCAGGTGTGTGCTGATTCTATTGGAACGACTATTTATTCAGGATTTGGCGGACAGATAGACTTTGTAAGAGGTGCAATGCTTAGTGAAGGAGGTAAATCAATCATTGCGTTTCCTTCGACCACAAACAAAGGAGAGAGCAAGATTGTGCCTTTTCTCAAACAAGGGGCAGGTGTGGTAACCACTCGTGCTCACGTACAGTATATCGTTACTGAATATGGTGTGGCTGAGCTCTTTGGCAAGAATTTATGTGAAAGGGCTAAGGCATTGATTGCGATAGCGCACCCTAACCACCGTGAAAACTTAGAGAGGAGTTTTATGATGAAGTAGGGTAGTACGAGCCGTACAGGCGGGGGTAATTAGAGAATTGGAAAATGAGAGAATTGGAAAATGAGGAAATGAGACGCGAGCTTGAGTTAGAGGAATGAGGCTGTGCCTCAGAAATTAAACAAATTTTAAACAAAATCAAGGCTACGCCTTGTGAAAAGGGGAGAGAGGTCAGTTGGAGTTTTCGGAGAATCTTAGAGAGGTTCTGAACTTTCGGAAGAAAACGGAGAGATTCGGAAGAAGGTTAAGAGGAATTTTGATGAAAAAAGGCTATTAGATGGGTGGGTTAGCTTATAGAGAGCTTATAGGAAGCTTATACGAATCTTGGACGATTGGTATAGAAAGGGTGTATAAATAGTTGATTCATAATATCATACAACAATGCAAAAAATGTTAAAAACGGAGTTTCGAGGCGAAAGAAAAGGAATCCTCACCCCGTTCACATACTCTCCTATTCGGAGACTTCTCCCAAGGAGAGGGGGTGTAGTGACGAGTAGAGAGCGACGGAAAAGTGGGAATGTAGGGACGGAAAAGGGGGAGAGAAATTAGAGAATTAGCAAATTTGAAAATGAGAAAATGGGGTGGTGTAGAATCTTAGGACGTGACAGTGTGACGGTAAAAACGGAGTAAAGAAGAAAGTAAGAAGGAGGCAATTTTTATGGCACACCTATTGTAATACATAGGAAGCAATGTACATTTTGTAGTATATAAGAAATTGATTTTAAACTGTATAGATATAATGAGAATATTTATATAGACAAGCAACTACTGACAAAATGGCATATAGTAACGATCTAAATATGAATATAGGAAATTTTGACAGCCTTTTGGCTGAACATATAGACGAAGATACAGAGTTCATTCCGCTTCTTACTTTGGAAGACGAAGAAGAGATAGAACGCGAACGCATACCACACGTGTTACCTATTCTTCCCTTGAAAAACACTGTGCTATTTCCAGGAGTAGTAGTGCCTATCAGTGCGGGGAGAGATGCGTCTATTCACCTTATCAACGAGGCATATGCTACTACTAAGACCATTGGTGTTGTAGCTCAATTAGACGAGAAGACCGAAATACCTGAGGGCAAAGACCTCTTCCGTTTTGGTACGGTAGCCCGTATTCTCAGAGTGTTGAAAATGCCCGACGGCAATGTAACTATTATCATTCAGGGTAAAAAGCGCTTCGAAATAGAGAGTATTGTAGAAGAAAAGCCGTATATCAAAGCGATGATAAAAGAGATGCCGGATGTGAAACCCGATGCGAACGATAAGGAGTTTGAAGCGACTATTGAAGCTGTGAAAGACCTCTCTATCAAGATTGTACAAGAAAATCCGAATATCCCTTCGGAAGCGGCTTTTGCTATTAGGAATATAGAGAGCACATCGTTCCTGATTAACTTTATATCGTCCAATATGAATGCTACCGTTTTGGAAAAGCAAGGCGTATTGGAAATTGACGAACTAAAAGAGCGCGCTACGGCTATCTTAAAATATTTGAATATCGACTTGCAACGCCTTACCTTGCGTAACGAAGTACAGTCGAAAACGCGTATTGATATCGACCAGCAACAGCGTGAATACTTCTTGCACCAGCAGATGCGCACCATTCAGGAAGAATTAGGAGGCGTGTCGTACGAGCAAGAGATGGAAGAGCTGAAAAAGAAAGCTAAAACCAAGAAATGGGACGACAAGATAAAAGAGCTCTTTGAAAAGGAACTGAGCAAATTGCAACGTACCAATCCTAATAGTCCAGATTATGGCATTCAGCGTAATTACTTAGAAGTATTATTGGAATTGCCTTGGAATGAGTATTCTAAAGACAACTTTGACCTAAAACGCGCTCAGAAAATTCTCGATAAGGAACACTACGGATTAGAAGAGGTGAAACGCCGTATTATAGAGTATTTGGCGGTACTCAAACTGCGCAATGATATGAAGTCGCCTATCTTGTGCTTTTATGGACCTCCTGGGGTAGGGAAGACCTCCTTAGGGCGCTCTATTGCCAAAGCGTTGAGCCGTGAGTACGTGCGTATGTCGTTAGGAGGTTTGCACGATGAGGCAGAGATACGCGGTCACCGCAAAACCTATATCGGGGCGATGCCGGGGCGTATTTTGCAACAACTTAAAAAAGCTAAGACTTCTAATCCTGTATTTGTATTAGATGAGATAGATAAATTAGGAAACAATAGTTACCAAGGCGATCCTTCTTCGGCTATGCTAGAAGTGCTCGACCCTGAACAAAACAAGGAGTTTTACGACAACTTCCTCGAGATGGGTTACGACCTTTCTAAGGTGATGTTTATCGCTACTGCGAACGACCTTTCGACCGTTCAGCCTGCTTTGCTAGACCGTATGGAACTCATCAACGTAACGGGTTATACCATAGAGGAAAAGACCGAGATAGCTAAACGCCACTTATTACCTAAGCAACTCAAAGAACACGGTATGAAAACTACCGACTTGCAATTGGGCAAAAAGGAAATAGAACGTATTGTGGAAGGTTATACTCGCGAATCGGGGGTACGCGCTTTGGAAAAAGAAATAGCGAAAGTAGTGCGCTACGGAGCTAAAAACTTAGCAATGGAAGAAGCCTATGACCCTAAACTTACCATAGAGACCATAGAAAAAATATTGGGACCTGCCCGCTTAGAACGCGATAAATACGAAGATAACGAGGTAGCTGGCGTAGTTACTGGATTGGCGTGGACGAGTGTAGGAGGAGATATTCTGTTTATAGAATCTGCCTTATCGAAAGGTAAGGGGGTGCTTAATATCACGGGTAATTTAGGTCAGGTGATGAAAGAATCGGCTACTATTGCTTTGGAATACCTAAAAGCCAATGCTGAACACTATAACCTCAATGTGAAACTCTTTGATAGTTACGATGTGCATATACACGTACCCGAAGGGGCAACCCCTAAAGATGGTCCGAGTGCGGGTATTGCGATGCTTACCTCACTAATGTCGCTCTTTACTCAAAAGAGAGTGAAAAAACACTTGGCAATGACCGGAGAGATTACTTTGCGTGGAAAGGTACTACCGGTAGGTGGACTCAAAGAGAAGATTTTGGCAGGGAAACGCGCAGGTATTAAAGAATATATTTTGTGCAAAGACAACGAGAAAGACATCTTGGAAATCAAACAAGAATACCTTAAAGGACTTACTTTTCATTATGTAACGGATATGGAAGAAGTGATACGTTTGGCAATTACCAACCAAGATGTAAAGCACAAAAAAGTTTTAACCTTTGAGTAATAATTAGTACTTTTGCACTTTCATAAGATAAAGAACAATGAATAAGAATCAAGAAGAAGATATATTAGGAGATAACCATATAGCAACTTCGGCAGTTACACCACTTAGAGCAGATGCTTTTCAGATGAGTGAAACCGAAAAGATAGCAGAAATAGAAACTCACGTACGTGCCATTTTGCATACTTTGGGAATGGATTTAACCGATGATAGTTTGAAAGGCACTCCCAGACGTGTAGCTAAGATGTTTGTAAAAGAGATTTTTGGAGGTTTATTACCAGAGCACAAACCTTCGATGTCTACTTTCGAGAACTCTTACCATTATGGTGAGATGTTGGTAGAGAAGAATATTGTAGTGTATTCCACTTGTGAACACCACTTGTTACCTATTGTGGGGCGTGCTCACGTGGGCTATATTTCTAACGGTAAAGTGTTAGGGCTTTCGAAGATGAATCGTATTGTAGAGTACTATGCGAAACGTCCACAAGTGCAGGAACGCCTTACGATGCAAATAGTACAAGAGATGCAACGCGCTCTCGGTACCGAAGATGTGGCTTGTATTATAGATGCCAAACACCTATGTGTGAACTCTCGCGGTATAGAAGATATTGATAGCAGTACGGTTACTGCTGAGTTTGGTGGTAAATTTAAAGACCCTGAGGTAAGAAAGGAGTTCTTAGAATATATAAAATTAGACACGAGATTCCATTAAACTAATGTAAGTTTGATGTAAGGAGGTGATGTTGTGCCTCAGAACGCTGTAGCACGGCAGGTAATAGAAAATAATATTTGTTATATTGAGCAGATGTTAATTAAAAAAATATAATACCCCTAAAAGTTTAGATACTTTTAGGGGTATTTTTTATGAATAAAGATTTTAGGTGCGATCCGCACGGGCGGGGAAAATTAGAGAATTTGGAAATGAGGAAATTAGAGAATTAGGAAATGAGGAAATGAGGAAATGGGGAAATGAGGAAATGGGGAAATGAGGAAATGGGGAAATGAGGAAATGGGGAAATGAGGAAATGGGAAAATGAGCAAATGGGGAAATGAGGGTATGGGTTTGCTTGGAGTTCTAGGAGAGGCTCGGAGAGATGTTGAGAATCTTTGGAGGTGAGATAGCCAAAAGGATTAATATATTAGGGGAAACGTTACTATTAGAATGCAAAGTGAAAAAAAACGTAAAAAAACTTGCATTATTCAAAAATAGTTCTGACCTTTGCGGTCATATAACCAAAACCTGTTGGACAATGCTAAAGTATCTTATCTTCTTTTTAGGTACCCTTAGTATCTATGCTCAAAAAGAGTACTGTTTTCAGTACGACAGCGCGGGTAACCAGCGCAGTGCGCTTTTGTGCCTCAACGGCAAAGACGACGCTACCGATGAGGAGCTCTTTGACGAACTGCCTGAGGCTTTGAAATCTTCAGAGACTGATAATTCTTCTAAAATTACTCTGCAAGGAGCCCCTAACCCTGTAACTGATAACTTGGCGGTGTATTGGCATCACAGTGAAAATGGAGTGCTGACGCAACTTGTTGTGTTTTCGGTAGACGGCAAGATGATGTATAGGACAGATCAAATTCCTGCGAATGAGCCTTTTCACATCAATGTATCGACTTGGTCGGTGGGGTATTACTTTTTGGTAGCTACGTTTTCTGACGGCAGTAGGAAGGTATTTAAGGTGGTGAAACAATGATATTAATGGTTAATGATTAATGGTTAATGATTAATGGTTAATGATTAATGGTTAATGATTAATGGTTAATGATTAATGATTAATGGTTAATATTAAGTTATAAACGATTAGACATATGAAAAAGTTGTTATTATTACTATCTGTTTGTTATACTCTTGGCAGTGTAGCTCAAGAGAGTTATCCTTTGCAGGCTATTGAACGCACTTCATTTTACGCAGAGCCTGTTGACCCTCCTACTGAAACGGCACTTCCTTCGGGGAATATAGCAGCACGAGATGGCGGAGGTAATACTGTGGGCTTGACTACGGGTGAACTGAGTGTATCAGGCACAGGAGCTGCAGTGTATACCGTGCCTATTGCGGTGCCTCAAGGGATTAAGGGCGTTGCTCCTACCTTGGCACTGACCTACAACAGCCAGAGTGGTAACGGCATTGCAGGTTACGGTTGGCACTTAGCGGGGCTTTCGGTGATAAGCAGAGTAGGAAGCACGATGTATCACAATGGTAAAATTACCGAAGTAAACCTTACGGAAACAGACCAGTTTGCTTTGGACGGACAGCGATTGATACTGAAAGAAGGCAAGCACGGCGAGAGTGGAGCGGTGTACCAGACTGAAACTTTCTCGCAAGTACGTATTAAGGCAGTGGGCAAGAGCAAGAACGCAGCTTTTGGTCCTGATTACTTTGAGGTACTTTACCCTGATGGCTCTAAGGCGTATTATGGCAAGGAAAACAATAGCCAATCACCTATGGAGTATGCGATAAGTTCTTGGGAGAATGCGCAAGGGGTAAGGATAGAATATTTTTATACAATAGAAAATAATTATCTTCGTATTAAGCATATTGAATACGGTAATAATGCAAAGATTGAATTTAATTATGACGACCGTACACGTCCTGAAGTAGCATACGTAGGAGGTCTAAAATTTATAAATGGAAAAATATTATCAACTATTAATGTAACTGATAATAATATTCCTTATAGAAACTATGAACTTAAATATAATACTACTAGTTTACACTATGATCGCCTAGCTTTTATAACAGAAAGTTTAAATGGAGAGAAATATGCCCCTTTAGCGTTTGTCTATACTGTTTCAAGTAAAGATTTTCCAGAGATTTCTTCGAGTTATAACACTACTAATTTAGAAAATATTATCAATACAACATGGAATGTTGTAACTTTAGATCTTAATGGGGATAATTACTCTGATTTTATCACTTATCACACCACGGGTACTGATGCTTATAAAAAACTTTTCTTCTTTGATGATTTTAGAAAAAATAACACTACTATAAATGGACAGGAAGCTTATATTCCTCAATTTGGAGAACTTTTTCCAGCACAGTTGCTCACAGAAAGTGGTTCATTACATAATGGACAAGACTTTATAACTACACAGCAAACATTGGATAAAGTAATTTTCAAAATTTATAGATATAAGAAAGAGGAAAAGAAAATATCTTTTCTATTTTCAAAAGAATGGGAACTTCCAACTTATTGGAATGAAGAACAATTTTGTGATAATTTTAATCGTTTGCGCCCTAATATTCCTCCTACGAAGAAAGATCTTATAAATAAGGAGAACAAAATTGTATCAGGTGATTTTAATGGAGATGGACTTACAGATATAATAGTAATTGAACACCCTATTAAGTTATGTACTTCTCGTATAGAAAGAAAACCCGGATGGGATGGCCCCCTTTGTACTTGTAATTATGATGAGGTAATGGGAGGGATATATTGGATTGATATAGATAAAACAAAAAATGATTATATCAAGCGAGTAGGGCAGTTATATATTCCCAAAAGTGATTTAGTATGGACTGCGGATACAAATGGGAATGGGAAAACAGATCTTATTTTCATAGTGAAAGGGGGTATTTTTGTATATGAAATGAATGATTCTTATCAGTTGCAGTTATTATATAAACATAGAAGTACTAATATTTTTACAGATACACAACGCCCTATAATGGGTGATTTTAATGGAGATGGTAAAATAGATTTTTTACTTCCTACAGCTGATGAAAGTTCTGTTTTTGAAATACTTTATAATAAAGGGAAGGGAGATTTTTTTGAATCTACTGTCAAAGATATTGGTATAACTTTTAGGAAATCAATTACTATAAATAGAGGAAAATACTTACTCCATTATAATTATACTTACATTCCAATAGATATTAATAATGATGGAAAAACGGATATTGTAGAGTATTATTCAGAACTTGACCAAGATTATGGGGGTTCTTTGACAATGATCGTTCCATAACATTATATACGAATCAACAAAACAAACAACATTTCTATTTTGATAAAAGTCAGACAAAACAATTAGGGGAAAGTAGACATAGTTATCTTATATTTTCAAATATAGATGAGCGTAATAGAGTAATGGATATCTCTTTATTTTCAACTAATAGAATAGAAACATTTCAGTTACAAGAAAATAATAGAGAAGATATGTTATTAAGAAAAATTCATAAAGGAGGAATAAAAGAGGTTATTTCTTATCAACCTATTGCATCTTCTTTTCTTAACGACCAATACTTACCTTCTGTTTATATAACTAAAAAAGAAAGTGAGACTTATCCATTCTTAGCTATTACTAATATGCGCTCTGTAAATTTAGTTTCTAAATTGGAACGAAGAGGAATTGTAAAAAAGACAGAACGATATTTTAGTTACTCTAATGCAATAACTCATCTTGGGGGATTAGGGTTTTTAGGATTTTCTGAAATAAAAAGTACAGACTGGATTAATAAAGATGCTGAAAGAATACTTTTTTCATATAAAGAAATGAATCCTCATTTAAGAGGGGCTATATTGAGAGAATATATCAAAGAAAGTAGAGATTTTATTACTGATAAAGATAGTAATAATATCCAAACAACTACCTACCAATATACTGATGCCCTCAGTCCTAACAAGGTCTTTAAACTACAACTTACCCAGCAGACTACCGAAGATAAACTTTCGGGACTGACCACTACCAATAATTTTAGTTATGATGCGGACGGTAACCTCACGGAACAACGCACCCAAACGGACGGCTATAGCCAAAGTACACACATAAGCTATTTGCCAAAGAGTGAGAGTCCGTATTTTTCAGGCTTACCTCAACAGAAAGAGACGACCACCACCTTGGCAGGCGATAGTTTTAGCACCGCTGAAACTTTTGCTTATGACAAAGGCTTGCTCACTACCCATAAAACCAAAGGTAATGGTACGGGTTGGCGCACTACTTCTTATGGTTATGACGAGTACGGCAACGTAACTGAACAAACTGCCACCGCTGAAGACGGACAACAACGCACCGAACGCTATACCTATGACCCAAGCCACCGTTTTGTAACGGCTCATACCGATCACGAAGGACAGGTAACCAAGTTTAGCTATAACGATAGAGGTCTGCTGGAAAGCGAAACGACACCACTGGGACAAAGTACTCTTTATGCCTATGACCTTTGGGGCAGACCTACCCAAACCACGAATTTCTTAGGCAAGAAAACCACGATGCGCTATAGCTTTGACGGAGGTATTTTTAAGAACATTACCGAAAACGAAGAAGGCGCTTACAGTGCAGAGAGCTATAATACTTTAGGCTGGTTGTTAGAAAAAGAAAGTAACGATGCTTTTAACAACCACTATGCGGTTAGCTACGAGTACGACGGTATAGGGCAACAAGTAGCTGTAAGCACACCTCACCTTGCAGGAGGTGCTTTTCAAAAGGTGAAGAGGACAGAATACGATGTGTATGGGCGACCTACCACTATTACGAGTCCCGAAGGTAAAATAACCCGCTTTACCTACGATAAACTCAAAACAACCGTTGATGACGGACAGCAACAAGTGATAAGCACTCGCGATGCCCAAGGTAATATTATAGAACACCAAGATACGGGGGGTACTGTGCGCTATACCTACTTTGCCAACGGTAGCCTAAAAACAGCCGACTATGGAGGTGCCATACAAAAGATAACCCAAGACGGCTGGGGACGCAAAACAAGTCTCACTGACCCCTCAGCAGGGCGCTACACCTATCAATATGACACGTGGGGCAACCTCACTGAAGAGACGACCCCTAAGGGTAAGACCACCTTTAGCTATGCACAAGGTACCGACCGGCTGAGTGAAAAACATATTACGGGTGAGTATACCGATATGCGCATACGCTACACCTATAACGCTGACAAACTGCTTACCCAAATAGACAACCAAAATAAAGACGGCAATAACGACAGTTACCGCTATGAGTATAACGGACTCAAACAATTGGTTCAAACTACCGAAACCAACCCCCAAGCGGTATTTACTAAAAACTACACGTACGACAGCTTTGGACGTGTGCAACAAGAAACCACTACCGCCCAAACGGCAGGCAAACGTGTGAGCAGTGCCGTGCAATACCGCTATGAGAATGGGGATTTGGTAGAAATGAAAACACCAAGCGGAGCAACCCTCTGGAAACTGAGCGCAAGCAACGAATACGGACAACCGCTGAGCCTTTACAAAGGGAAGACCCAAGAGCATTTGCAGTACAACAGTCATTTCCCTAAAATGCAAACTGTACAACGGGAAGATACTCCGCTAAATGTATTGCAATACGATTTTAATACGCAAAGAGGACTGCTGAATCATCGCACTTATAGTTTTTATAACCAAAAGGAAGAATTTGCGTATGACCCCACCGACCGCCTCACCCGCTGGGGCAATGCCACCCACCAATACGACGAACGCGGTCGCATTACCGAAAATAGCGCGATGGGCACCTACGAATATACGCGCAATGGCTACCAACAGCAAAAGCTCACCACCAACGAAGCAGGCGAAACCTATTTAGAAAAATACCCGCTACCCACTGTAAGGTATAACGCTTTCAAAGCCCCAGAGCAGATATACGTAAAGGATAAAGAGCGAATAAGCTATGAATATAACGCTTTTGGCGAACGTTCACACTGCTATTATGGCAATGCCGAAGTAGAAAAAGCCAAACGCCCAATGCTAAAACACTACAGCCACGACGGTAGTGTAGAGATAGTATGTAACAAGACCGATAACAGCACCAAGTTTGTATTTTACTTAGGCGGTGATGCCTATAGTGCCCCTGCGATACTCATTTCGGATGGTGAAGCCCAAAAACTCTATTACTTACACCGCGACTATCTCGGAAGCATTGTAATGCTCACTGATGAGAACGGCAATATAGCTGAAAGACGCCATTTTGACCCTTGGGGACAACCTATAAAAGTAGAAGACGGCGCAGGCAATTCCTTAGACAAACTCACCCTATTAGATAGAGGCTTTACAGGGCACGAACACCTGCAAACCGTAGGCTTGATACATATGAACGGGCGGTTGTACGACCCTGCACTACACCGTTTCTTACAACCCGATAACTACGTACAAGACCCTTTTAATACCCAGAATTTTAATAGATATGGGTACTGCTTGAATAACCCGCTGGTGTATGTGGATGAGAATGGGGAGTTCTTTTGGGCTGCTGTTGTTATTGGAGCTATTATAGGTGCTTCTAGTTATGC
This sequence comes from Capnocytophaga sp. oral taxon 903, assembly GCF_013394785.1. Classification (NCBI taxonomy): domain Bacteria; kingdom Pseudomonadati; phylum Bacteroidota; class Flavobacteriia; order Flavobacteriales; family Flavobacteriaceae; genus Capnocytophaga; species Capnocytophaga sp. oral taxon 903. The sequence continues at coordinate 17,565 of NZ_JABXYW010000002.1, read as the reverse complement.
TATGAGTGCTGCTTTTCATAATTCTTGGTCTTGGAAAGATTTTGGTCTATCGGTTTTAGGAGGTGCTGTAGGAGGTGCTATTACGGGAGCTTTAGGATCAACAGCAGTGCTGACGGCTGAATCTATTGCCAATGGTATAGCTACAGGAGCAGCCTCTTCAATGTTACCAAGTGTTAGTTTTCCTATAGGAGATTGGAATATAAGTTTATCTATGGCTGTAGCTTTTGGCAACGCTTCGGGTATAGGAGCAAATTTTGCAGTAGGCTATAACGATGGTAATTGGGGCTTTTCAGCAGGAGTAGGAATAATGGCATATAATAATTATTATGGGTTTGGCAAAAATGCTATAGAAGTACGCAATTCTATAATGGCCTCTTGGGATGATGGTACTACCGGAGTTAGTTTAGGCACTAATGCTTGGTCAGGTGATTTTTCACAAAGAACAGGGATGATAGGATTTAGAAGTGGGGATTTTAGAATGATGTATGAAAATGATGGGGGAGCAGGGATTAAACATCTCAGATTAGGAGATCGAGGAGATAGTTATAGAACTGCAGCTTTGAATGTATCTGTTGGAGAATTTTCTGCTGGATTTAATTTGTTTACAGGATATAGAGATTTACAATATGAAAAGGATCACGGATTATCAGATAGTAATGGGCATTTTCCTAGGGTTGAGGGGAAGACTTCTTTTGGACGAAAATATCCACGAGGATTTGTTGTTGAAACAGGAGAATCATATAGATTAGGAAGTTTAACATTGGGCTATGGTAATTATCATATAGGAGTAAATAGTGAAAAGGTAAGGCACGCTATACAAGATAGGGCAATACACGGAATAATAAAAGACGCTGGGTTTACAAACTGTTCTTGGAAATGGGATAACTATTTCCAATATAGAACACAAAATGGGTTTACATCATGGTAAAAAAGATAATTTATAGCTTATTTGTGATAACTATATACAGTTGTTCTGTTTTTGATGGTCATAATAATTATGGTAAAAATTGTTGTGATGAATCTACATATCATATAATAGACACTACAGCTATTTACGTACAGACTGATAATATAAGCTCAAATATAATTGCATTAAAATTTTATAAGGAAGGTAGAGTTGTATTACTTTATAATCTATCTCACAAAGATAAGGCAGAAGGCAAATATTGTATTAATAAGCGGCAATGTAGAATGAAAATTTTCTATAAACACCCACAAGGGAATTTTTGGTCAAGAAAAGAATTAACTATTAGAGGAGATACAATTTTAAGTCACACTTTACCAAGTGCACAAGGAAGAGGTAGCTATGATAAATATGTAAAAGAGGCACGATATATAAGATAGATTTATTTACAACAATGGATTTAAAACGCAATCTTGGGAGTGGAAAGGTTATTTTCAGCATAGGACACGAAATGGATTTAGATCATGGTAAGAAAGGTTTTCTATATATTATTTTTCGTCTCAGTATTGGCAAATACTTTTTCTTGCCAAATGATGAATAGAAGTAGATATAAAAATTGTAATGATATAATCATTACAGAAAATATTTTTTCTTTGATAGATACTACTCAAATTTATAATATTGAGCATTTAAATACTGGTTATAATAGTGGTTTTTGTAAATTTTCTTCCACAGGAAAAATTCAATTTCTTTTCTTAGATAATGAAAATAGGTATAAAAATACTCCTAAAAAGTATGAAAGAGGGAGTTATTATATAGGAAATAGATTTTTAATCTTGAAAACATTTGTAAAATACCCACAAGGAGGAATAAGAACGAAGAAAATCCTTACAGCTGTGTGTGATGGAGTTCTATATTTTAGGTATGAAGATGAGTGCGAAAAGAGTATAAGGTTAACTCCTATCACTGCAAAATATAATCAACAATAGTTTTTCACCAAAATAGGAAGCCTTTTATCAGTACAGAACTTATAATCCTTTTACATCATGGTAAAAAGAAGAGTATACATATTATTTTTTTTGTTTATTTTAGCAGGGTTCTTTTCTTGTAAGATGAGTTGGTATTACAATATGAATTATGATAAAAATTGTAATGACATAGTTATCAATGAAAACATATTTTCAGTGATAGATACAACTCAAATCTATAATATAAATTATATAAAAACAGGGTACGATCGTGTTTTTTGTAAATTCTCTTCTTCAGGGACAATTCAATACCTTTTCTTGGACAATAATGGGAAGTATAAGAATATTCCTAAAAAATATCGTAGAGGAAACTATTATGTACAGAAAGGGAGATTAATCTTAAATGTGTATATAAAATTTCCGCAAGGAGGAGGAAAAACAAAAGAAATTCTTTTAGAAGAATATAATGGTATTCTTTATTTTAGGAATAATAATGAGTGCGAAAAGAGTATAAGGTTAACTCCTATCAATGCAAAATACAATCAACAATAGTTTTTATACAAAATTGGAAACCTTTTTATCAGTACAGAACTTATAATCCTTTTACATCATGGTAAGAAAAATCATCATATTATTAATTTTATTTCTTTCTACTACTGCTTGTTGGTATATAGGGAAGACAAGTGAATATGGCTTACCAAGACGAAAAATAAGACCTTTACCTGAAAATACTGATTATAGCAAAATAGATACAATGGCATTGTATAAATCAGAAGTAGTTTACTTATATACGACTTCTTTATGTGGTACAAAACCCAAAAACATTCGTATTATTGAAAAAGAAGGAGAAGAAAAAGGAGTTTCTATAGGAAACTTTATAAATATAAACATTAATGGTAAAATAGAAGGTGATTTTACGGAATATGTGCTAACTCACCCCTTATTTATGCACGAATACGGACATTATATAGATAGTCAAAGAATGGGGTTGACCTATCTAATAAATGTAGGGATACCAAGTATTTTTAGTGCAATGAGTGATGAAAAAGAAGATGGAATTTATAAGCATAACTATAGATGGTATGAGATGAATGCTAATAAAAATGCTAATAAATATTTCAATAAACATTATGGAAATAGAGTAAATTGGAGTTTATATGAACCTCCTTTTGATAAATATCCAACTAAAAAACCTAAAAAGAAAAAAATATGAGAACAGTATATATTATATTTATATTTTTGTTACTCTTTAGTTGTGAGTGGCCTTATATGGATAGAATAGATCCTTTGTATATCAAAAATCAAAGCAATTGTGCAATAAGTATTTATCCAGCAAGAAGAGATTTTGATTTTGTATATCCAGATACATCAATTACTTTATTGAAAAATCATAGAGTATTAAAATTTAACCAGTCAACTAATTTTGCTTCTGCTGATTGGAAAGAAGAAATAGAGTTTCTCCCTAAAGATACTTTATCAATTTTTATTTTTAGTACTGATACCTTAAATAAATATAGCTGGGAAGAGGTACGGAGAGATTATAAAATACTAAAACGTTATGACTTAAGTTATGAAGATTGTGTACGTTTAAATTTTATAGTTCCTTATCCCCCTACTCGTGCAATGTCACAAATGAAGATGTACCCTAAATATGGGAAGTAAAACAGGTAGGTATGCACGAATACGGACACTATATTGATAGCCAAAGAATGGGATTGACCTATCTAATAAATATAGGATTACCAAGTCTTATCAGTGCGGGAACTTCGGAAGAAATAGATGGAGAACCGAAGGGAGTAGATACACATAGTTTTAGATGGTATGAAATGAATGCTAATAAAAATGTAGAAAGGTATTTTAATAAGCACTATGGAAATAGAGTGATTTGGAATGAAAGAGATTATCCAAGATATAAAAGATAAAATGATACAGAAAAATAATATTAAAAAACTAATTTTGACTTATGTTCTTCTATTTTTAGGATGTGAGCTTGCAATGGATACTATTTATCCTCTTTATATTTATAATAAAACTAATAATCAATATATAGCATATTACATCACAGCAGGAGGAAAATATGGCTCATTCTATCCAGATACATTATTGCCTAATAGTAATATATATAATAGAAGAATTGATCCTCAAAAATATTTTTCTACAGATAGCCGGAGAAAATGGAGAGATATTTTTAAAGAGCTACCTAAAGATACCTTATCTATATTTATTTTTAGTTCAGATACTTTAAATAAATATAGTTGGGAAGAGGTGCGTAGAGATTATAAAATACTAAAACGTTATGATTTAAGTATTCAAGATTTAGAACTTTTGAATTATAAGGTGTATTATCCTCCTACCCCTGCAATGTCACGAATGAAAATGTATCCTAAATATGAGAGGTAAAAGCTATACTCATCTCAAATAGTGAAACCCAAAAACTCTATTACTTATATAGAGATTATTTAGGCTCTATAGTAATGCTCACCGATGAGGACGGCAATATAGCTGAAAGAAGACACTTTGATGCTTGGGGACAACCCATAAAAGTAGAAGACAGCGCAGGCAACACCTTAGACAAACTCACTCTGTTGACCGTGGCTTTACAGGACACGAACACCTACAAACGGTAGGACTTATCCATATGAACGGACGGTTGTACGACCCTGCGTTACACCATTTCTTACAACCCGATAACTATGTACAAGACCCTTTTAATACCCAAAACTTTAATAGGTATGGGTATTGCTTGAACAACCCACTGGTGTATGTGGATGAGAATGGGGAGTTTCTATTAGGAACTATCTTTACGCATATGTGGGAAACAGTTGAAAATGTTTTTACTCACGGAGTTAATTTTCATCATTATAGTTATGAAAAAACGGAAAGAGCGTGGGAAATAGACAAAGGTATGTTTACAGGTGATTTTGGGCAGATATTGAACAAGTGGACTTGGGGAGCTGTAAATACGCTTGCAGGTAACTTCTTAGGACAAGAACTTAACCGTTGGGGATTTGTTGATAATGTTACTCATTTAGATGGTGCTGTAGCGTTGAGTGGCGTAAATTCAGAAGGGAGAGCATTTACTATTGGAAACTATATTTTTGGACCGGATAATTTTAAAGCTGATTGGAAAGACCATTTATTTGTGCACGAATATGGACATTATATACAAAGTCAATATTTTGGTGCTTTATATTTGCCTATTATAGCCACCACAAGTTTAGCAAGTACTCAAAAAATAGGAGGTTCAGATCATAGTACACGTTGGTTTGAGGTACAAGCCAGCAAAATGGGAGCAGAGCATTTTGATAGATTATATGGCTCTGGCGCAAAAGGATATAAGAAAGGAAGTTCTGACTTTTTTGATAAGGAATCTTTTGTGAATGGAAAATGGTCTCCCTACATAAATCCAAGATTAGGATCTTCTTACCAAGGACGTAAAGGGAATCCTATTGATGGAGCTCGTTTTACCGGTTGGGATGTAGCAGTTCCTATTTTAACCCCTATTGTAATTAGTACAGTATTAAAATTAGTATTTTAGATATGGAAAAGACATTGTTAATAATTATATGTATACTATTTTTAGGTTGTCCCTTTAAGAATGATAAATTAGGAGAGTTTTACATATTTAATAATTCTTCTGAACGGATATATTTTCAAGGAAGTAATACTGAATATTTAACATCTTCAATTTATTTATATCCTGAATTATTTATAGAAAGTAAATCTAGAGGAGATAAAGTGTCTGTATATGAAGATGAAAAGAATTGTAGATTTATATTTTTTATATGGAAGGAATCTACTATAAAACGTTACTCTTGGAAAGAAATACAGCAAAATAATATCTATGATAAGAAATATAGTTTGACACTAGACGACTTTCGCAAGATGAATTGGATAATTGTGTATGAATAGAAAAATCTTAAAATTAAAAAATGTTTATAAAAAAAATTTTTTCAATTGGGTTAATTCTTTTGTTGTTTATAGAGTGTGTAGAAAATACTATAGATAAAGAAGTATTAGGAAAACTTTTAATTGTTAATAATTTTTCCGAAGGAATATACCTACAAATAAGGGCTACAGATAAGGAATTAAATGTAGTAAATTTTGCTTCTGTTTATAAGAACAACTACTTGAGACCTAATCATACAGAGAATAGCACAAAAATTCGTCAGAGTGACTTCTTAAATAAAAATTATAAATATGTGATTTTTATTTGGAAAGCTTCTACTATTGAGCGATATTCTTGGCAGGAATTAAGTCAGAATAATATTTATGATAGAAAATATGTCCTAAGTTTAAGAGATATTCGAGATATGAACTGGCAAATAGTATATGATGGCAATTAGAAATTTAGGTAATTTCTACATAGATGAAAACCGAACTTTTATGGGAGGGCTTTTACAAGATATTAGCAGGCATACTTGGGAGCACCCACAAACTTCTATAGGCACTAATTATTCTCAGTTTATGAATATGAGTAACGAAGTGGATAGAGTAGAATACTTAGGAGGCACTACTTTTTCTATTAACGAAGAAAGTGAAGGAAGTGATTATGGAATTACAATAGGAAGTTTTATAAAAATGAGAATTAATGGTAAAATAGAAGGTGATTTTACGGAATATGTGTTAACTCACCCCTTATTTATGCACGAATACGGACACTATATTGATAGCCAAAGAATGGGATTGACCTATCTAATAAATGTAGGGATACCAAGTCTCGCTACGGCTAATAGTTCAACTCATAAAGAGGATTGGTATGAGATGAATGCTAATAAAAACGCTGAAAGGTATTTTAGAAAACATTATGGAAATAGAGTAATTTGGGATGATAATAAATATCCAAGAAAAAGAAAAAAATAATTTATAGAGAAATATGTTATGAAAAAAATAATTACACTAATATTATCTTTAACCTATTTACAATGCGACAAATTTTATGACTTAGAAATTCATAATAACACTGATAAAACAATTAATATTTATTTTGCCGATGGAGAAACATATTATCCTGATACACTACTTCCACAGACAAATATAAAGATTAAAGGAGGCTAAACTAAATAAAACTCATTACGAAACAAGTATGGTTCAATGGGGTGAAATTTTAAAGAAATTACCTAAAGATACCCTTTCTATATTTATTTTTAGTTCAGATACTTTAAATAAATATAGCTGGGAAGAGGTGCGTAGAGATTATAAAATACTAAAGCGTTATGACTTAAGTTATGAAGATTGTGTACGTTTAAATTTTATAGTTCCTTATCCCCCTACTCCTGAAATGTCACGAATGAAGATGTACCCTAAATATGGGAGGTAAGGGTTGTACAACGCCTTTGGCGAACGTTTGCACTGCTATTACGGCAATGCAGAAGTAGAGAAAGCCAAACGGCTATATAACTAATCAAAAAGATATAATACCCCTAAAAGTTTAGATACTTTTAGGGGTATTTTTTATGAATAAAGATTTTAGGAGAGAGAAAGGTAAAGAATAGTAGTTTAAATATTGAATTTTAAAAGTTTATAGATGAAATAAGGGACTATTTTTTAGCTGTGAAATAGAAAGATATTATACGTAAATTTGATATATTGAGTTAAAAAAAAGGAGTAGATTATTTTATATCAAAAATAAATTTGTATATTTGCACCTAATTTAATAAAACTAACTAATATTATTTAGATATGTCAAACGACATCCGCATTCGAAAAGGGTTAGACATACACTTGGAAGGCGAAGCTGATAAGACTACACAACAGCTTCCGCTTACCTCTTTGTATGGTATTAAACCCATTGATTTTCATGGTGTTATTCCTAAGCTGTTACTGCGCGAGGGTAATGAAGTGAAAGCAGGTGAAGCACTATTCTTTTCAAAGAGTGATGAGCGTATTTTGTTCCCTTCTCCGGTAAGTGGTACCATTAAGGAGATTGTACGAGGTGAGCGTCGTAAAGTGTTGGAAATACACATTGCGCCCAGTCAAGAACAAACCTTCAAAGACTATGGGAAGAAAGACGTAGAAGAGATGCAGGGCGAAGACATCAAGGCACACCTCCTTTCATCAGGTTGCTGGCCTTTTATCAAACAACGCCCTTATGACGTGATTGCCAATCCCGACGGGAAGCCTAAGGCTATCTTTGTGTCGGCTTGCAAAACCAATCCGCTCGCTCCTGATTACGACTATGTGCTCAAAGGAAAAGAGCAAGCACTACAAACTGCTCTTACTGCCTTAGCTAAACTCACCACAGGGAAAATACACGTGTCTGTTTTCAAAGACAGCTCGTTGTCGCCTTTCCGTAACCTTAAGGGCATAGTGGTGCACGATGTGTCAGGACCTCACCCAGCAGGGAACGTTAGCACACAAATTGCCCAAATCAGTCCGATAAACAAAGGTGAAGTGGTATGGGTAGTAACGCCTCAAGACTTGGTGGTGATAGGAGAACTTTTCTTAACAGGTAAAGTAAACCTCACTCGTACAGTAGCTCTTACAGGTTCACGCATTGAGAAGCCTCACTACGTTACAGCCCTTGCTGGCGCTCAGATAAGTGGGGTAGTAAGTAACCAAGTAAAGGACGTGGTTGCTACTCGTATTATCAGCGGTGATGTGCTTACTGGTACTAAGGTGAGTGAAACAGGCTTCTTAGGTTTTTACGACGACCAAATTACAGCAATTCCGGAAGGAAATGACTATGATTTGTTCGGTTGGGCAAAACCAGTAGCCAACAAGATTTCGCTTACACGTTCGCTTACTTTCTCGTGGTTGAACCCTAAGAAAAAGTACGACCTCAATACCAATACCAATGGTGAACAACGCGCTTTTGTGGTAACAGGTATGTACGAAGAGGTTTTCCCGTTGGATATTTATCCGATGCAACTCCTCAAAGCCTGCTTGTATAAGGATTTGGACGAGTTGGAAAACTTAGGAGCTTACGAAGTAGCACCAGAAGATTTTGCACTTACTGAATTTGTATGTGTATCTAAACAACCACATCAGCAAATTATCAGAGATGGACTTGATTTAATGATGGCGGAATTAGGTTAATTCATATAAAAGTAAGTAAACAGTTTTAAATAATTGAAATATGTCTAATTATTACAAACCTTCAGGGAAGTTTTCACCTATATCATTTGTGTATTTCATATTAGTATGTACAGTAGCATTGCCTATATTAGCAACCATCTATGCGTACTTAATATGGTATATTCCAATTATATATCTTAACTTCTTAGTAACATTTGGTTTTGGTTTTGCTATAGCCATTACTGTTGGTTATTTAGTAGTTAGATTGGGTAAAGTACGTAATTATGGCTTAGCTATTTTGTTTGCTCTCATAGCATCACTTGTTGCTTATTATCTTCAATGGGTAGTATGGGCTGATTTGGCTATTAATACGAGTGAAGTGTATGGTAATAAGCAAATAGGTGTAGCCGTAAGTAATGTGCAAATTGAACAATTGCTGTACTTATTAGGGCATCCATCAGACCTTTTTGGATTGATAGGACTTATTAATGAAGAAGGGACGTGGGCTATAAAAGGGAATACTGTGAGTGGAGTTTTCCTTACTATTATTTGGATAATTGAATTCTTAGTAATTGTGATTATGGGAATAGTTGCCTCTGTAGGTAGAGCTAAAGAGCCTTTTAACGAGCTTGCAGATGAGTGGTTTAAAGAAGAAGAATTACCTGCTTTTTCTTATATAGAAAATGTAAGTGACTTTAAACAACAAGCAGAACAAGGTAATTGGGAACAACTTTCTACAGTTATTCAAAGAGGTGATAAAGGAACTAACCATAGTGTTTTTACTTTGTATACCTCGGCTAATGAGTATTATCTTTCAGTTTCTAACGCTACAGCAAAAAAGAATAAGAAAGATAAGATAGAGTTTGATACCGAAGATTTTATAAAATATCTCAGTATTGATAAAACTGTTTATGACTTATTGAAAAGTAAAATCTAAACATTATGGCACGTCCGCAATCTAAATTAGGGCTTGTAGTATCAGCAGAAAGAAATTACAATGAATTGATTTCTTTGATTGATACTATTCCCGAAGACAAACGAGAAAAGGAGTTTCCTAAGGGAACAATGAATCGAAATCTCCGAGATGTACTCGGGCATTTATATCATTGGCATTTGCTTTTTTTATCTTGGTATGAGGAAGGAATGAAAGGAGGTAAACCTAAAATACCCAAAGAGGGTTATACTATGAAAGACACTCCTAAATTAAATCGAGAGATATGGAAGAGTTGCCAAAAGGTACCGTTTTCTAAAATGTTTTCTCTGTTTAAAGATTCACATAGTAAGGTTTTTCATATTATAGAAAGTCATACTGATGAGGAACTTTTTACAAAGAAAAGATATCCTTGGACAAAGACGACTTCGTTAGGTTCTTATTTAGTTTCGGCAACATCAAGTCATTACGATTGGGCTTTAAAACTAATTCGTAAATCAATAAAAAAGAATAATTACTTATCATCAAGAAAATGAGTTTAAAAAGTAAATTAAATACATTAAAAGAAAAGTATAAAGGAACGAAGATGGAGACGACTTTCAACGCGCTCCACACTTTCCTCTATACGCCTAATGAGGTAACCCACGGAGGTACCCATATTAAGGCTGTTGACGACTTAAAACGAACAATGACTATGGTGGTTTTAGCACTGATTCCTTGTTTGATTTTTGGTATTTTCAATACAGGTTACCAGCACGAAGTGGCTTTTGGTCACTTAACACACCCCGCTGAAGGCTTAGCTTTTTGTAGTGGAGATTTTTGGAATTGGACAAACTTTAGTATTGGTTTTATAAAAGTACTTCCTCTTGTAGTAGTGTCGTACGTAGTAGGGTTGGGCATTGAGTTTATCTTTGCTACCATTCGTGGTCACGAAGTAGAGGAAGGATACTTGGTAACCGGTATGTTGGTGCCACTTATCGTTCCAGTAGATATTCCTCTTTGGATGCTTGCTGTAGCAGTAGCTTTTGGAGTAATCATCGGTAAAGAGGTATTCGGGGGTACAGGTATGAATATCTTAAACCCTGCACTTACCATTCGCGCCTTCTTATTCTTTGCTTATCCTACTTCAATGACAGGGGATAAAGTATGGGTAACAGGTGTATTAGATCGTTCTAAAGAAATTGCTTCTGGAGCAAACTTAGATGCGGTTTCAGGCGAAACCATCTTGGGTAACTTGGCACAAGGACACCCTATTCACTACACCGATTCTGACCTTCTTTTCGGGTTTATCCCAGGTTCAGTAGGTGAAACTTCTACTATCATTATCCTCTTAGCAGGTTTATTCCTCATCTATACTAAAATTGCTTCTTGGCGTGTGATGGTTAGTATGTTTATAGGAGCTTGGGTAATGGGCGCTATCTTCAATGCTTTAGCACCAAGTATGGTAGGTACTCAGTTCTACACTATTTGGAGTGTACCAGCTTATCAACACTTGCTCATTGGAGGTTTGGCTTTCGGAGCTGTATTTATGGCTACCGACCCAGTTACAGCAGCACAAACGAATACTGGTAAGTATATCTACGGGTTTTTAGCAGGTTTCATTGCTATTGCTATCCGTTGCTTCAACCCTGCTTATCCTGAAGGGGTAATGCTCGCTATCCTATTAATGAACGTATTGGCTCCTACTATCGACCACTTCGTAGTACAAGCTAATGTATCTCGTCGTAAAAAACGTTTAAAAACAGTTACTAAAACCGCATAAATTATGGCAGTAAAAACAGAAAGTAATTCGTATACAGTGATTTTCGCCATTATAATGGTGGTAATCGTAGGAGCTTTGCTCGCTGGTATTTCGTCAGCATTGAGCAGCGATATCAGTAACAATAAAAAGTTAGAAAAGAAACAGAACATCCTCTATGCTATGGGTGTAAATCACAACCAAGGTGAGCTCGGAGGTGGTAAAGTAGAGTTTCTTTCTACAACTGATGCTGAAAAAGAGTTCCCTAACTATGTGAAAGAACAATACCTTATCAAAGGGAATACCGCTGAAAAAGTAGAAGGTGCTAACGACCTTATCAACTTTAACGGTCATCGCGAAGGTTTGCCTCTTTATGTAGGTGAAAAAGATGGAACTACCCTCTACATCATTCCCGTAAACGGACGTGGTTTGTGGGATGCTATTTGGGGATATATAGCCGTAGATAAAGACCTTATCGTACGTGGCGTTTTCTTTGACCACAAGGGAGAAACTGCTGGTTTGGGAGCTAATATCAAAGAACGTTTCTTTATGGACGACTTTATTGGGGAACACCTCTTAGATGCTGCTGGTAATTTCCAAAGCATTCAAATTTCAAAAAGCAATGGTGACCCTGAAAACAAACGTAAAGAAGATGGAAAAATAGATGCTATTGCAGGTGCTACCCTTACTGGTAATGGAGTGCAAGCAATGATACGCGATGGCATAGAGCCTTATATATCCTATATTAAAAGTTTAAACAAATAAGAGACTATGGGACTATCAAAAAAAGATACAAAATTAGTAACCGACCCTCTATGGGATAACAACCCCGTAACGGTACAAGTATTAGGAATTTGTTCAGCTTTAGCGATTACAGCGCAATTGAGAGCCGCTATTGTAATGAGTCTTTCTTTTACCTTTGTACTTGTAATGGGTAACGTAACCATTTCTTTACTTAGAAATGTAATACCACCTAAAATCCGTATCATCGCCCAGCTAATTGTAGCAGCTGCTTTGGTAATCGTGGTGGACTTTGTGCTGAAAGCCTATGTGTACGACCTTAGCAAACAGCTATCGGTATATGTAGGGCTTATCATCACTAACTGTATTTTGATGGGACGCTTTGAGGCGTTTGCCTTAGGAAATCCTCCAGGAAAATCGTTCTTAGATGCTATTGGTAATGCAGGTGGTTATTCTATCGCTTTGCTTATCGTCGCCTTCTTCCGTGAACTATTAGGTTCAGGCACTTTGCTCGGTTTCCAAGTATTAGGAGACCCTATTAAGAAAACAGGTGTATATGCTTGGGGCTATGAAAACAACGGTTTTATGTTGTTAGCGCCTATGGCATTAGTAACTTACGGTATAGTAGTGTGGGTACAACGTTCACGTAATAAAGCTTTGATAGAAGACAGTCATTAATCATTTAAAAAGAAAACAAAATGTTAGAATATTTAACACTGATTTTTAAATCGGTATTCGTAGAGAATATGATTTTCGCTACCTTCTTAGGTATGTGTTCGTACTTGGCTGTATCTAAAAAAGTATCTACTGCCATAGGCTTAGGAGCTGCTGTTATTTTTGTACAGACTCTTACCGTACCTATGAACTACTTGTTGAACCAGTATATCCTCAAAGAAGGTGCTTTAGCTTGGTTAGGTCCAGAGTATGCTAATTATGATTTGAGCTTCCTTACCTATATCTTGTTCATTGCCACTGTAGCTACGATGGTGCAGTTGGTAGAGATTATTGTAGAGAAGTTTTCTCCATCGTTATATAACTCGTTGGGTATTTTCTTGCCTTTGATAGCCGTAAACTGTGCTATCTTGGGAGGGTCACTCTTTATGCAATCACGTGAGGAAACTATTCACTCTTTTGGTCTTTCAGTAGCCTACGGGTTCAGTTCAGGATTGGGATGGGCTATCGCTATCTTAGCGTTGGCAGCTATCCGTGAGAAAATACGTTATTCACACGTACCTGCACCCTTGCGTGGCTTGGGTATCACCTTTATCACTACAGGGCTTATGGCTATCGGCTTTATGAGTTTTGGAGGTATGCTTACAGGTGGTAGCAGCAAAAAGGAAGCTAAAGAAGCTCCTAAACAAGAGACTACTATCCAACAAGAAGTTAAAACTGATAAATTAGCTCATAACACAAAAGATTTAAGCAATGATATTAGCAAGTGAAATATTAACAACTATTACGGTAACGGTAATAGGATTATTGGTAATAATCCTGCTGTTAGTAGCTATTTTGCTTTACGTAAAACAGAAACTAACCCCATCGGGACCTGTGAAAATTACAATTAATAAAGACAAAGTAATTGAAGTGCCTATCGGCGGTTCATTGCTTTCTACTTTGGGTAACGAGAAGATTTTCTTGCCATCAGCTTGTGGTGGTAAGGGGTCTTGTTTACAATGTAAATGCCACGTGTATGAGGGAGGAGGAGAGGCTCTTCCTACAGAAACGCCTCACTTTACAAAGAAGGAACTCAAAGAAGGTATGCGTTTAGCTTGCCAAGTGAAAGTAAAACAAGATATGCAAATAGGCGTACCAGAACAAGTGTTTGGTATCAAGAAATGGGAAGCTACTGTAGTGAGCAACTATAATGTGGCTTCGTTTATTAAAGAGTTTGTGGTAGAACTCCCAGAGGATATGGACTACAAACCAGGAGGATACATTCAGATTGAAATTCCTGCTTGTGAAGTGAAATATTCCGATATTGACATCACTGCACACCCTAAAGAACACCCAGGAGAGCCTGATAAGTTCAGAATGGAGTGGGATAAGTTTAAGTTATGGCCTCTTGTAATGAAGAATCCAGAACCGGCAGAGCGTGCTTACTCTATGGCTTCCTATCCAGCAGAGGGACGCCGTATAATGTTGAATGTGCGTATCGCTACGCCTCCTTTTGATAGAGCTAAAGGAGGATGGATGGACGTAAATCCTGGGGTAGCTTCTTCTTATATCTTCTCACGTAAACCAGGTGACAAGGTAACCATCTCAGGACCTTATGGCGAGTTCTTCATCAATGATTCTAACGCTGAGATGTTATATGTAGGAGGAGGAGCTGGTATGGCGCCTATGCGTTCGCACTTGTATCACCTTTTTAAAACCTTAAAAACTAATAGGAAAGTTACTTATTGGTACGGAGGTCGTTCAAAACGCGAGTTGTTCTATGTAGAACATTTCCGTGAATTGGAGCGCGAGTTTCCTAACTTTAGATTCTTTATTGTACTTTCTGAACCACTACCTGAAGACAACTGGAAAGTGAAGAAAGATATTAATGATCCTGAAGGCGATGGCTTCTTAGGATTTGTTCACAACGCTGTAATTGAACAGTATTTGAGCAAACACGAAGCTCCAGAAGATATAGAATTGTACTTCTGCGGTCCTCCAATGATGAACAAAGCCGTTCAGAAAATGGGACAAGACTTTGGTATGCCTGATGAAAACATTCGTTTCGACGACTTTGGTGGTTAATAACTACCTACATTATACAAAAATCCGACTTAGCGATAAGTCGGATTTTTGTATTGATAAGGAAATGAGAGAAAAAACTAATAACGTCGATAATGTCAATAATGCCAGAATAAGGTATGCTTAGCTTATAGAAAACTTATATAAAAGACGGTGCGAGCCGCACGGGCAGATAGAGAAAAGACGAACAAAAGACGAACAAAAGACGAACAAAAGACGAACAAAAGACGGTGCGAGCCACACGGGCAAATGAACAATGAACGAAGGAATGACGAAAGATAAACAGAGTGAGCTTCGCAGACAGAAGAAGAATAAACAAAGAAAAGATGATTAAAAGTTCTACTTTTAATCATCTTTTTTGCTTGTGGAGAAGATGGGGCTCGAACCCACGACCTTTTGGCTGCCAGCCAAACGCTCTAGCCAACTGAGCTACATCCCCGTTTGCAAGCGCAAAGGTAAAATATTTTTTCTAATTACCAAACCTATTTGCGAAAAAAGTTATACTTTTGCCATAAATTTATAATAACAATGACTGATAGATTGCAAGGTTCGTTGTATACGAAAATAGATAAAAAACTGGCTGTTACTACTTTTGGACATCCTAATGCGAATTCCTTTCCTTTGGAGTTGCTAAACAGACTTACTAAAGAAATTGATGCGCTTTCTGAAAATGAAGAAGTGAGCATTATACTTCTCAAAAGTGAAGGTGATAGAGCTTTTTGTGCAGGAGCTTCTTTTGACGAGCTTTTAGCTGTTACCAACGAAGAAGAAGGGAAACGATTCTTTGAGGGCTTTGCGCATCTTTTTTGGCGATGCGTCGCTGTAAAAAACTTATTATTGGGCGCGCTCAAGGCAAGGCTGTTGGCGGAGGAGTGGGCTTACTCGCTACCTTAGACTATGTGTTTGCTACCGAAACAGCGAGTATCAAGCTATCGGAACTTTCACTGGGCATAGGTCCTTTTGTGATTGCTCCTGCAATCTTACGTAAAGCTGGACAAGCAACGCTCAACGAGCTTTTTATGGCTCCTGACCAATGGAAAAGTGCTTATTGGGCTCAACAGAAAGGGTTGATTGCTCGCGTGTTCGAAAATACAAAAGATATGGACGAAGCGATAGACCATTTTATAGATACGCTTCTGAAATCCAACCCAGTAGCTTTGTCAGAAATGAAACGCATCACTTGGCAACACACTGAGCATTGGGAACAAGAGCTCATAAATAATGCAGCTATTTCAGGAAAATTAGTACTTTCAGAGCAAACAAGATTAATGTTAGAAAAATTGAAGAATAAATGAAAACAGAAGAAACCGTTTTACAAATCAACCTTACCGCCTTAGAAAAAAACGTTCTTTACTTAAAAAGCCGACTCAAACCCACAACTTTGTTTTTGGGAGTGGTAAAAGCTTTCTCTTATGGGAATAATTCGGTGCCTATAGCTTTACATTTGGAAAAGAAAGGATTGGCGAATTACTTTGCAGTTGCCTACACTTCCGAAGGTAAAGCTTTGAGAGAAGCAGGTATTACACTTCCTATATTGGTGTTACACCCACAACCTATTAATTTTGATGATATTGTAAAATATAAATTAGAACCGACATTATATTCACAGCGTATTACAAAGCTATTTTTGGAGTATGCTGAGAAACACCATTTGGTAAAATATCCTGTGCATCTTAAATGTAACACAGGGCTTAATCGCTTGGGATTTGATTTAAATGAAATAGACCAAGAGCTTGCTTTGTTAAAAAATAATACTACGGTGACAGTGAAAACGGCTTATTCTCATTTAGCGGCTTCAGAGGATATGAATGAGAAAGAGTTTACTGAAAATCAGATTAAGACTTTTATTGCTTTTCAAGAAAAGATAAATAAAACTTTCTCTCATAAAGTAATTTACCACCAGTGTAATACTTCAGGTATACTGAATTATGCCCACGCTCAGTTTGATATGGTGCGTTGTGGTATAGGAATGTACGGCTTTGCCAATGACGCTCAGCTACAACAATATCTTACGCCTATTATGACTCTCAAAAGTGTTATCTCACAAATACACACTTTGCAAGTAGGTGATAGTTTAGGCTATAATCGAGGTTACATTGCTGACCATATTACTAAAACAGCCACTATACCAGTAGGTCACGCTGATGGAATCAACCGTATTTACGGTAAGGGGAAAGGCTTTGTATTTATCAATGGGAAGAAGGCGCCTATTATAGGTAATGTGTGTATGGATATGATATTGGTAGACGTTACTAATATCCCTTGTGAAGAGGGAGGAGAGGTAATTGTATTTGATAAAGACCATACAGCTGAGACATTAGCTGAATCGGCAGGGACAATTTCGTATGAACTTATTACCTCTATGGCGCACAGAATCAAGAGAGTATATATAGAAGAGTGAAAAGTGTAAAAAATAATACCTAAAAAATTTTGGTATATAAAAAAAAGGTTGTACTTTTGCACCCAGAAATCGCGGGATAGAGCAGTAGGTAGCTCGTCGGGCTCATAACCCGAAGGTCACTGGTTCGAG
>NZ_JABXYW010000001.1:0-10458 GCF_013394785.1 Capnocytophaga sp. oral taxon 903 | reverse complement strand
GAGCTAGCAATCAATGCTGGTATTGATATGGATATGACAGGCGCTAACTTTATCAAACACCTCAAAAAATCAGTCGAAGAGGGTAAGGTAAAAGAAGAGACTATCAACACCGCTGTACGCCGTATCTTGGAAATGAAATTCGTATTGGGCTTATTTGACGACCCTTACAAGTTCCTCGATGAGAATCGCGCCAAAACAACCCTTATGAAACCGGAGTTCTTGCAAGTAGCCCGCACTGCCGTTGCTAAATCAGTGGTATTGCTCAAAAACAACGCCGAGGTATTGCCTATCACTCCCGATATGCCGAAAAGGGTAGCCCTTATAGGCCCTATGATAAAAGATTCTATTAACCAAAATGGCGAATGGCAAGGTCGCGGTGATCGTACACTCAGTGCATCTCTTTTTAAAGGATTACAAGAAGTGTATAAAGATAGTAAGGTGCAGTTCAGCTATGCCAAAGGTTGTACACTTACCGCCACTACTTCTGCCGATATTGCCAAAGCAGTAGCTACAGCACGCGCTGCCGATGTAGCGGTGGTAGCCTTAGGTGAAGATTATAACTGGTCTGGTGAATCTGCTTGCCTTACCGATATACGTTTGCGCGCGCCTCAACGCGAATTGCTCCGCGCGCTCAAACAAACAGACAAACCTATAGTATTATTGGTGTATAGCGGTCGTCCGCTCGATCTCAGTGAAGAGAGTGAGTTAGCCAATGCTATTTTGCAAGTGTGGTTCCCTGGTACCCAGTCAGGTTATGGCATCGCCGATGTATTATCAGGCAAGTACAACCCTTCAGGGCGTTTGGTGATGAGTTTCCCTCGCAATGTAGGTCAAGTGCCTATCTATTACAATCACAAGAATACTGGTCGCCCCGTTGATCCTAATAACCCAACAGTTGATTACCGCTCTAAATATGAGGATGCGCCTGTCACACCACTCTATCCTTTTGGTTACGGATTGAGCTACACCACCTTTAATATTAGTAATGTACAGCTCAGCAGTGCCACCCTCAGCAAAGGAGGTAAACTCACTGTTACAGCCCAAGTAGCCAATACCGGCAAGCGCGATGGTGAAATAGTAGTGCAATTGTATATTCGCGATTTGGTGGGTAGTGTAACCCGTCCGGTGAAAGAGCTCAAAGGCTTCCAAAAAGTTGCACTCAAAGCCGGCGAAAGCAAACAAGTACAGTTTGAAATCACCGAAGACCTCTTAGCCTTCTACAACGCCGATTTGAAAAAAGTAACCGAACCCGGCGCTTTCAAACTCTGGGTAGCTCAACACTCCGCCGATAACAGCAACGAAAGAGATTTTGAACTAAAGTAGATTTTTTTCTTTCATTACACGCAAAAAGGATTGCTCTTCTAGGGCAATCCTTTTTTTGTTTTAGTGTATGATATCTTATTCGCTAATCTTAGCCCACGTATCTTTTAAGCCGACGGTTTTGTTGAACACCAATTTTTCGGGGGTAGTATCGGGGTCTACACTGAAATAGCCCAAACGTTGGAACTGTACCGTGTCGCCTGCTTGGGCGGTCTTGAGGCTTGGCTCTACATAAGCAGTTACTACTTTTAGAGAATCGGGGTTGATGTAGTTTAAGAAGCTATCCTCTTGGCGGTCGGGTTCAGCAACGGTAAAGAGGCGGTCATAGAGGCGCGCTTCGGCTTCTATTGCGTGGGCTACTGATACCCAGTGAAGTGTACCTTTTACCTTGCGCATACTCGCTTCGGTACCACTACCGCTACGGCTATCGGGGTCGTAAGTACAATGTATTTCGGTAATATTTCCTTGAGCGTCTTTCACTACGCTTTCAGCTTTGATGATATAAGCATTCTTCAAACGTACTTCTCCTCCTAATTTTAATCGGAAATACTTCTTGTCAGCCTCTTCTCTAAAGTCATCTCTCTCGATATAAATTTCTCTACTGAAAGGCACCTTACGATAGGTCATAGGGGTTATCTCAGGATTATTTTCGGCGTCAAGCCATTCTTCTTGTCCCTCAGGATAATTGGTAATCACCACCTTCACGGGGTCGAGCACTGCCATTACGCGGTTAGCTTTTTTATTGAGGTCCTCGCGCACGCAGAATTCCAATAGCGATACATCTATTAGGTTTTCGCGTTTGGCAATACCGATGGTGTCAGCGAATTTACGAATAGCTTCAGGGGTATAACCACGGCGACGTAAACCTGAGATAGTAGGCATACGGGGGTCGTCCCAGCCAGCAACATAGTTTTCGGTTACCAATTGCAACAACTTACGTTTACTCACAATCGTATGACTGAGGTTACGGCGGGCAAACTCACGTTGTTTAGGACGGGTACGAGTGTTGTCGTATACCTGGTCTAAAAACCAATCGTATAACTCTCTGTGTGGTAAAAATTCCAGTGTACAAAGAGAGTGTGATATTTGTTCGAGGTA
Organism: Capnocytophaga sp. oral taxon 903; assembly: GCF_013394785.1. Classification (NCBI taxonomy): domain Bacteria; kingdom Pseudomonadati; phylum Bacteroidota; class Flavobacteriia; order Flavobacteriales; family Flavobacteriaceae; genus Capnocytophaga; species Capnocytophaga sp. oral taxon 903. Next base: position 8,040 of record NZ_JABXYW010000001.1, on the reverse strand, counting down.
GTCGCTTTCTCCGTGCGCCCAGTCGTACATAGGATAGATATGCCATTTGTCGCCTGTGCGGTGGTGTGAAGCGTTCATAATACGGTAGATGATAGGGTCGCGCATTAGCATATTAGGCGATGCCATATCAATTTTGGCGCGGAGTACATACGTGCCATTTTCGAATTCACCGTTTTTCATACGCTCAAAAAGGGCGAGGTTTTCCTCAGGAGAGGTATTGCGATAAGGGCTCTCAGTTCCTGCTACCGTTGGCGTGCCTTTTTGAGTGGCAATCTCTTCCGATGTTTGTTTATCTACATAGGCTTTCCCTTGTTTGATAAGCATTACTGCCCAGTCGTAAAGTTCTTGAAAATAGTCGGAAGCGTAGCATTCTTTATCCCATTTGAATCCGAGCCACGCTACATCACGGCGAATCGCATCTACGTATTCTTGTTCTTCCTTAGAAGGGTTGGTATCGTCGAAACGCAAGTTTACAGGGGCGTTGTAGCGCAAGCCCAATCCGAAGTTAAGGCAGATAGAACTCGCGTGACCGAGGTGCAAGTAGCCATTCGGTTCTGGAGGGAAGCGAAAGCGTAAGGCGCTGGCGGGAAAGCCTGCCTCAAGGTCTTCCTCAATGATATTTTCTATAAAGTTATTAGAGCGTTGTTCTTTTAATTCTTCTGACATCTTTTTTAATGATTAATGATGAATGGTAGATAGTTAATTCTTGTTTTCAAGGTGCAAAGATACAAATAATTTCCTAATTTACTAATTAACCAATTACTCTCATTCTTTTGGCGAAGGCAATAGCTTCCACATTATCAGCGTGTGTTTTCTCTTAGGATATTTTGCCTATAATGGTTTACTGTATGTACACTGATATTCAGCTTTTCGGAGATTTCTCTGCAAATATTTGTCATTTCCCTAAAAACACCTACCTTTGCCACCTCAGTAGCCACTAATCATTATAACTTATGCCTACTTACAACAAAATATTTGAAAACAATCGTCAATGGGTAAAACACCGCAAAGAGGGCGACCCTCATTTCTTCGAGAAACTCGCCGAAGACCAGAACCCCGACTATCTTTATATAGGTTGCTCCGATAGTCGTGTAGCTGCCGAAGAGTTAATGGGTGTAGGTCCTGGTAAAGTGTTCGTACACCGCAATATTGCCAATGTAGTAAACACTCTCGATATGAGCTCTACCGCTGTGATACAATATGCCGTAGAACACCTGAAAGTAAAGCATATTGTCGTATGTGGTCATTACGATTGCGGAGGTGTAAAGGCTGCTATGCAAGCCAAAGACTTTGGTTTGTTAAACCCTTGGTTGCGTACCATTCGCGATGTATACCGCTTGCATCAAGCAGAACTCGATGCCATTACTGATGCCGACCAGCGTTACCGCCGTTTGGTAGAACTGAACGTAGAAGAACAGTGTTTCAATGTTACCAAAATGGCAGTTGTGCAAGAAAGTTATCTCAAACACCAATATCCTGCTGTTCACGGTTGGGTATTCGATATTCACACCGGCGAACTTATAGACCTTAATCTCGACTTCGAAGCCTTCCTTCATAAAATCCAAAAGATATACGACCTCACCGGACAAGAATGGTATAAACCCTACTAATTTCACTCAATAGTCAAAAGTCAAAAGACGTCATATATCAGCTCCAACTATTCTCTGGCTACTTTACAACGAACTTATATTAAATACAATTTCTCTCAAAAACTTCTTTATAAACACCTATTCTACCACGTCTATCTTTTCGCTCCCCTAAGTCTCTCCGATAGCACCCACTTTTTTAATCTATCTCATAAAACTTTTTCACCGCCTCACCCTCGTTATTCGTCCCCCGTCATTACTTCCCTTTTCCGTCACTACATTCCCCCTCATTGAGGAAGTCCGCGAGAGCGGAGTATGTGTAAAAGGGGGAGGTTATCCCCTATTGCTTATGCCCTAAGACACCACACCACCCCATTTTCTCATTTCCAAATTTGCTAATTCCCTAATTATCCCTTCTCTTTTCCGTCACTACATTCCCCTTTTTCTGTCCCTACATTCCCCCCTCTCCTTGGGAGAGGGACGGGGTGAGGATTCTCTTTCTTTCGCCTCGAAACCCTATTTTTGCCATTTTTTGCATCGCTGTATTATACTATGAGTCAACTATTTATATACCCTTTCTATACCAATCGTCCAAGATTCGTATAAGCTTCCTATAAGCTCTCTATAAGCTAACCCCACCCTCCTTATAGCCTTTTTTCACTAAAATTCCTCTCAGCTCCCTTCTGAAAAATTCCGTTTTCTTCCGAAAACCCTAATCAGTCCCAGCACATCACTTTTTCATCTCAAACTTTGGCAAAGTTTTAAACTTTGCCAAAGTTGAATAAACAAACAATATTCCCTCATTCTCTAATTTTCTCATTTTCTCATTTGCTAATTTTCCCCGCCCGTCGTGCTACGACCTCACACTTTCTTCCTTTTTCTTTTGAAAAGTGTTAAAATTAATAAAAATACACTTTCTTTTATTTTCTCCTTATCTATTGTAATTCATATGATTATCCCCTCTATTTAGCGAAGTATATAAAATTATTTAAAAATATTAGCTATAATTATTTGGTAGGTATAATAAATAGTCGTACTTTTACGCCGTAAATTTCATTTAATAGCCAAACTTATGAAAGAAAAGTATTTAACATTTGTTATGTTTGTGTTAGGTTGCTTTTTAACAACTCTTATGGCACAAACCATCTCAGTAAAAGGTAAAGTTACTGACGATAAAAAAACGCCTTTACCCGGAGTTTCCGTAGTGGTTAAAGGCTCTACGCACGGTACATCTACTGATTTTGACGGTAATTACCAAATCCAAGCCAAAGTAGGCGATGTGCTTGAGTTTAGCTTTGTAGGATTTACTACCCAGACTAAAAAAGTTGTAGGGGGGGGTAATTCTTATACAGTTAATGTACAGCTAAAAGAAGATACCCAGCAACTCAGCGAAGTAGTAGTGGTGGGGTTTGGTACCCAAAAGAAAGTAAACCTTACGGGTTCTGTCAGTTCTGTCGACTCTAAAGCTATCGAAGCACGTCCCGTAGCTACCGTCACTGAGGCTTTGCAAGGTATTGTTCCGGGGCTGAACATCTCCACTTCCACCGCTGGAGGTCAGCTCGATGCTACCAAAAGCTTTAACATTCGTGGAGCAGGTACCATTGGCGATGGCTCTAATGCAAGCCCGTTAGTACTTATCGATGGTATGGAAGGCGATATGAATGCCCTCAACCCTAATGATATCGAGAATATTTCAGTACTTAAAGATGCTGCGGCTGCTTCTATCTATGGTTCAAGAGCTCCGTTTGGGGTAATCCTCATAACTACTAAAAAAGGAAAATCTGGTAAAGTAATAGTAAACTATACTTCTAATTTGCGTGCTGATTCTCCTATCATTCGCCCTAAAATGGTCGATTCTTACTCTTGGGCTACTTATTTTAACGACGCCGATGTAGGCGGTACGCAATTCCAAGATTGGAAACTTCAACAAATAAAAGACTTTCAAGAAGGAAAGATTACCAAATCAATGTTCGAAAACTCTTCTGGTAAATGGGAAGCTTGGGACGCTCACGACTTGCTCCCTATTGCAAATACCAACTGGATTGAAGAACACTACAAGAAAGCTTATTATTCTTATGAACACAACCTCAGTGTAAGTGGCGGTAGTGATAAAAACCAGTATTACATCTCTGCTAACTACTTAAACCGCGATGGACTTTTCCGTTATGCCTCCGAAGACTTCGACCGCTATACCCTTACAGGTAAAATAAACGCTAAAATTAATGACAAACTCTCTATAGGCTATAGTTCTCGGTTAGTGCGCCAGAATTACGAAGCCCCTTCCTACCTTACCCACAATGCCGTATTCTTCCACGATATCATTCGTTATTGGCCTATTATCCCTCTCAAAGACCCGAATGGCAATTATACTCGTGAAAGTAAAGTGCCATACCTGAGAGAGGGTGGTAAACAAAAATCTGAGAAGGATTGGTTGTATTCTCAACTCACTGCCAATTACAAAATCACTGATAAATGGGACGTGGTAGCTGAGTTTAACTATCGTATCTATACAGAGTTCAATCACACCGACCATCTTACTACTTATGCTAAAGATGTCAAAAATCAACCTTATATTGTAGATAACGAGACTTCTTCTATATATGAATATGCTAAGAAAGAAAACTTCTTAAACCCTAACGTATTCACAAATTATCACATCAATTTAGAAAGTGGTCATAACTTTAAGCTTATGGCGGGCTTCCAGTCCGAACTTCTAAAGAGTAGAGATTTATCAGGCGATAAAAAGAATGTGATTACCCCTTTAACTCCTACTCTAAATACCGCTTCTGGTAAAGAAGTAACCAAAGGAGGTTATAGCCATTGGGCTACCTTAGGTTTCTTTGGTCGTATCAACTACGATTACCAAGGTAAATATTTGTTAGAGGTAAATGGTCGTTATGATGGTACTTCTCGCTTCTTGCGCAATCAACGTTGGAGCTTCTTCCCTTCTTTCTCTGCTGGTTGGAACGTAGCTCAAGAAAACTTCTGGGAACCCTATCGCGACTATGTGAGCACCTTCAAGATTAGAGGCTCTTGGGGTGAATTGGGTAACCAAAATACCAAAAACTGGTATCCTCTTTATACTATAATCGATTACAAAACCAATGAAGGTAAGTGGGTTTTAGGAGAATCTCGCCCTAATATTGCTGGTATACCTGCACTTATCAGTACTACTTACGGCTGGGAAACCGTACGTTCTTGGAATGCAGGTCTCGATGTAACCGCTCTTAAAAATCGTTTGAACTTCACGTTCGATTACTTTGTCCGTGCCACTTACGGTATGATAGGACCTGCTCCCGAGCTACCTCAAACCCTTGGCGCAGCAGTCCCCAAAACTAATAACTCCGATATGGAAAGCCGTGGTTTTGAAGTAATGCTCAGCTGGAAAGACAAAATCGGTGAAGACTTTCGCTATGGTCTTACCTTTACCCTTGCCGACTCTCGTCAGAAAATCCTTAAATACCCTAACCCTTCTAAGAGTTTAGGTGACAAAAGAGATAATTGGTACGAGGGTCGTTATGATGGTGATATCTGGGGATATACCACCAAAGGAATTGCCAAAACACAAGCCGAAATGGACGCTCATTTAGCTAAGGTAAACCAAAGTCAGTTAGGAAGTAACTGGAGTGCGGGCGATATTATGTACGAAGACCTTAATGGCGACGGTAAAATATCTAACGGTAAAAACACTGTCGATGACTCTGGCGACCTTTCTATTATAGGTAACAAAACCCCTCGATATAACTATGGTATAACCCTCGATGCCTCTTACAAAGGGTTCGACTTCCGTCTCTTCTTGCAAGGGGTAGGCAAACGCGACTTTGCCACCAGTGGTTCTTACTTCTGGGGAGCAAGTGGCGGTAAGTGGCAAACCGTAGTCTTTAAAGAACATTTGGACTATTTCCGCAATGACCCTAATCACCCATTAGGACAAAATCTCGACTCTTACTATCCTCGTCCCGACTGGGATTCAGGTAGAAACCGCCATACACAAACCCGCTATTTGCAAAATGCCGCTTATCTAAGGGTGAAAAACATACAGCTCGGATATACGATCCCCCAAGAAGTAAGTGAGAAAATAGGCATTAGTAACTTACGTGTCTATATTTCAGGTGAAAATATCCTCACCTTTACCAAGCTCAGTAAACTTTACGACCCCGAAATGTTAGGTATCGGTTATGGCGACGAAGGTGCTAAAACTTATCCTATCTCAAAAACTTGGGCAATTGGTTTAAATATAACTCTTTAATTTTAGTAAACTATGAAAAGATATTTAAAATATATAGCTTTATCAGCAGGAGTATTACTCGCCTCTTGCGATAAGTTCTTAGATAGAGAGCCTTTGGATAAAGTAACCCCCGATAACTTCTTTAATACCGAAAGCGACTTACTCTCTTATGCTATCAACCTCTATCCCGATGTAAGTTTCTCTACTATTCCACCAGGACAATACGGGCTTTCCGTCTTCAAATCGGACGATGCAACCGATAACCAAGTTGCCCCAGCTGGTAATGCTCGATTCTTACCCGGTGAATGGCGTGTGCCTAGTACTAGTAAAGAATGGAATTTCGAGTCTATCAGAAAGTGCAACTACTTCTTTGAGAAAGTACTTCCTAAATACGAAGCCAATGAAATTAAAGGAAGTCCTGCTAATATTAAGCAGTGTATAGGAGAAGTCTATGCGCTCAGAGCACAAATCTATTTCGTAAGACTCCAAAACTTTGGCGACTTCCCCATCATTACTGAAGTGTTGCCCGACGAGAACGCTATCTTAACTGAGCAAAGTAAGCGCCGTCCTCAAAATGAGGTCGCTCGCTTTATCCTTTCCGATTTAGACAAAGCCATCGCCCTGCTCAGCGAAAGTACCCCTAATGGCAAAAATCGCATCAATCTCAACGCTGCTTATCTCCTCAAGTCTCGTGTAGCACTCTACGAAGGTACTTGGCTTAAATACCACAAAGGTACTGCCCAAGTGCCAGGAGGAGCTGGCTGGCCTGGTGCTCAAGCAAGCTATTTGAGTAACTTCAGTATCAATATCGATGATGAAATTAAGTTCTTCCTTACCGAAGCCAAAAACGCTGCTAAAGTAGTCGCCGATAAGATGGTAAATAACCTTACCCCTAACTCTGGCGTGCGTGTAGCTCGCGATGCCAGTATGGCTATTAAGAATCGCTATTTTATGATGTTTGCCGATGATAATATGGAATCTTATGACGAGGTTATCTTCTGGCGTAAATATTCTAAAACTGAACAAACGCATAATATCCAAATGGAATTAGCTCGTAACGGAGGTGGCTCTGGCTATACCAAAGGGCTCGTAGACTCTTACCTAATGAAAAACGGCTTGCCCATCTATGCATCAGGATCAGGCTATTTAGGCGATGAGACTCTTTTCAATACAATAGAAAAACGCGACGACCGCTTGCGTCTCTTCACTAAGTTAGATAACGACACCTTGTATTACCACGAAGGGACTCCTGTAAAAGCCCCTGTGCCCGAAATCCTTAACCCTGCCGAAACCCGTGCTACCACAGGCTATCGTGTGAAAAAAGGGTTGAACTATTCAGAAGCCGATGCCACTACTCACGACCACGGTATTACAGGCTCTATTGTTTTTCGTGGTGCCGAAGCTTTACTCAACTATATGGAAGCTCAATATCTCCTCGATGGTACCCTCGATGGCTCTTCTCAAACCTATTGGCGCGCTCTTAGAACACGTGCTAACGTAGATCCCGATTTCCAAAAAACCATCTATGCTACCGATATGGAGAAAGAAAAACTTGGCGACTGGGGAGCTTACTCCGCAGGAACTTTGGTGAATACAACGCTTTACAATATCCGTCGCGAACGTCGTAACGAGTTTATTGCCGAGGGTATGCGTTGGGCTGACCTAAAACGTTGGCGTTCTATGGAACAGATCAAAAACACTCCTTATATTGTCGAAGGATTCAAAATTTGGGGAACTATGAAAGATTGGTATAAAAACCAAGATGGCACTTCCAAATTAGTAGTAAGCGACACCGATAAAGGAAATGTAAACCCACAATCCAACAGCGTCTACTTGCGTCCTTACCAACGCAATAAAGTGAACAATCTCTATTACGATGGTTATAAGTGGAATGACGCTCATTATTTCGAGCCAATCCCTATGGACGCCTTCCGTCTTACTTCTCAAAATCAAGCCAATTTAGATGGTTCAGTAATCTATCAAAATCCAGGCTGGAGCAAAGTAGCCGGCGAAAGTATAAAATAACATCTTTCATAACATAATTTTTATTGCTTAGACAGAAAAAGCTACCTTTGAGGGGTAGCTTTTTCTATTTTATAGCTATTTGCTATAAACTTTTTCATCGCTCCACTTTTCATCATTCGTCATTCGTCCCCCGTCATTACTTCCCTTTTCCGTCACTACATTCCCCCTCATTGAGGAAGTCCGCGAGAGCGGAGTATGTGA